>JBJYWZ010000672.1:0-28872 GCA_046259725.1 Promineifilaceae bacterium (SeqCode) | reverse complement strand
CGAGCGGCGCGTCATTTTCCTGGCAGGGGATGATGCGCAGGCCAAGGAGATCGTCTCCGGGTTGATCCGCGAGATCGGTTTCGGCCCGCTGGATACGGGTACGCTGGCACAGAGTAAGGTGCAGGAGCCGGGCAGTAAGATCTACAATGTGGATATGACGGTGGATGAGGCGAAGGTTGTGCTGGGGTAAGAGTTATACAGAGAAACACGGAGGGGGCACGGAGATACACCGAGTTTATTTGGTTTTCGCATGCTCCGTCAGTGAAGTGATAGGAGGATACGCATGAAAGCTCGTTCTTTTTTAGCGATCGTTTCGGCGCTTCTGATAGTGGGTGTATTTCTGGCCGCCTGCACACCGCCGGCCTCTTCCGAGCCCTGTATGTTCGCGGCCAATGAAGCTTTAACGGTTTATCGCTTGCCCGACGTCAGTTCCGGCGTCTTTGGCACGATGTCTTCCGGAGATACATATGAAGCACTGGCGCAAACGGCCGATGGCTGGGTGGGGTTCGATCCCGGCGTGGCCCAGGCGGGCAATGTGGGTCTGGCGCGGCACAGGTGGATACTGCTGAACGCGACGGTTTCGCCGTCCTGCCTGGCAAATGTGGAGGTTGTAACGCTCGCGGAGGTGCAGGCCGATGTGGATGCGTCGGGCGGTTAGGGGTTTTGATTACACACAGAGGCACGAAGGGTGCACCGAGATTATTTTTGGTTCTGATATAGAGTTGCCAATTTTCAAAAAGTTGGCAACTCTTTTCTAATAAGTTAGCAACTTGCATGAAAGCGACGCTTCCTTGCAGTATAATCGGCAAGCCACAGGAGGCTTGTTTTATTTTGGCCCCCGGACCCGCTTTTTGGCTGGTTCCAGACAGGGTACGACCTTTCGCAAATGAGCGTTACCGAAGACATTAAAAGCCGGCTTGATCTTGTTGATGTCGTCTCCGAGACGGTGAGTTTGCGGCGCTCCGGGCATAATTACACCGGCTTCTGCCCCTTCCACTCCAATACACGCACACCCGCTTTTGTCGTTTTCCCGGATACACAGACCTGGCGCTGCTTCGGCGAGTGCGCCACGGGGGGCGACCTGTTTGACTATGTGATGAAGCGGGACGGGTATGACTTTAAGGAAGCGCTGAAGGTGCTGGCAGGGCGCGCGGGCGTGGAGCTGGAGGCGCCGGACCCGGGGACGAAAAAACGGCGCAAGGCGGAGGAGAAGCTCGTCGACCTGCTGACGATGAGCGCCGAATATTTCCACCAGCTTTTTCTCTACGCGCCGCAGGCGGCGGCCGCCAGGGAGTATATTGCGCAGCGGCAGTTGAACGAGGAGACGATCGCCACCTACCACATCGGCTACGCGCTGAATTCGTGGGATGCCTGCCGCACACATTTTACGGATCAGGGGTATTCGGACCAGGAGCTGCTGGAGGCGGGACTGCTGACGGAGAATCCGGAGAAGGGCACGCGCTATGATCGCTTTCGCAACCGGCTGATGATCCCGATTCGCGATGTCGACGGCCGTGTGGTCGGGTTCGGCGCGCGCACATTGGAAAAAGACGGCATCCCCAAGTATTTGAATTCGCCGCAGACGGCCGTGTTTGATAAGGGACACCTGCTGTTTGGGCTGGACCTGGCGCGGCGGCATATCCGCGAGGCGCGTGAGGCAGTGATCGTCGAAGGGTATATGGACGTGATGCAGGGGTGGCAGGCGGGCTTCAACAATATGGTGGCGCAGATGGGCACGGCGCTGACGGGGGACCAGCTGCGGCTGCTGAAACGATCGACGAAGCGCTTTGTGCTGGCCCTGGACGCGGACGCCGCGGGGCAGAACGCGACGATGCGCTCCCTGCAGGTGGCGCGTGATACGCTGGACCGTGATTACGAGACGCGCTTCGACGCGCGCGGCCTGGTGCAGCATGAAGGACGGCTGGACGCCGACATCCGAATTGTGACCCTGCCGGAAGGGAAGGACCCGGACCAGATTATCCGCAGCAGCCCCGAACAGTGGCCGGAACTTCTGGCTGGGGCGAAGCCTGTTGTGGCCTACGTGATCGAGGTGGCGACGCAGGGGCTGGACATGAATGACGCGAAGGGGAAATCGGCCGTGGCCCAGCAAGTGCTGCCCTTGATTCAGGACGTAGCCGACGCGGTGGAGCGAGAACATTACCGCCAACAGCTTGCGCGCGCGCTGCGCGTGGACGAACGGACGCTGAGAATGGTGGCCGTACCGCAAAGCCCGGGGCCGTATCGCGAAAGGACAACGCCTCCTCCGCCTGAGCCGGACAACGGCACCGCTTCACAGAAGAGCACGGCACAAAGGACGCCCCTGGCGCGGTCGCGGACCGGGTCCGAAAAAAGGGAATCGAATTTCCTGCGGCAGTGCCTGGAATACCATCACCTGATCTTGCAGGTGAACCAGCAGTTGATTCGCCATGAGCAGCCGCCGATCGGCCGTGATGATTTCAGCGCTGCGGAGGATAGGCAAATTTTATATATCGTCTACGAACGGACGGAACAGGCGCCGGTTGTCACGATAGAGGAATTGTGCGATAGTCTTGACGGTGTGTTGGCCCAGCATGTGCGGCAGTTAATGGACCTGCCCCCGGCGCCGGAATCTGAACTGTCACGCCTGCCTGAGCAGCTGGCAAAGTCGGTGCTCGATTGGCGGGCTGACCGGTTGCACCAGCAGGTCTCAGAGCTGCAGCAGCTTTTACTCGATCTGCCGCCAGTTCCGGAAAATGCGGAGCGCCGCACACAGCTTTTCCAGCGCATGAATGAGTTACACAGATCCAGAAAAGGCATGAGCAAAGCCAAGGATGCTATGACCGGCAGCGGTCAAAGACGTGCAGAGCAACATGGAAAATGACAACCTCGATTTTGAAGCGCTCGTCAAACGCGCCCGCCGCTCGCACCAGATCGACGAGGCGGATGTGCAGGCGATCCTGGCCACGGCCAGCGATGACGAGGCGGAACTGCTTTACGAGCGACTGCAAAAGTTAAATATCCGCATAGTGGGGGATAACGGGGAGACGCTGGAAGATCCCGGTGAAAATACGGGGCTGATGGCCATTGTGGAGAGCGACCTGGATTTCGACGACGATGATACAGATTTTCCGACCCATATCGTGGAGGATGATCCGGTGCATACTTACCTGAAGGAAATCGGGCAGGTGCCGCTGCTGACGGCCGAACAGGAAATCTGGCTGGCAACACAGATGTCGGCGGCGAGGGTGATGGATCGCCTGACGCGGGACGCTTCCGAGGAATTGAACGGCAGGGACCAGGATCAGCTTCGAGCACGTACGATGACCATGAATTACACCAATTTCCTGGAGAATTGGACCTGCGCCAAAGAGGCGAGCAGCGTGATCGGCGTCAAGCCGCCGGACCTGGTGAGCATGATCGACGAGGCGCGCCTGCTTCGTCAGGATTGGCGCGAGGGCAGCAGTTCCTATGTACGCCAATATTTAAATGAAGGTAATTGGGGACAGGACGAGATTTGGACGGACCTGGCGGAGTGCGTCTTCAATATGTTCACCAGCATTTACCTGCTGCCGAATGAGCTGGTGCAGCGCATGACGGAATATTACGACGGGGAAAACAGGCTGCCCGACTCGCAACTATTCCAGGAATGGATGGACGAGAATGAGATCGCCCTGGAATACAACGCCTTCATGGTCTATCACCTGGCGGAGGAGGCGAAGTCGAACCTGACACGGGCTAACCTACGTCTGGTGGTGAGCGTGGCCAAACGCTACA
Source organism: Promineifilaceae bacterium (SeqCode) (assembly GCA_046259725.1). Taxonomy (GTDB): domain Bacteria; phylum Chloroflexota; class Anaerolineae; order Promineifilales; family Promineifilaceae; genus JAACFF01. The sequence continues at coordinate 25,119 of JBJYWZ010000672.1, read as the reverse complement.
TGGGGCGAGGCATTCACCTGTTAGACCTGGTGCAGGAGGGGAATGTGGGGCTGCTGCGCGCGGTGGAGAAGTTCGACCATACGAAGGGCTATAAGTTCAGCACCTACGCCACGTGGTGGATACGCCAGGCGGTGAGCCGGGCGATCGCCGATCAGGCACGCACGATCCGCATCCCGGTGCATATGTACGAGACGATTAATAAGATCGTCAAGGTGCAGCGCGATTTGGTGCAGCAGTTAAGCCACGAGCCGACGGTTGAGGAGCTGGCGCTGGAACTGGATTATATGACGCCGGAGGAGTCGGCGGCGATCAAGCGGGCGCTGGCCAATGAAGAGCCGCTTGATCCGGCGTTGAATCGCAAATGGCGAACGGCCGTGAGCAAGATCCGCGACATTTTGCGCATCGCCATGGACCCCATGTCTCTGGAGACGCCGGTGGGCAACCAGGACGACTCAACGGAGTTGGGCGACTTTCTGCCTGACGAGAGTGTGCTGGAACCTGGCGACGCGGCCTCCAAGGAGCTGCTGCGCGAACAAATCCGGGATGTGCTGGGTTTTCTGACCGACCGCGAGCGGGAAGTGCTGGAGATGCGTTTCGGTTTGAACGACGGCAAAGACCACACGCTGGAGGAAGTGGGCAAGAGTTTTGGCGTGACGCGCGAGCGAATCCGGCAGATCGAGGCCAAAGCGCTGCGTAAGTTGAGGCATCCGAGCCGCAGTAAGTCATTGCGGGATTATTTGAGTTAGCGGGGTTACACAGAGATACACGGAGATCGCGCGGAGATACACAGAAGATTTTTGGGTTAAAAGTGCCGGTATATGTGGCCCGGGATGGATAGGGATAAGCGGCCGGCAGAAGGAACGATTGGGAAAGCGATGGCGAGGTGATTGCTGTCGCTTTTGTTTTTTCAGAAGAATAATTTTTCTTTGCATTGATTGGGTTTTACTTAAAGGCACGTGGAACATCGATGGTCGCGCACTATAGTATCCCCAGGCAGGCGTAGTTTTGCTGGAAGTTTTGCTTGTGATAGAATGCACGAGTCAAAGTGAGACATCACGAGACCTCAATAAATTTGAACTATGAATCAAATAACTATCACCTACTTACCCGTTGCAGTCCTGTTGGGAATCGCCCTCTTTTTCGCCATATTGCTGCCCGTACTGTCAGTGAACCTGGGTCCGAAGCGCGCCTCCGGCCGGGATCTGTCACCGTACGAGTCAGGTATGACGGCGATCGGCGAAGCGCAGCGGCGCCTTCCGGTAAAGTTCTACCGTATTGCCGTTCTTTTTATTCTCTTTGACGTGGATATCATCCTCCTCGTGCCGTGGGCGGTTTCTTTTCGCCAATTGGGCATGTTTGGACTGTGGGCCATGTTGATCTTTATGGCCATGTTCATCCTGGGCGATGTCTGGGTCTGGAAAAAAGGAGTTCTCGAATGGGAATAGAGCAAAAACTGGGTAATATGGGGGTAGTCACTTATCGCTTAGAGGACGTTGTCAATTGGGGCCGCAGCGGTTCAATGTGGCCGATCCTTTTCGGCCTCGCCTGCTGTGCCATCGAAATGATGAGCATGCAGGCCTCTCATTATGATATGTCCCGTTTCGGCATGGAGCTGAACCGGCCGTCGCCGCGCCAGGCGGACCTGATGATTGTATCTGGCCGTGTTTCGCGCAAGATGGCGCCGGTCGTGCGCCGCCTGTACGATCAGATGCCTTCTCCGAAGTGGGTGGTCGCCATGGGCGACTGCGCCTCCTGCGGTGGCGTTTTCAACAATTATGCCATTGTACAGGGCATCGATGAGATCGTGCCCGTTGATGTTTACGTCAGCGGCTGCCCACCGCGGCCTGAAGCCCTGATTGACGGCATCATGACTTTGCACGAAAAAGTACGTGGTGAAAAGCTAAAGGATTGGGCCTGATGGATCGCGACCAACTGGTTATCGAAAAGATCAATGGGGCCGTGCCCGGCGCCATCGAGGAAGTTGTCGATTTTCGCGGCGAACGCACCCTCATTATCGGGCAGGAACAAATTCACGAGGTCTGCAGGCTGCTGCATGATGACGAAGATCTGGCGTTCGACCTGATTTCGGACCTCAGCGCAGACGATCTGCTGCCGGAATTCCCGCGTTTTGTGGTCAATTACCACCTATACTCAATTCCAAATAAGCAGCCTCTGCGCCTGCGCGTCTTTGTAGAGGATCCGGATAACGGGCCGCCCACGATGGGCGATATCTGGCCGATCGCTACCTGGCTGGAAATCGAGGTCTGGGACCTGATGGGCGTGCGCTGCGCCGGCAATAACAGCCTGCGCCGCCTGTTCCTACCTGAAGATTGGCAGGGACATCCCCTGCGCAAGGATTATCCATTGGGCTATGAAGAAGTTCAATTTTCCTTCAACTGGGAAGATGTTGCTGTGCATAAACCAGCGCCCAAAGAGTGAGGTGATCGATGACTGATATACTTCCCCCAGCGGGCGATAAAGTCCAGGAAATCTCGGTAGAAGAACTGCGGGCGAAAGTCGGCACGGGGATGGAGATCCTCGACGAAGAAGAACATTTGCTGCTGAGCATGGGGCCGCAGCATCCGAGCACGCACGGCGTTTTGCGGCTGCTGCTCGAGCTGGACGGCGAAACAGTGGTCAACGTCGCGCCGGATATCGGCTTTTTACACACGGGCATCGAAAAGACGATGGAGTCCAAGACGTTTACGAAGGCGTTGGTAATGACGGATCGCATGGATTACCTGGCGCCGATGTCTAACAACCTGGGCTATATCCTGGCCGTGGAGAAACTGCTCGGCGTGGAAGCGACGCCGCGCGCGCAGGTGATTCGCGTTATCCTGACGGAATTGACGCGCATCGCCAGCCACCTGGTATGGTTGGGGACCTCTTCGCTGGATCTGGCGGCGATGACGATGTTCCTGTACTGCTTCCGCGAGCGCGAGTTTATTTTCGATATTTTTGAGATGTGCGCGGGGCAGCGCATGATGGTCAGTTATTTTCGCCCGGGCGGTCTGTGGCGTGATGTGCCGGAAGAGTTCGTGCCGGCCGTGCGCCAGTTCCTCGATTTCTTCCCCGGCCGCATCGCCGATTACGAAGCGCTGCTGAAGAATAATCCGATCTTTTTGAAGCGCACGAAGGATATCGGCGTGGTCACGGCCGAACAGGCGATCGCCTGGGGGCTGACCGGACCAAGCCTGCGCGGTTCCGGCGTCGATCTGGACTTCCGCAAGACGGAGCCTTATTCGGGCTATGAGCAGTATGATTTTGACGTACCGCTGAGGACGGAAGGGGATATCTACGCCCGGTATCGCTGCCGCATGGAAGAGTTCTGGCAGAGCATGCGCATTATCGAGCAGGCGCTGGATAAGCTGCCGGACGGTCCGGTGAATATCGACGACCGCAAGATCGTGCCGCCGCCGCGCTCGGAGTTAGGGCGCAGCATGGAGGCGGTGATCCACCACTTTAAGCTGTGGACCGAAGGCTTTGACGCGCCAGAGGGGTATGTATACCAGCGGGTCGAGTCGCCGCGCGGTGAATTCGGCTGTTATTTGCGAGGCAACGGCGGGCCGAAACCGGCGCGCGTCCATTTCCGCACGCCTTCTTTTGTGAACCTGGCATCGCTGCCGAACATGGCGCGGGGTGGCTTTGTGGCCGATCTCGTCGCCGTCATCGGCTCGATTGACGTCGTGCTGGGTGATATTGACCGCTGATGATGACCGCGCGCGGTCACTTTCACAGAAACCAGGTTTTTGCGAGAAACCGGGTTTCTCAATTGGAGACTACGTTGATCAGTGAAACATATGCCGCAGAAATAGAGGGATTGCTCGCTCGCTATCCGGACAAGAAATCGGCCGTGCTGCCGCTGATGCATCTTGCGCAGAGGGAATACGGCTATATGAGCAAAGAGGCCATGCGCGAGGTGGCGAACATCCTGGATCTCGACCCGACGCACGTGCTCTCCCTCTCCGGCTTTTATTCCTTATATTACGAAGAGCCGACGGGCAAGTATGTCCTGGAAATATGCAATGACCTGGCCTGCGCGCTGCGCGGCGCTGACGAGTTTGTAAAGATGGCCTGCGAAAAGTTGGGCGTCCCGCTGGAAGGGACGACGGACGACGGGCTCTTTACAATTAAGGCGGTCATGTGCCTTGGCGCGTGTGACCGGGCGCCGATGCTGCAGTGCAATTTGAGGTTTGAAGAAAACCTGGACGAAGAGAAGTTTGACGCTTTGCTGGCCCGGCTGCGGGCGGAAGCGGAGGATGGAACGGAAGAACCGTCTGTTGTTGAGAAAATAAGCGCGTACGCGAGAAAATAGAGTTAGAGATAGGGTGTAGAGATAGAGACACTCTATTTATGGAAAGTCATGGCACACATACTTCTACGTAACCGAGATATCCCCGATATACACCAGCTGGATGTTTACCTGGCTCATGGCGGCTACGAGGGTTTGAAGAAAGCGCTGAGTATGACGCCGGAGGAAGTAACGGCCGAAGTGCGCGCCTCCAATGTACGCGGGCGCGGCGGCGCAGGTTTTCCTGCGGGTATCAAGTGGGGCTTTCTTCCAAAGGGCGTTTTTCCCAGGTATATCCTCATTAACACGGACGAATCAGAGACCGGCACGTTCAAAGACCGCGAACTGGTTGAGAAGAATCCGCATCAGGTGATCGAAGGGGCTCTCATCGCCGCCTACGCCGTCAGCGCGGAGCTTATTTTTAACTATTTCCGCGGCGAGTATATGGATGCCGCCTACAATTTTGAAGAAGCGTTGAAGGAGTGCTACGCCAACGGTTTGCTGGGCAAGGGCATTCTCGATTCTGATTTCGACTGCGACTTCTACTGCCATTACGGGGCCGGCGCCTATATCTGCGGCGAGGAGACGGCATTGATCAACTCGCTGGCCGGCGATCTGGGCCAGCCGTGGTCAAAGCCGCCGTTCCCGGCGGTGGAAGGTCTGTATGCCAAGCCGACCGTGGTCAACAATACGGAGACGATGTCCAATATCCCGCCGATCATGGTCAAAGGGGCGGATTGGTATAAAACGATGGGCACGGAAAAGAGTCCCGGCCCGAAGATCGTGTGCATGAGCGGTCACGTGGAAAACCCCGGCAATTACGAAGTGCCGCTGGGCACCACCTACCGCGAGCTGATTGAAATGGCCGGCGGTATGCGCGGTGGCAAGGGGTTTAAGGCACTTTTGCCGAGCGGCGGCTCCGGCCCGGTGATCACGGCCGACGCGTTGGATGCACCGCTGACTTATGAAGGGTTAGATGCGTACGGCTCGGTCATGGGATCGGCATCGGTGATCGTCATGGACGAGGATACCGATATGGTGTGGGCGGCATCGAAGATGATCCATTTCTTCCGCCATGAATCGTGCGGCAAATGCACACCCTGCCGTGAAGGCACATTCTGGATGGAGCGTATTCTAGAACGCCTAATGCATGGCGAGGGAACGGCCGAAGATATCGCGGTGCTGGAAAGCGTCGCCAATCAGATGAAGGGCAAATGTTTATGCGCCCTTGGTGAATTTGCGGTGAGCCCTGTGCTTTCCACAATCGCCCACTTTTTAGATGAATACAAAGCGAAGGTCAGCCAGCCTGTAGCAGTACCTGCCGATTAAGGTCGCTGTACAGGGCAAACGAAGTCAACAAACGGCTCGATTGAGTTCGCTGAGAGGCTATTAATGAGTGATCTCGTTAACCTGACGATAGACGGCAAAGAAGTGACCGTGCCCAGCGGCACGCTGGTGGTCGATGCCGCAAAGAAAGTCGGCATTGAAATACCCGTGTTTTGCTACCATCCTAAATTGCAGCCAGTGGGTATGTGCCGCATGTGCCTTGTAGCCATCGGCCGTCCTGTACGCGACCGGGTCACAGGTGAACTGGTTTTGGAAGAAGACGGATCGCCTCAAATCAATTTCGGGCCCGGATTGCAGACCGGCTGCACAATACCGGTGAGCGAGGGTATGGTGGTCGTCACCGACTCCAAACCGGTAGAAGATGCGCGAGAATCGATTATTGAGTTCCTTCTAACTAGCCACCCGCTGGACTGCCCGATTTGTGACAAGGGGGGTGAATGCCCCTTGCAGAACCTGACCATGCAGTATGGCGACGGGCACAGCCGCATGGTGTTTACCGACAAGTTGAAGCTGGCGAAGCATGTTCCGCTGGGAGATTTGATCTGGCTGGACCGCGAGCGCTGCATCCAGTGCGCGCGCTGCGTGCGCTTCCAGGACGAAATCGTCGACGATCCGGTGCTGGCCTTCCATAACCGCGGGCGACGGCTGGAGATCGTCACCATGTCTGAGCCCGGCTTTGACAGCTACTGGAGCGGCAACACGACGGACATCTGCCCGGTCGGCGCATTGACAACGGCCGATTTTCGCTTTGGCGCACGGCCGTGGGAAATGAACCGCGTGCCATCGATCTCGGTGCATGGCCCGGCGGGAAGCAATATGGCTTTCAGCACGCGGCGTGAAGCGAAGTCGGGCGGGCGCAGCGTGATCAAGCGCGTCCTGCCGCGGCAAAATGAATTGGTGAACGAGATCTGGATTTCTGACCGCGATCGCTTTGTGTATCATTTCGCCGAAGCGCCTGACCGCCTGCAGACGCCGCTGGTGCGCGAGAACGGCGAGCTGCGAGAGGCGAGTTGGGACGAGGCGCTGGACCTGGTGGCCGCAAAACTGGACCAACACAGGGGTTCGGTAGCCGGCGTGGCCGGTGATCGCCTGAGCAATGAAGATCTTTATTTATTCCAAAAGCTCCTGCGCAAGGAATTGAAGAGCAACGATATCGACCTGGCGAACCGCCGTCTGGGCGGCGGGCAAGTGGTTGCCGCCGTTGGTATGACAAGCAGTGAACAGGTTTCACCGCCCCCACGTCTCGGCGCAGGCGACGCAATCATGGTGGTGGCCACGGATTTGCATGAAGAAGAGCCAATCTGGTGGCTGCGCGTGAAACAGGCGGTTGATCGCGGGGCTAAACTGGTTGTGCTTAATTTACGGCCGACGCGGCTGGATAAATATGCGCAGAGCTGCATCTATTACGGGCCGGGCCGGGCTCTGAGCACGGTGCAGAATTTATTGACGGCGGCCAAGGTGAAGACTGACTCTGATGACCCGCTGGTGGAAGCCGCGAATGCGCTGGTGGAAGCCAATAACCTGGTCGTTTTCTACGGCTATGAAGGGTTGAGCTATGCGGAAACAGAGACGCTGGCGGCTTTATTGGGCAATTTGCTGCTGGTGAAGAATGGCGGCGGACATGATCATTACGGCCGTGAGAACAACGGGCTAATTCCCGTGTGGCCGCACAATAATACACAAGGCGCCTGGGATATGGGCATTCATCCGGCACTGCTGCCGGGATACAAGGCGCAAAAAGAACCGGGTAAAAACGCGCGATCGATTTACGAGGCGGCCGGAGCAGGCACTTTGGGCGCGCTTTACGTGATAGGCGCGGACCCGGTGGGCGATGGGTTGATGGCCGGTCGTGGGAATTTGGATTTTCTGGTTGTTCAGGAATTATTCCTCACGGCAACGGCCGCAGCGGCGGACGTAGTTTTGCCGGCGCAAAGCTGGGCGGAACGAGACGGCACCTTTACAAGCGGCGAACGCCGCGTGCAGCGTTATTACCCGGCGATCCAGCCGGTGGGCAGCAGCCGGCCTGACTGGTTGATCGTGGCCCAGATTGGCGAGCGGCTGGGAGCCGGCAAGGCACCGGTCGCCGCCGGACAGGTTTTCTCTGAACTGGCGAAAGCGGCTCCGCAGTATAAGGGCATGAATTACCGCACGCTGGCCCGAATGGAAACGCAGTGGCCAATTGTCGACGGGCATGACGCCTACTATCAGGGCAATGTTATCGCCAACCGCTTCGGCATGGGCCAGCAGTGGCCGGCTACTGCAGCGGCGGACAGCGGTGAAGTGTTCGAGGCGGGCGAGCAGGTTGAAGCAGCGGCCGTTGAAGGGCTGCAGGTTGTTCGCGTTGCGGCGCTATTCACAGCGGGAACGCTGATCAATCACTCCGAGGTGATCGCGCCGCGTCTTGCCCGGCCAACATTGATCCTCAATTCCGCTGATGCGTCGGAGCTGGGCTTTGTCGAAGGGGATCACGCTTCGGTTATGGTGAACGGCCTTGAGTATCGGACCTATGTGGCCGTTGTCGACGTGGTAGAGCGGGGCCTGGCGCTTATGCGCGGCGTGCCCTATTTCGCGGGCCGTTTGGAAGCCGTTATCGAGAAATTTGAGATCGTAGAAAAGGAAATGGTTGTATGACAGCGGGTCAGATTGCCATCAAGGCCCTGGTTATGGGGTTTATCATCTCCCTGGTTATCATAACCGGATTCGCTTATACGACGCTGCTGGAAAGAAAGGTTCTGGCGCGCTTGCAGCATCGTGTCGGCCCGAATCGGGTTGGTTATATCCCGATCCCCAAACGCGGAGGCGGGGAACGCCGCCTGCTGAAAGGGTTTTTGCAGCCGGCTGCGGACGCGGTGAAACTGTTCCTGAAGGAAGATCCGACGCCGGCCAAAGTAGACAGACCTGTTTATAACCTGGCGCCGATGCTGGCCGTCATCCCGGCGATTTTGATCCTGGCCGTTATTCCCTGGGCGCCGGCGATGACCATTTTCGGCATCGAATTCGAGCCTTATTTCGCAATCGCGCCGGGCGTGGACGTGGGCGTGCTTTTCTTCCTGGCGATTACGTCGATCGGCGTTTACGGCATCGTGCTGGCCGGGTGGGCTTCAAACAGTAAATATGCGGTGCTGGGCGGCATGCGCGCTTCGGCACAGATGATCAGCTACGAGCTGGCCATGGGCCTGGCTTTGCTGGCCCCGGTTATGCTGGCTTACTCGATGGACCTGGGGATTATCACGGAGTCCCAGGCCGGTGGCTGGTACGTATTTTTGCAGCCGCTGGCGGCGGTTGTCTTTTGTATCGCCGCGCTGGCGGAGCTGCAGCGGCATCCTTTTGATCTGCTGGAAGCGGAACAGGAACTTTCGGCCGGCTTTAACGTTGAGTATGCCGGTATGCGCTTTGGCATGTTCTTCATGGCCGAGTATATGAAGATGATCATCCTGAGCGCGTTTGCGGCCGTGTTTTTCTTTGGCGGCTTTCTGGGGCCATTTGTGTACCAATACCCGGCTCTGGGATTTGTTTACCTGGGCATGAAGATCGTCGCCGGACTAGTGATCATGATCTGGATACGCGCCTCGTGGCCACGCTTCCGCTATGACCAGCTCATGAGCTTCGGCTGGAAAGTGATGCTGCCGATCGCGGTCTTGAATTTCGTAATTACGGCTGTGTTTATCGTGCTCTACGAGGAAGGCTATTTTCAGTCCGTCGTCAGCGCCATTTTCGGCTGATTCTGGTGACGGAAATACCCAAGAAGGGAGAGATTTATGATTGGTGAACTCCTGAGAGGAATGGCGATCACCGCTAAACACTTTTTTAAACCGCCGGTAACGATTCAGTATCCGGAAGTCAAGCGTCCGGTGAGAAATCGCTTTAAGGGACGGCATGAGCTGAAGCGTTACGACAACGGCCTGGAGAAGTGCATCGGCTGCGCGCTTTGCGCCGCTGCCTGTCCGGCCGATGCGATTTTTGTCGAAGCGTCAGAAAACACGGACGATGAACGGTACTCGCCAGGAGAACGATACGCGAGCACATATGAAATTAATATGCTGCGCTGCATCTTCTGCGGGTTTTGTGAAGACGCCTGCCCGACTGAGGCGATCGTGCTCGAACACAATTACGAATTGTCCTTTTTCGACCGCCCCGGTGCGATCTATACCAAGCAAATGTTATTGGTGGATGAAGCTATCGGCATGCAGTCAACACCCCAGGCGGTAGAGCCAGGCAGTTTTGACCGTGCCATCCCAGATATGGAGAATCCAGAGTAGCACGTACATTCAGGCAGGGAATTTTGGACTTCAGTAGCAAGTAGGCGACGACATTATGGGTAATCCTTTCGTTTTTATAATTCTGGCTATAATCGCCATCGCCGCGGCATTAGGCCTGCTTCTAAGCCGAAATGCCGTGCACAGCGCGTTGTACCTGGTGCTGAATTTCGTCACGATTGCGATTTTCTACCTCATACTTAACGCGCCATTTCTAGCGATGGTTCAGGTAACTGTCTATGCCGGGGCGATTGTCGTGCTCTTCCTCTTTGTGATTATGCTCCTGGGAGCGGAACAACTGCGCGGCATCGGGGATGACGTGCCGACCGGCGAACAGTTTCATCGTATTCTGAGTATCGTCCTGGCCGTCGCTTTGATCGGTATATTTGTGTACCTGATATTCAGCGAAGGCGGGGCGGCAGCCGGCGATATCCCCATGATCGATACCAGTCCCAACCAACTAGGTTTGACCCTGTTTGAAGATTACGCTTTGCCTTTTGAAGTCACGGGCGTCTTGCTGCTGGCGGCCATTATCGGTGTCGTTGTCCTTGGGAGAAGAAAGGGAAAGGAAGAGGGTAACAATGCCTAGTACGGTAACGATTGAATGGTACCTGGCGCTATGCGTCATCTTATTCACGCTCGGGGCCATGGGCGTCCTGCTGCGTCGCAATGCGATCATCATTTTTATGTCGGTGGAGTTGATGCTCAATTCGGCCAACCTGCTCTTTGTGGCCTTTTCGCGCTATCTAAGTGACCTCAATGGACAGGTGTTGGTCTTCTTTGTCATCACCGTGGCGGCGGCGGAGGTCGCCGTCGGTCTCGCTCTGATCGTCGTAATATTCCGCACGAAGCGCAGCATTAATATCGACGAGATTAATCTGCTCAAGGGATAGGTTTTGGACTGGAAGGAGGACGTGACCGGATAGCACCCTACCGGTCAGCGTATCACATATGAATACATTTGCCCTGGCGCCCCTCATTTTGGTTTTCCCTGCCATCGGCATACTTTTCAACGGCCTATTCGGCCGTCGCTTTGTCGAGGCAAACAGGAAAAGCGGCGAAAGATGGTCAGGGTGGGTTGCCACAATCATGGTATTCGCGTCGTTCCTTGTTTCCCTGTCGTTGTTCGGGAGCGAGATAGCGAACGGCTATCACACGGAAATTATTCCTCTATTTACATGGATCAATATTCCTTCGGCCGATTTTTACGTGCCCTGGGCCATGCAGATAGATACCTTATCCGTGACCATGATGCTTGTCGTAACCGGTGTCGGCACTTTGATTCACGTGTACGCCATCGGCTATATGCACGGCGATCCAAACTACAATCGCTTTTTCGCTGAATTCAATCTCTTTATCTTCTTCATGCTGATCCTGGTCAGCGGCAACAATTACCTGGTGACCTTTGTCGGCTGGGAAGGCGTTGGCCTCTGTTCTTACCTGTTGATTAGTTTCTGGTGGGATCGCGTGGATGAGGAAGGCAAGGCAATGAACGCCGATGCCGGCCGCAAGGCATTTATCGTCAACCGCGTCGGCGATTTCGCGGTGATCATTGCCATGACGATGCTCTTCTGGACCTTCGGCACGCTCAATTACGAACCAATTTTCGCGCAGGCTGTCGAGTTCTTTGTAGAAGGGAAAATTGTCACTATCGGCTCGGCATCGTTTTCCATCGATGCGATTGTGACGATTGTTACGATCCTCTTCCTCCTGGGTGTTGCCGGTAAATCGGCTCAGATCCCGCTATATGTGTGGCTGCCCGATGCTATGGCCGGCCCGACGCCTGTTTCGGCGTTGATTCACGCGGCGACCATGGTCACCGCAGGCGTGTTCCTGATCGTGCGCAGCAACGTTCTATACGAGCTGGCGCGTATCAGCGATGTGCAGTTGTTCGGGACCATCAGCTCGCCGGAGCTGGTGGCCTATACCGGTGCATTCACAGCCCTTCTGGCGGCGCTGATCGCCTTTACGCAGTGGGATATCAAGAAGGTGCTTGCTTATTCAACGATCAGCCAGCTCGGCTTTATGGTGGCGGCGGCGGGCATGGGCGCTTATGTGGCGGCGATGTTCCACCTGGTCGCCCACGCCTTCTTCAAAGCGCTGCTTTTCATGGGCTCCGGCTCGGTCATTCACGGTATGGAACACGGGCACCATGAAGTTACTCATGGACATGATGGGCATGGCGACTTCGACCCGCAGGATATGCGCACAATGGGCGGGCTGCGCCACCGTATGAAGGTCACTTTTGCGGTTTACATGGTCGGTGCGCTGGCCCTGGCGGGCATTGTGCCTTTCGCGGGTTTTTGGTCAAAGGATGAGATTCTTGCCCACAGCCAGCAGCATGTGCAGGCGATCTTCATTCTCCTGGTTATCGCCGCTTTCGGGACCGCCTTCTATGTGGGCCGGCAGCTGCAGCTCACGTTCTTTGGCAAGCCGAGAAGCGGGGCCGCGGAACACGCGCATGAGAGCCCGTGGATTATGACCGCCCCCCTGATCGTCCTGGCGATCCTGACGACAATTGGCGGGTTGATGAATATGCCTTTCCTGACCAGGACTATCAGTGAGAGTTATGAAGGCCATCCGGAAGGAATCTGGCTGGCGCTGGAGGCGTGGCTGGAGCATTCGATTGCTTCATTTGAATACGCAGCAGAAGGGCTTGTAAATCTGCCAAAGACGCCGGTGGTAATTTCGCCGTTCGTGGCCGGTCTTTCGACGCTGCTGGCCATCATCGCCCTGGCGCTTGGGTTCATGGTCTACCGCCGCAAACCGGAAACGGCAGAGGATCCGGACCCTCTGCAGAACACGCCGATCTGGTGGTTCAGTATTCTACCTCTGGAAACGCTGTACATGAAGACTATCGTTCCCTGGTTTCACAGCTTCGCCAACTGGCTGGCTTTCCCGGTGGAATGGAACTTCTGGCACGATTTCGTCCACGACAATCTGATACGGGATATGTTTGTCAGCTTCGCCGGCTTTCTGGCATTTGTCTTTGACGCTGAGGGTGTGGACGGCGTGGTCAATGGGGCCGGAAAAGTTACACGCAAACTGTCCCAGGCATTCGGTTTCATGCAGACGGGTTATGTGCGCACTTATGCTCTAAGCGTTTTTCTAGGAGCCGTGGCTTTAATTATTTATTTCTTGTTCATAGCAAGATAAACGGGAATTGGGAAAATGAGACTTCCACTTCTAACTATCGTTACGTTCTTACCGCTGATTGGCGTGGCGGCCATTTTGCTGCTCAAACCTTTACGGAGGGAATCGGATAAGGCTATTCGACTTATTGCCATGGCAACGGCCGTTGCCACGTTCATTGGCACCATCGTGATTCTCCTGGGATACAATCCGGACCTGGCACGCCTGCAAATGGTTGATTATGCTCAATGGATTCCGTCGTGGGGCATTTCCTATTTCATGGGCGTTGACGGCCTGAGTATTCTTTTCGTCATGCTCACCAGTTTCATCATGATGCTGGCGGTGTTCGCCTCTTTCAGCGCCATTACGACAAATGTGAAAGGATACTACATCTTCATGCTGCTTCTTGAGATCGGCATGCTGGGTGTGTTCCTGGCCCAGGATCTGTTCCTGTTCTATGTTTTCTGGGAGTTCACATTGATCCCGATGTATTTCTTGATCGGCATCTGGGGCGGCGAACGGCGCGTTTATGCCTCGATCAAGTTTTTCCTATACACGATGGCCGGGTCGCTGCTGATGTTAATCGCCATTCTTTACATGGGCACGACCAACGGCACGTTCGCCCTGCCGGACTTGATAGAAGGGCGGGAAGCGTTTGCGAATGTGCAAAATCTGCTTTTCATCGGCTTTTTCATAGCCTTTGCTATCAAGGTGCCTGTTTTCCCGTTCCACTCCTGGCTGCCTGATGCGCACACCGAAGCGCCGACCGCAGGCTCGATCATCCTGGCTGGCGTGCTACTGAAAATGGGAACATATGGATTCACACGCTTCAACCTGCCCCTGTTTCCGGAAGCAGCCACCAGATTTGCCCCGTTCATCGCTGTGCTGGCGATCATCGGCATCATATACGGAGCAATTGTTTCCTTCCCGCAGAAGGATGTGAAAAAGCTCGTCGCTTATTCCAGTATCAGCCATCTCGGATTCGTGACCCTGGGCATTTTCGCCTTGAATAACGCGGGCATCCAGGGGGGTATCTTGCAGGGTGTGAACCACGGCATCAGCACCGGCGCCTTATTCTTCCTGGTCGGCGTCCTGTACGAGCAGCGCCATACGCGTGAAATGTCGGCGTATGGCGGCGTGTGGAAGGTGATGCCGGTGTTTACAGTTTTGTCGCTGATCGTGGTTTTGTCCAGTATGGGGCTGCCGGGTTTGAACGGTTTCGTGGGCGAATTTACCATCTTGCTGGGATCCATGGGCTCGGAGGCGCTTGTACCGCAGTCCTGGATATACACCGCGTTCGCGACAAGCGGCGTGATTCTGGCGGCGGTTTACCTGTTGTGGATGTTCCAAAATGTCTTTATGGGCCCGGTTGATAATGAAGAGACCTGGTCGCTGCGCGATTTGAACCGGCGCGAACTGGCGATTATGCTGGCTTTTATCCTGTTCATCTTCTGGATTGGCATCGCGCCGTCAGGCTTTTTCTCGTTGATCGACACATCGGTACAGGCGCTAGTCTCCAATATAAGCGCCAGCGTCGTGGCTATGCCGATACCTTAGGATTCAGGAAGATAAAAGCCCCCAACCCGGTGACGTTGGCGGTTTGTTTAGAGCGGCCTGGTTGGCGGGAATATAAGCAACTATGCCGCTCTTTTTCATAGGCACGGCAAGTCGTTTTGAGAGCAAGTAGTTTTGAAAATGGGTAACGAGACTGTCTATTTTGTGCAAATCAGCGACACCCATTTTGGGCCGACCGCGGGCTTTGCAAGTCATGGATCGACGGCGCTGCCGGCTGCGCAGCGGCTGGTGGATCGAATCAATCAACTGCCGTTTAAGCCGGATTTCGTCGTGCATACGGGCGATATCACAAACGATCCTCAGCCGGAGGCCTATGCGCTGGCCAGGGAAACGTTTTTGGGCCTGCGCCTGCCGATCTATTTCATACGCGGCAATCATGACGAAGCCGAGGATATTAATCTGTATATGGCGATGGGACCGAAGGCAGATTTAAGCGCGGAGAAAGGGCGGCTGAGTTACTCTTTTGAAGTGAAAGGAATGCGCTGCCTGGTATTCGATACGCAGGGCCCGCCGCAAAGCCAGCCTCAGGGATATCTTTCGGCGGAGCAGATGAGGGTGCTGCGACGGGAGGCAACGGCCGACGGCCCGCCGCTGGTCATTTTTCTGCACCACCCGCTTATGTCCATGGACTCGCCGTGGATGGACGCCAATATGCTGGTTATGAACGGCGAAGAAGTGCATGCTGCGCTGCTGCCGGCGCGGCAGAGAATTCGCGGTGTATTTCACGGCCACACGCACCAATCGACGCAGACTTTGCGCGATGACATCCTTTACGTGGCCGCGGCAAGCAGTTATTCGCAGTTCGCATCCTGGCCAAATGATGAAGAGGTCATGCACCTGGACGATGAGCAGCCGGGTTTTAATTTTGTACGCCTGATGCCAGAGCAGACGATGATTCGACAACACAGGTTTCCGGCTCCTTGAAAAGTGAGATGATGGCAAAAGAACAAATCATTGGCGCCTGCCCGCATGATTGCCCGGATACGTGCTCGGTCGTAACCGAGGTCGAAAACGGCCGTGCGGTCCGTTTCTCGGCCGTTCAGGAGCATCCGATCACGCAGGGCTGGCTGTGCGCCAAGGTCCGGCCCTATCTGGATCATGTCTACCATCCCGACCGCCTGACGCAGCCGCTGCGCAGGAAAGGACCCAAGGGAAGCGGCGATTGGCAGCCCATCAGTTGGGAGGAGGCGTTAGCGGAGATCGGCCGTGAATGGCGCGAGATCATCGAGCAGTACGGTCCGCAGGCGATCCTGCCCTACAGCTACAGTGGCACGCTGGGACTGGTGCAGATGAGCGTGTCCAGCGCGCGGCTGTGGAACCGCCTGGGCGCCAGCCGTCTGGAGCGGTCCATCTGCGGCGCGGCGGCCGAATTCGCCGTCAATGCCACGCTGGGGGTACGGCGCAGCCCACCTTACAAGCATGCAGTACACAGCCGCCTGATCATTATCTGGGGGCATAATCCTGTCTCCACCGCGCCGCACTTCATGCCCTTCCTGCGCCAGGCGCAGCGCAATGGCTGCGGGCTGGTGGTCATCGACCCGCGGCGTACGCGAACGGCCGCCGGGGCTGACTGGCATATCGCGCCTCAGCCGGGGACGGACGGTGCGCTGGCGCTGGGCATGGCGCATGTCATTGTGAAGGAAGGCCTGCACGATGAAGCGTGGCTGGCAGCGCATGCCAGCGGTTGGCCGGCGCTGCGCGAGCGGTTGGAAGCGTATCCACCGGCGCGGGCAGCGGCGATCAGCGGCCTGCCCGAAGAGGATATCTTCGAACTGGCCAGGCTCTATGCGGGGACGCGTCCGGGCATGATCAAGATCGCCGACGGCCTGCAGCGCAATTTGAACGGCGGGCAAACCGTGCGCGCCATTTGCGCCCTGCCGGCGCTGACCGGCCAATACGGCACCCTGGGCGGCGGCCTGTCCTACAGCGCCAGCGGCACGTTGAGCTGGAACAAAGCGGCTGTCAATCATTGGGCTGAATGCCCGCCGCCGGCGCGGAAGGTAAACATGAACCGCCTGGGAGCGGCGCTGCTGGGCGAAGTGGTCGATCCGCCGATCAGGTCGCTGTTTGTATTCGGCTCTAATCCCGCGGCAATCGCGCCCAATGCGGCGTGCGTCGTGGAGGGCTTGAAACGGGAAGACCTGTTTACCGTCGTGCACGATCTCTTCCTGACGGATACGGCCGATTTCGCGGACATCGTGCTGCCGGCAACGTCGCAGCTAGAACATACCGACCTGCATAAAGCGTACGGCCATGCCGCTGTGGCCTATAACAAGCAGGCGATCGCGCCGCTGGGCGAAGCAAAGAGCACCTGGGACGTGATGGGACTGCTGGCGCGGGAAATGAGGCTGAATGAGTCCTGGCTGCAGCAGAGCGCCGACGAGGTGATCGCCGAAATATGGGAGGCGACGGCCGCAGAAAGTGAGGCGCTGCGCGGTCTCGATCTGGATGAGTTGAAGCGCGCCGGCTTCCTGCCGCTGGCCGTGGAGAATGAGGTGCCTTTTGCAGACGGTCGCTTTCCCACAGCGAGCGGCAAGGTGGAACTGTTCAGCAGCATCCTGGAGGATCAGGGGCTTGATCCCCTGCCCGGGTGGATCGATCGCGAGGACGACGGCCGTCGCGGGAGCAACGGCTTGGGCAGCGGGAACGGGCCCGGGCGCTTTCAGGCCGGAGAGTCTCTATCGCTGATTACCGCCGCGGCGCATCATTTCGTGACCAGCAGCCTGGCCAACCAGCAGGCATTAGTAAGCCGCGAGGGTGATCCGTTTGTGGAGATTCACCCGGAAGATGCGGCGGCCAGGGACATTGAAACCGGTGATAAGGTTGTCGTGGAAAACGGCCGTGGCTGGTGCGAACTGCGCGCCGTGGTAACGGATGCCGTACGGCCCGGCGTGCTGGCCTCGCCGAAGGGCCGCTGGAGCAAATTAAGCGGCGGGCGCAACGTCAACTGGACGACGCCGGATACCTTAGGAGATATGGCCGGACAAAGCACTTTTCACAGCAATCGCGTCTGGCTTTACAGGAAAGAGGATGAGCTCGCCGGCTGATGCGCTACAAGTGCATGGGCCGGTTATTGTGGTATTATTGTGAAAGTTAGATCAAGCAGAAGGTCTGCTCAATATGGCGTTTGAAATCCCCGATATTAACTTCTTTTACGCGGCACCCGTGATCGTCACTTTGGTGACGGCCATGCTGCTGATGTTCATTGATTTATTCGCGCCGCAGTTCGTCAAGAAATGGGCGGCATGGATAGCGCTGATCGGATTGGGCGTCGCGCTCTTTTTTACGATCAATGCCTGGTTCTACCCTGGAGCCACGTTTACACCACAGGGTGGAACGCCGATGCTGGTCGCCGATAATTATGCCAGTTTCCTGAACATTGTTTTTATCTTAACCGGCATGTTAACGGTGCTGATTTCCATTGATTTTCTGGACTGGACGGGGCTCGACCGCCAGGAGTATTACATGCTCATGCTCTTTTCGATTTCGGGCATGATGCTGATGGGTATGAGCAACGATCTGATTCTGACTTTCCTGGCGCTGGAACTGCTGTCGATCCCGTTGTATATCATGGCGGCGATGGCCTGGCCGCGCCCCGAATCGGAAGAGTCGTCGATGAAGTATTTCTTGCTCGGCGCGTTTTCCTCGGCGATCTTTGTTTTCGGCATCGCCCTGCTTTACGGCGCGTCTGGAACGACATCGCTGCCGGCGATGGTCGCCGCGATGGGTGAGGCATCGCCACTGGCATTAGCAGGCACGGCATTTTTGCTGGTGGGCTTTGGCTTCAAAATCGCAGCCGTTCCCTTCCATATGTGGACCCCTGATGTGTACGAAGGTGCGCCGACATCGGTGACGGCTTTTATGTCTGTCGGAGCCAAGGTCGGCGGTTTCGCGGCCATGCTGCGCATTTTCCTGATCGCCCTGCCCCAACTGGGGGATGCCTGGGTCCCAGCCGTGGCCGTGCTTTCCACGCTGACGCTGATCATCGGAAACGTGGCCGCAATCACGCAGTCCAACATCAAGCGCCTGCTCGGTTATTCGAGCATCGCCCACGCTGGTTTTATTTTGATCGCCGTGGCCGCGACTGCTAACAGCGAAAGCGGGCTGAGCGCGGCGCTGTTCTATATGTTCGCTTACCTGTTTACGAATTTGGGCGCGTTCGCTATTGTGATCGCCATGGAGCATCAGCTGGGCGAAGGCGTGCTGCTGGAAGATTACAAGGGGCTGGCCAAGGAACATCCCTGGATAGCTCTGGCGATGACCGTCTTTATGCTGTCTCTGGCCGGCGTGCCACCGACGATCGGTTTTGCGGCCAAGTTCTATGTTTTTAGGGCGGCGGTTGAGGCGCAGCTTGTCTGGCTGGCGATCATCGGCGTCGTCACCAGCGTGGTATCAGCCTTCTATTATTTGCGGGTGGTCTACTATATGTTTATGTTCGACGGCGAGGTCGTGTTGATGAAACGCCCGGCGCTGATTACGGCCGTAGTTATCACGGCTGCTGTGGTCTTCATATTCGGCATCCTGCCCTCATGGGGATGGAATTTTGCCGCGGAGGCGGTTTTCCAGAGCGTGCCGGCATTGGTGGCCGCCGGCGGTTAAGATTTTCAATTTAGAAGAGTGTGTAAAGCGGCCGCTGCGAGACAGGCAACGGCCGTTTTTTGATCCTTCTATATCTTCAAAAAAGACGGCCCTGCTGCATTGGCCGGATTTCACCGGGTTCCAGGCCGATAATGCGCTTGAAGCGGTTGCAGGTTTCCGGAGAAAAGCCCTCATAATCATCATTGAAGAAGGCGTAGACGGTTTTGGCATCTCCCAGATGCGGCTGCAGCGCCCGCCACCATTGTTCGAGATCATCCGTGCGGTCGAACTGTATCCGATCCTTGTTGGGAAAACGGCCGTGAGGTCCAACAAAGCGCAGGTAAAGGAAATCGGCGGTTGGTGTGATCTGGCGCGGCATGTAAACGGTGTCTGTGCTGGCCCAGCAGATATTGTGCGTTTCCAGCAGGACGGCCGTTTCGGGCTTGATCCAGGAGGGGTGGCGAAATTCGATGGCGAAGCGCAGGTCATCGGGCAGGCCGGGCAAAAAATGGATCAGGCTGCTCATCTCAGCCGGGGAGAAGTCGGGCGGGAACTGGATTAATATGGGGCCCAATTTGTCTTTCAGCAGGCGCATCCTCTGCAGAAATTCCTGAGTAATTTCCCCGGCTTCTACCAGGCGCGCCTCATGGGTGATCGCCCGCGGCATTTTGGGGCAGATGATGAATCCAATCGGGGTGACATCATGCCAGCGCTGCACGGTGGTCGCCGCCGGCGTGCCGTAGAAGGTGGAGTCAATTTCCAGGGCGTTGAAGCGTTCGGCGTAATAGGTGAGATGGTGACGGGCGTTGAGACCGTCAGGATAAAATGGGCCAACCCAATTTTTATAACTGAAGCCCATTGTGCCCAGGTACCATTCCGTCAGCTTTTCACCTCCATATATTTGAGAAGGGAAGAGAGGGACACAGAGAGCATGGAGGAGACACGGAGAGCACAGAGGAATTCTATTTGAAGATAATTGCCCGGCATTGCGATTTATTTGATATTTCTCAATAAGCAGCTGTGCGGTAAGACAAGGTGAACTTTGTGCTATTGACGACTAGCGTTCGGAAAGCATGCGCTGCAGCGGATCGTCGTCTTCATCGGTCAGTGTTTTGCGCGTTTTGCCACCGGTTTTGGGGTCTTCGACGAGGCCCATCTCGTAGAGGTGCTCCATGAGACGCGCGGCGCGCGGGTAACCCAGGCGCAGGCGGCGCTGCAAGTAGGATGCGGAAATGGTGTCATTCTTCTGCGCCAACTCAATGGCTGCCTCAAGCAGTGTGTCCGTCTCGTCCAGCAAGGCGTACTTGGCGATGAGTGTTTCCCAGGGCGGGGAGCCGGGCTCGTAATCAGGCCGCATCGTTTGCCAGTAGGAGACGAGCTGCTGGACTTCTCTGTCACTTACAAAGACGCCCTGGATGCGCGCCGGGCCGCTTGCATCCGGCGACAGATAGAGCATGTCGCCTTTGCCCAATAGATGCTCGGCCCCGACGGTGTCGAGAATGACGCGCGAATCGGTGCCGGAGGCCACGGCGAAAGAAAGACGGGCCGGGAAATTGGCTTTAATTAGGCCGGTAATGACATCTGTGGACGGCCGCTGCGTGGCCACAACCAGGTGGATGCCTGTCGCGCGCGCCATCTGAGCCAGGCGGCAAAGTGTACGCTCCACATCGCCTGGATACATGTGCATGAGGTCGGCTAATTCGTCGATGAAGACCGCAATGAAGGGCAGGGGTTCGATGTCGCTGTCTCGTTTGGCGGCGCGCCTGTTGTAGCCGTTGAGATTGCGCGCGCCTACTTTGGCGAACATTTCATAGCGGCGGTCCATTTCGGCCGTCAGCCAGCGCAGTACGCCGACGGCGCGATCGGCATCTACTTCTACCTTGCCGATCAGGTGAGGCAGCCCGTTAAAACGCACCAGTTCAACTTTCTTGGGATCGATCATGATCAGGCGCAAATCTTCCGGCTGATTATTAAAGACCAGACAGGAGATAAAGGCATTGATGCAGACGGATTTGCCAGACCCGGTTGTGCCGGCAATAAGGAGGTGCGGCAGTTTGCCGAGGTCAACGGCGACCGGAGACCCGGAGACATCACGTCCCAAGGCCAAGGCCAAAGGCGTCTTCAGTTTGCTGAATGTGCCCGATTCCACGATGTCACGCAGGCGTACGAGGTAGACCTTTTCGTTGGGAACCTCTACACCAACCACGCCACGTCCCGGCACGGGGGCCTGGATGCGCAGGCGAGGGGCGGCGAGGGCCAGGGCCAGATCACGGCGCAGAGAGGCAATTTGCCCGATGCGTACTTTGTGCATACGAATTTCACCATCCGGGCCGGTCCTCTCGATATAGCCGGGAAGCACGCCGTATTGGGTAACGGCCGGACCGCGGCGGATCTGGGTTACCTCGGCAGGAATCCCAAAATCTGCCAGGGCTTTTTCGATGGTCTCTTTCTTTTGGGTGACTTCAATTTCGTTGACGCCGATGGCCGCGCCGGGTTCCAACAGGTCGGTGGAGGGCAGCCGGCGAGAACGCCGTACCTGCTGCGGGGGAGGCGCTTCGGAAAACGCTACGACGGTTACAGGAGGCGTGGCGGGTACTATGGGCGATGGCGGCCGGGGCGCTGTCTCACGCTGCGCTCGTTCGGGCGGGGCGACACGCGCCGCCCAATCACCCAGGCGCCTGGAGATACCGGCTAAGGCAACCTGCACGTCATGCCAGCGCAGCCCCAGCAGCAGCATCAGGCCCCACAAGAAAAAGGCTAAATAGATCAGGCCGGTCAAAATTGGCCCCAGGAAATCCATAGGGGGTTCTGATAGGGCCCAACCAACGAGCCCGCCGCCCTTCCCCTCGTAAGCGCCGATCAGGTCCGAGCCCGACCATTGGTGGCTCAGAGCCAGGGCCGTGAGCAGAATCAGTTCCAGACCGATGACCTGCGCCGGACGCACCTCATACGGCCGATCGACCTTGCGCAACGCGATGTGAATACCGGCTGCTGCAGCCATCAAGCCGAGAGCATAAGCACCCCAGCCAAATGTCTGGTTGAGTAAACTAGTCCACCAGCCCAACCAGCCGGAGTTCGTTATCCCAAGCAGGGCAAGGATTGTTATGATTGCAAGCAAGAAAACCAGAATACCGGCGATTTCCACGCGGTAGGGCATCATCTTACTGATGACCTTTTCGTCCCAGGTAACCGGGGTTGGTGGTTTCTTACGCGTGCGGCTGGTTGATGTTTTTGAGCGTGCCATGAACGATAACGATAAGAGTAAACAGGGTAACTTCACCCCCCATTGTACTCGCTCACTTGTTCTCTATCAACGGGTTGTTATCGAGGGACCGCGGTTTGTTATTGCGTCAGGGGGCTGTTTTTGTTCGCACTAAAGGATATGGTCGAGGCGACAGCAGGCGCAATCGGGTAAGGCAGTGTTCAATTTTTGGACATCTGGAGCGCCCGCCAGACTGAATTATTTTTTCTTATTCCGCCGCCGGTGCAGCGGGCCGGAGTGTGAGCGCCAGTCGCTTATCTGCGCTGTTCACATGCAGGACGCGTGCCGTAATTCGCTGCCCTTCCTTGATCACATCTCGCAGGTTAAGCAGTACAATTTCCGGCATTTCGGAAACGTGGATCAGACCTTCAAGTTCTTGCTCCAGGAGCACAAATGCACCAAAGGAGGTCACGTTGCTGACGATACCTTTGACAAGTGCGCCGGCGCGGTAGCGAGATTCGGCCGAAAGCCAGGGATCGGGGCGCATCTGCTTGTAGCTGAGCGCAATGCGTTCGCGTTCGCGGTCGACGCGAAGGACCTTGACACGGATATGCTGACCGGGCTGCACGATGCGGCTGGGATGGACAACACGGCTCCAGGAAAGCTCGGAAATATGGATCAGGCCTTCTATGCCTCCTAAATCCACAAAAGCGCCAAAATCGCTGAGATTGGTCACCATACCAGCGACGATATCGCCCGGACGCAGCCTGAACAAAAGATCGACCCGCTGTTCTATATCGACTTGAGCGACACGCTCAGAAAGAACCAGGCGGTTTTTCGCGGGGTTCAACTCGATAATCTTAAGCCGCAGCGTCCTGCCCTGCAAACCGGCAAGGGCATGCATACGCTCCTGCGCAATGTGCAGCAAGGGAAAATTCACAAGCTGGGAGGCTGGCACAAAGCCTTGCAAATCCTGCCAGTAGACCAGCAGCCCGCCTTTGTTAAAACCGGTCACACGCAGTTCCAATACACGATCGGAGCGAAAGACCTCTTCGGCCAGCTTCCACGAGGTTGAATTGGCCGCGCCGGGATCGGTAAAAACAGGTATCTCTGCCCCCGATGGCCACATTTGTTGTTCATCGGCCGGGGGTGCCTGAGCAGCTTCCTGCTTGAATAAATTCGTCCAGAAAGCCTCGTCTAGCTTTTCTTCGTAAACCGTATTCTCTTGTTGCGTACTACTCATGTTATTTTCGCGTACTACCTTTATGTAAAGTGCGGGCGTGAAAATTGCGTGAATTTTGCGACAGCCTTTATTATAAAGGGCAGGCGGAGCTTGTCAAGGGCAATATTATGGTAAGTTATTCGCTTTGCTTATGGATAGCTGGCATGAGGCATAACGGCCACCTGCGCATGTGCTATGTATGCCGCTATAATGGATATGCCTTGGCGGCAGTGAACTCGAAACGATCGTGGCTGCTGCGGGAACGCAAGACAGGATTTCTATGCGAGATAGTTTGAAACCGGAAGAGGTCCAGCAAGCATTGAAGACAACCTGGCTCGGGCGAGCTTACCGCTATGTAGCGGCGGTAGGCTCCACGAACGATGTGCTGAAGGCGGAGGAAAGTAGCGGCGATGGCGCTTCCAATGCCGCGGGTACGGTGCTGCTGACCGATTACCAGGAGCGTGGTCGTGGCCGGCTGGCGCGCAGTTGGGAGGCGCCGCCGGGTTCTTCGCTTCTCTTCTCCATTTTGCTGCGACCTGGCTGGCCGGCAGAACGTCTTTCCTGGCTGACGATGATCTGCGGTTTGGCGGTCAGCGAGGCTGTCGAACAGCAAAGCGGCTTGAAAACTTACATGAAATGGCCCAACGACAATGTGCTTGAACATGAGAACAAGTGGCAAAAGTATGGGGGCATCTTGCTTGAGGGCGGTATCTCGGAGCAAGGGGCGCTAGATTACGTCGTGGCCGGCATGGGTATCAATGTGAACATTCCCGCCGGAGAACTGCCGCGAACAAGCTTTCCAGCGACGAGTCTGTTGGTGGTTAACGGCCGACCGCTTTCGCGCCTTGACCTGTTCTGCGCCATTCTCTCGCGCTTCGAAGAGCACTACGATCGAGCCGGGCAAGGTGTCTCCCCCCATGCAGCATGGCAGGAGCGCCTGATCTATATGAATGAACGCGTGCTCGTCAGCCGCCTTGGCCAGGGTGTGGATGTCGCCGGCCAGATCATTGGCACGGATACTTTCGGGCAGCTGCAGATTCGTGATGATGGCGGGGCTATCCACCATATTGCAGCCGGGGACATGACTTTACGGCCGTATCTGGAACAGTAACCATTTACGTCTCAGTTTTATTAAGGCTTAATTGGCATAGTTGAGCTAAAATTGTTTCTCTTAATAACATTATTACAAATCGCTTAGCAAGAATCACGAAGCAGATTCTGGGAGGCTAACAACATGGAAATGATTAGAAGACCTTTCGTATTGATAGCGCTAGTTTTGTTAGTAGTGTTGGTATTCGCCGGGCCTACATTGGCGCAGGAGACTAACAACAACTGGAACGCCAGATATTGGAACAATGTGAGCTGGGGCGGCGACCCTGTAACTCAACGGATCGAAACCATGCCGGCGCCGGACTACGGCTGGGGGCAGGGTGGGCCTGCCTCAGGCATCCAATCTGATTTCTTTTCAGCCCGATGGACATCCAATCCCTATTTCCAACCTGGCCAATATCGCTTC
>JBJYWZ010000671.1:0-3658 GCA_046259725.1 Promineifilaceae bacterium (SeqCode) | reverse complement strand
TATTTAATAAACCGGCGCCAACTAAGGCTGCATTTTCTAATAGTAAAGCCGGCGCTGATTGGTGATGGCTGGACAGCAGCGTTATACTCCAGGCAGGATCAAAATAATGGCTAAACAGAAAACACAATTTGTATGTCAGAACTGCGGCAGGACGACCCCGGCATTTATGGGGCGCTGCCCGCGCTGCGGCCAATTTGACACGATGGTTGAAGAAGTCATCGTCGTGGAAACCCCGGGCGCCGGGCCAAGAACGCGCACGGCCGTTGACAGTGCGCCCCAGCGCCTGACTGACATTACGTCCGACGGTGTGGAACGGCTGGAAATTCCGGTTGAGGAATTTTCCAGGGTATTGGGAGGCGGCATCGTGCCCGGTTCTCTGGTCCTGGTGGGCGGCGATCCAGGCATCGGCAAATCAACTCTGCTGCTCGAAGTGGCAGCGCTAATATCCTCTCGCTACGGTCCCACACTTTACGTATCCGGAGAGGAAAGTGCCCGCCAGATTAAAATGCGGGCAGACAGGTTGGATATCCAGGCCAGGGACCTCTACCTGGTTACCGAAACAAATCTGGACGCCATTCTGGCCCATGTTGAAAGTGTAAAGCCGGTAATGCTCATCGTCGACAGCATCCAGACGACCCACAGTGACGATTTGAGGTCCGCGGCCGGCAGCGTCAGCCAGGTTCGCGCGGCGGCAGCACGGCTGCAGGAGCTTGCCAAGGAGAGCGGCCTCGCGGTCTTCCTGGTCGGGCATGTGACCAAGGAGGGCGCCATAGCCGGCCCGCGCGTATTGGAGCACATTGTAGACACTGTGCTCTACCTTGAAGGCGATCCCTTTCACCGCTACCGCCTCCTGCGCAGCGTCAAGAACCGCTTCGGAGCAACCAGTGAGGTGGGCGTGTTTGAGATGAGCGCCGGCGGTATGGAAGAGGTTGCTAATCCGTCTGAAGCCTTTCTGGCTGAGCGCCAGGTTAACGCTCCCGGGTCGGCGATCGCCGTCACATTGGAAGGAACCAGGCCTTTGCTTGTCGAATTACAGGCCCTGGCCAGTTCCACGTCGTTTCCCAATCCGCGGCGCACGGCTAATGGCATTGATTACAACCGGCTGCTGCTGCTGACGGCCGTTCTGGGCAGGCGTGTTCGTCTCAGCGTCTTCGACAAGGATATTTTTGTCAACGTGATTGGCGGTCTGCAGATCAAGGAACCCGCAGCGGACCTGGCCGTCGCCCTGGCAATTGCCAGCAGCGTTCGCGACCGGCCCGTCTATGCGGACCTGGCCGTCATTGGTGAGGTGGGTTTGAGCGGCGAACTGCGCGCGGTCAGCCAATTGGAAGCCAGGCTGAAAGAGGCGCAGAAGCTGGGTTTCAAGCGCTGCCTCATTCCCCGCTCTTCGCGCCGGCGTGAAATCCAGGTCCCGGATGGCCTGGGCATCATCGCCTGCAGCAACCTGGGTGAGGCTATCGACCAGGGATTACTTCCGGCGCACAAAAACGATTAGCGCCGTCCCCAACAAAAGAACGCCAGTCAGCCCCAGAAAAATCGGCAGCCATGTATACAAGACGCTGTCCTGCCCTTCGACTGCTTCTTGAGCTTCTTGAGGTGCGGCCCCTGCCTGGACAGACGCCTCAGCAACGGCCGTTGTCGGCGAAGGCTGCGGCGGAACGGCCGTGAACGTGGCCGTGGGCATGGTGGTCGCTTCAGGTTCGTCAGTCGCCGCAGATTCAGGTGAATCCGTCGAGCCGCCGATTTCTTTGGGCTGCGGTCGGTGCCCGACGATCACTTCCTGGCCCGCTTGCAAGACATCGTTTTCGGTCAATGTGCTGACCGCATAAAAATCTTCCAGGGTAAGCCCGTAGTTCGCGGCGATGCTGTAGAAAGATTCACCGGCGGCCACTGTATGCACGATCGTGCCGTCGGGCAGGACCCGTGCCTGTGAATTACCTTCAAGTGGCACCGAACCGTCCGGCAGGACGGTGAAACCGAGAAGAAGCTGCTGGCCGACCTGGATGATATCTCCCTCTGCTAACCCGTTGAGCGCGAAAAGCGACTCCACCGACACATCAAAGCGGTCGGCAATCAGATTGAGCGAATCCCCCGCGGCCACCGTGTAGATCAATTTGCCATCAGGCTGGGCCGTGGGCGAGGCAAACGGCGTGGCCGTGGCCGGCGGTTCCGGGACGGCCGTAGGGGGATTGGATGCCGCGGGAACGGCCGTCTCCTGCGATTGCGGCGCTGCTGTCTCTGCCTGTTCCGCAACGCTGCCGGTGGATTCACCTGCTTCCTGGATAGCTTCATTAGCCGGGGGTGCCGGTGCGGCAGGGGGAACGGGCGGCGCGGCGATGCTGCCCGATTTATAAGCGGCGCTGAGCTGCGCGGTCAGGTCGAGATAGGTCGAACCAAATGACACGCTCGGCTCGATATTGCTGCCTTCAGCCCATTCGTTGAATGATGTAATGACCAGCATGTCGGGCGAACTCGCCGCTGCGCCGCCAAAGCTGGACTGGTAATAAGCGCCGTCGGAGCGGCTGCGCACAAACGAGTTTGAGCCGCGGCCAAGCAGGCTGTCATTCCAGCCGGGCATCGCCGTGGCCACCCAATATTTGTAAGCGCCATAGGTCCCGGCCGCGGCCCGTGTATTGGCCGCCCAACTTGCCGCCGTACCCGCGGGATCGGCCGACCAGGCCGTGTTGTACAGATGCAGTCCGTCGAAAACGCCGAGATAGCTTGTGTCGCCTCCTTCGGCGATCCAGATCGTCGAGCGGCCGGGATCCACTGCACTTCGTATGGCCTCCCATTCGCCGGCGCTCAGCAGCCAATTTGCCCAGAAAAAGATGACAGGTTTGCCGTCGACTCGAAGATAAGCGGGGTGATTGGTGTGTGTGGCCAGCAGCGTTTGCAGAGCGCTGATGCGATCCTGGTTGCCGGCGAAGAAAGGGCTGCCCGTCTCAAAGTCGACCGCCGCGCTGAAGCCTGCCCCTGAGGCGATATCCAGCAGCATGCGAAAATTCGTCTCGGTCTGGTTGTTCTCCACCTGCGGGCCGTACCAGGCCTGCACGAAGCCGTCAATGCCCGCCGCTCTTGCCTCGCTCACGTGACGTTGAATCGTGCCCGCATCAGACGAGAAGTAGGGCGCCGGGGGCTGGAACGGTGTACGGCCAGATCCAAAGGAGTCCGGGCTGTACCAGGCGTAGTAGAAGGCCAGTACCAGCCGCGTCTGGCCCTGCGCCTGCGAATCGCCCCTGGACAAGAAAAGCAGCAGAACAAAGAGTGCTGCTGCAAAGATTAATTTGCCGGTGTGCTGCAGAATGGTTGGTCTTTTCCGCAGCACCTGCTTGTTTTGTTCACACAACATGAGCTTAACCAAACGGCAATTATAACGGCCGTCTCCAAAGTCGGAAAATCACCTCATTAAGAATAGCCAATCAGGACATATTATCTGGGATGGTTGTACGGCCGTTCATATTAATGAATTGTTTTCATTCTTGCTCCGTCCAGCTAATGTGGTAGCATTCCATCCGTTGCGCAGCAACATAACAATTGAATACAGTTATGTACGCTGATTTCCGCTCCTGGCAGGACCAGGGGCAAAGCTCGCTAGAGTAATCCAAGGAAGGAGGTTTAGCAACATGCGTGAATACGAAGTCACGATAATAATTCAACC
>JBJYWZ010000670.1:0-2677 GCA_046259725.1 Promineifilaceae bacterium (SeqCode) | reverse complement strand
CGGCCAATAACGGACCCTCTCGGAATCGAGCCAGGGCAGTGTTAGTCTCGCATCTCAATCAGCCGTTGCCTGCTGCTTTTCGCGAACTTTATCCAGCAAGGCCGGGACATCCTCGTCGGCCTCGAGACGCGCCACTTCGGCGCGCTGCCGGTCCACGTCGGCCTTTACCTCGGCCATCAGCGCCTGGTAGCGGGCATCACCCTTCAGTGCGCCCCAGCGCGGATCGTGTTGATCAACGTAATAATCCCGCCAGCCCGCGTCGACGGCCCTTTGCAGGCGATCTAATGCCAGGTCGGCCTGACCGAGCAGCGCCGCGTTCCGCGCATACGCGAACAGTTGCTCGCTTCGATGCATCGTCCCATTCGAGGCGACGTCGCTCATCAGCCGGTCGAGTTCCTGCAGTAACCCGACCGCCTTGTCGTTCCGGCCTGTCACCGAATAGGACCAGGCCAACGCCTGGCGCGCCGAAATCTCGCTGCCGTCCCCCAGATCTGCAGGCCTGTCCTCCAGCGGAGCCATTACCTGCTTAGCCGCGGCATGATCGCCGGCCAGCGCGAGCAGTACCCCGTATTCTTGCTCCATTTCCTCAGGAGGCCAGCCTTCCGTTGCCATAACACTGCGGTAGTTCTCAACGGCCTCCTGGAATCGGCCGCGCCAGGATTCCGGCTGGTAGTGCAGCCTGATCCAGAAGTCATACTCCAACCTGGAATCTCCGTCCGGTGCCGGCTTTAATCCCTGCTCTGCCACGCGCTCGACACTTTCCCAGTCATTCAGCAGGGCATAAGCGGAAGCCAGTTCCGCGTAACGGAAAGCGCGAAAACGCTGCCCGAATACCGGATCGAATGCCATCCGCCGGGCATGTTCCACCATCTCCACGAGGCGTCCCGTCTGGTGGTAAAACTGAATCAGGTCGGAGTATATGAGGCCGTTCGGCTCCGGCAGTTCGCTCAACCGAACGAGGATCTCCTCGGTCCTGGCCAGGCGCCCCATTTGGAAATACGTCCACGCGAGATTGCCGGCAATGGCCGGATGCATGGGATCGATGCGCAGCGCTCTATCCAGCAACTGGATGCCCTCGTCTTCCTTTCCCTGATTGAGTAGCGCAGTGAAGAGCCAGTTCATGGCGTCCACCATGTTCGGGTCATCCGCCAGCACGCGCCGGAGCACCTCTTCCGCAGCGGCGTAGTCCTGCGACCAAAACATTAACTGCATTCCCTCTGCGGCCCGTGCCCTGGGCAGCCCGGGCGCGAGCTCAAGGGCCCGCTGGATAGCCTGCTCTCCGGCCGCGCGTTGCGTCTCGTCCGGGGCCCACATGAGCATGGAAATCCCGTATTCGGCCTGGGCATCGGCAAAGTTCGGGTCGATCTCCACGGCTTTCGCCAGCTCTTTCCGGGCGTCAGGCACCTTCCGCTGGTGGAGATACTCCCGACCCAGCAGGTAATGCTGATACGCTTTTAGGTCCGGCTCGTACGTGCGATCGTGCACCGGCACGATCTTCGGCAAGATCGTCATCGCCACTACGTCCGCGATCTCGGTCTGGATTGCAAAGACGTCCTCGTACCTGCGGTCGAAGGCGCTGCTCCAGGTCTGGACGCCGTTTTCGTCCACCAGCTGGGCCGTGATCCTTAGTTCATCTTCGAATTTCCGGACGCTCCCCTGGAGCAGGTATTGAACGCCCAGAAGCGAGGCGATCTTCGGAATGCGGTAGTCGCTGCCCTTGAAAGCGAAGGACGAAGTCCGCCCAATCACGTGCAGATCGCGGAACTCCCCGAGCTTGTGGAGAATCTCCTCGGAAATACCGTCGCAGAAATACTCGTTGGCCGGATCGTCGCTCACGTTGGCGAAGGGCAGCACGGCGATTGAGTTGGGCAGCTTCTTCAGCGGCGGCGCCTCGTCGATCGCCTCCTCGGGCAAGTCGTCGACTTCCACCCTCGGTGTTTCGACAATCTCGGTCCCGGCCCGGAAGACGATAAACACTGCGATCCCCGCCAGCGCGGCCAGGACCAGGTAGTCGGTTCGCTGGAGGGGAATTGTTTCGCCGGATTCGGGCTCGTCCAAGGCCGGTGTGCGCACGATGCCATGTGTCGTGACGTCGTAAAACCAGCCGAAAACCAGCGCCAACGGGAAGCCGACGACGGCGGCGATCAAAAGAATATTCAGCGCCGCGTCCGGCAGCCCCCAGGCCGGGAAAAATACGTCCGCCGCCTGCATGACCAGCCAGGCTCCCACGATGTAGAAGCCGGCCATGCGGAATACCTTGCGGCGCCGAAGTTCCCGGACCAAGCCTCTCAACTCGCGCGAGCCTCCCCTCACGTTGTGTGACCACACCGTGCGATTCAGAGCATGCGGGATTCAGGAGGATATCGCAGCCCGTCAGGCTTCGTCATTAAATCAGCGTAGTTTGGCCGCGGCCGAATCCATTAGAAGTGTCGGGCAAGATAGCTTCGACAGGAACCGAAGGACAACTGTCCTGGAGAACGTATTCCGGGCGTCGTGAATACCCGGCGGCGGCGCAGTTCTCTGGCCAAACGGACAAATGTGGACGGCTGGCTCGTCATGGCGTCCCTGGCAAAGGAACGCACGCTTCATGCCCCTGTATCAAGGGACGCCCGGAGGAGTGTGTCGTTGGCTGGACCACGCCGGAGCAATCGAATAAGTGAATGTCTGCTATGGGTCG
>JBJYWZ010000669.1:0-4400 GCA_046259725.1 Promineifilaceae bacterium (SeqCode) | reverse complement strand
TGGTTCAGACCTGAATGAGTCTCGCTTCAATCAACGCTTGCCAAGAAAATCGTCAACGGCCTCCACCACCTCGATTGGCCGTTCCATCGGCACCATATGCCCCGCGTCGGGGATTTCGACGAAGGTAGCCCCCGGCTGAAGTTTCTGCCAGTGGCGCCAGGCCTCCTCGGTGAGCGTATCTGATTCAGCGGCGCGGATGGCCAGCGTCGGCTGCGGGACCTGGGGCAGTTCTTCCCAGACATGCAGCGGCAGGCTGGCATAGATCTTGGCCTCCCATTCGCGCGGGAAGGCGAGGGTCAGATCGCCAGAACTCGTTTGAACAAAGCCTTCGTTTACATAGTCCCACAGCGACTCGTCCGGCCAGCGCTTGAAGACGGATTTGCCGCGGTAATGATCAAAGGCCGTCCGGCGGTCGGGCCAGGTGTCGCGCCGCTTTCTCGCCCCCTGCGCCATAGGGGAGTCCTCAAGGACGGCCGGATTGGCCGCCAGCAGCTTCAATAGGTGCGGTTCGAAGAATACCGGCTCGATTAGGACAAGCTTACTGAAAAGGTGCGGATGCTGGTAGGCCGCTTTCA
Source organism: Promineifilaceae bacterium (SeqCode) (assembly GCA_046259725.1). GTDB lineage: Bacteria > Chloroflexota > Anaerolineae > Promineifilales > Promineifilaceae > JAACFF01. Next base: position 3,825 of record JBJYWZ010000669.1, on the reverse strand, counting down.
TCGTCGCCACAGCGCCCAGAGAATGGCCAACGCCGATGATCTGTTCGTACCCCTGCTGGGTCAGAAAATGATAGAGATCATCGGCAATAACCTGCCAGTTCTTGAACTCTTCGGGTCTGCTGTTTGGCCACAACGGCCGGTGATGCACGGCGACCACGTGATAATTCTCCGTCAGCGGCTCCAGAAAAGCCTTAAAGCAGGCCGGCGGATAGGCATTGGGATGGGCAAAATGGAGCACGTGCCCGCGTCCGCCAAAGTCGTCAAAGGGGATAGATTCGGTCATTGTACGTCATCGCTCACTGGTCACTGCCAACTGGTTACTGGCAACTGGTCACTGGTCACTGTATCAGCATCTCCAGCAGCTTCTTCGTCACCACCTTCGTCTGCGGGCCGATTTCGCCGGGCGGGCCGACGCAGGCGGGACAGCCGTCGCGGCAGCGGCAGTCGCTGACCAGCTCCAGGGCCGCGTCCAGCAGCTCGTCGTGCATCTCGAACAGGCGCTGGCTGAAGCCGACGCCGGCGGCGACGCGCTCGTAGATGACGAGCGTGGGCGATTTAGTCAGCGGATTGAGCGATTCGGCGCTGACCATGATGTCGGAGACGTCGCACATCAGGAAAAGCGGGGCCAGGTTCTGCATCACGTAAGCCAGGCCGCCAAGGGCAGAACGGGTCTGCTGGCCGGCCTCGGCGCGGCGGTGGCAGGAAGGGCAAAGGGCGACGAGGTTGTCAAGCTGGTTGGCCTGGCGGTAGTTTTCATTGGCGCCGGGGATGTAGTTGTAATCGCGAAACGGCCGTATATGGTGTACATGCAGCGTCGCCCCCTTTTCTTCGCCGGATACCGCGCTGCCATTGGCGCCGCAGGTGCGGCAGCGATAGCCGTCCCGCTCCAGGGCCAGCCGCCGCTGCCTGCGCCAGTTGGGGCCGTAATCGTTGGGCCGGGCCAGAATGCCCTCTTCCCACAGCTTTTCCGCCAACTCAGGCTCAAAGACGAGCCAGTAGCCCGTGGTTTCCAGGGGGATGTCGGGCAGGTCGATCTCCCCGTAGCCCAGCGTTTCATGGGAATAGCGCTTGATCTTGCGGTAACCGGTGGCGCTGGTGATCACGGACACGTCGCCGTGCGCCACCAGCAGGCCATCTTTCGTCATTTCTTCCTCGGCGCGTAACTCACGGATGGTGCTGCCCAGACTCGAGCGCGTGTAGTAGTCGACGTCGACGGGGCGCACGTAGGCGATACGGCCGTCCCAATCCAGCGACTCGACCAGGTAGGTCATCGCCTGGTGCATGTAGATCGCGCCTTCGTAGACGAGCAGGGGCGCGCTCTCCAGGTCCACTTCGCCGATGACGACCGGCATTGGCTCGCTGATATCCTGGATGACGACCGTCTCCGCGCCGCTTGTTCTTAGGGAGACGGCCGTGGCCGGCGTGCCGTCCCCGATCCAATGATACTGCTCCCGCGTGCGGTGCAGCGTGCCTTCCTCGGTGAGGATCTCCAGCACTGGCGACACCTGGTCGAAGGAACCGAAAGGCTCATCTTTCTTAAAAGGCATTTCATAGGCGGCGCAGAGCAGGTGCTTGACCAGGATACGCAGGTTGTCGGGATTGATCAGCGCGTGCTCCGGCGAACGGCCGAACAGATAGCGCGGGTGATTGCAGATGTATTGGTCCAGTGCGCTGTTGCCGGCGACCAGGATGGCCACCGACTGCGCGGCACGCCGTCCGGCGCGGCCCGCCTGCTGCCAGGTGGAGGCGATGGAGCCAGGATAACCGGTCAGCACGGAGGCATCGAGCTGGCCGATATCAATGCCCAGTTCCAGCGCGTTTGTGGCCACCACGCCGCGAATCGTCCCGTCGCGCAGGCCGGCCTCGATATCGCGCCGCTCATTGGGCAGGTAACCGCCGCGGTATCCGGCGACCACGGCATCATGCTGCCGGTAAGAAAGTTCATCCTGCAGGTAAGCCAGCAGCAGTTCCACCGTCTGCCGCGCGCGGGCGAATACGATTGTCTGCACATCATGGGACAGAAAGGTCAGCGCGGCATCCTTGGCGGTAAGCACGGTGCTGGCGCGCAGGCCCAGTTCTTCGTTGACGATGGGCGGGTTGTAGAGCACAAACTGCTTCTCGCCGCTCGGCGCGCCGTTCTGCGCTTCGTCGACCAGCACAAACGGCCGCTCAACAAGCCGTTCGGCATGCTCCTGGGGATTGGCGATAGTCGCCGAGCAGCAAATGAAGGTTGGCGAGCTGCCATAAAACTGGCACAGGCGCTGCAGGCGGCGCAGGACGTTGCTCACATGGCTGCCGAATACGCCGCGGTAGGTGTGGATTTCGTCAAGAACCACATATTCCAAATTGCCCAACAGGGCGCGCCAGCCGGGATGGTAGGGCAGGATGCCCGAGTGCAGCATGTCGGGATTGGAAAGGATGATGCCCGGCGACTGCCGCACCTGGCGTCGCTTGCTCTGCGGCGTATCTCCATCGTAGCTGTTGGCGATGATGGGCAGGTCGCCCGCGGAGATCAGGGCCAACGTTTCCGCAAGCTGATCATGGGCCAGCGCTTTTGTGGGAAACAGATACAGGGCTCGGGCCGTGGGATCCTGCAAGAGGTGCGAAAGAACGGGAATTGTGTAGCAAAGGGATTTCCCCGAGGCGGTGGCGGTGGCGACAACCACGTCATCCCCGTTGGCGACGGCCGAGATGGCGGCGTCCTGGTGTGTGTACAGCCGGCTGATACCGCGCCGCTGCAAGGCCTGGCTCAGCGCCGGGGCCATATCCGCGGGAAAGGGAAGCGAAGAGGCATCTCGCTGCGGGAAACGTTCCCAGGCGACAACCTGGCTCATAAAGTCACGATTACGCCGCAGCGAAAACAAGATCTCCTGGACTTTCATGGTCGCAAATGGTTCAGACACCCGGTAAATCCCTGAATAACTCATGCCCTTTTTGACACGGCTGGCGCTTATTTTTAACGTCGTTAAGGGTCTTTAAAAAGTTATCCAATTGTTTTCTCTCATTATAGTTAATATTAGTAGTCTGTAGTAGGGCCTGTGGATTTGTGGAAAAGAGTATTCGGCCCCTCATATATGGGGGCGGCCCCCTTGCCCACACTATTTGTGGATGAAATCTGGTGGATCTTGCCTTTCCCGTGTGTGGATTGATTGTTGGAAAAATCGTGCCCTATTATGTCTAGCTGAATACGTCAATTTGGCTTTACTTCCTATTTGGCGTATATGATAGCGAACGCCTGTTCTGCGCCATATATGGGGGACTGGTCCAGAAATCTTCCCATTAGAAACCACAACTTATCCCCAGCGGGTTCGACTTATCCACAATATCCCCCTGGTTATCCACAGAAAACGGCCGTGCAGTGAGTAATGTGCTACTTCTCGCGCAGCATATTGATGGCCAATCTACGGGCCCTGTCCTGTTCCTGCTCCAACAATCTGGTGGGCTCGGCCGCGCGCAGCTGGCACTGGTCCGGCGTCAGCGGGCAGCGTTCGCAGGTTTCGCCGATCAGGACGCGGGGGATGGCGGGATCGTCCAGGAACTGGATCGTGTTCTGCAAATCGTCATCCACGCGAAATCCGACGATCACGCTGCTGTAGACATCGGGCGAGAGCACAAGCTGGCGAGCGAAACCGAGACAAAGAAATTGGTCGCCTGAATCGAGGAATTCGGAGCGCTGAACGCCTACGGGCATCTCTTCCACGTTGTCGAGTGGGCCAACGGCCGTCGCCTCGCGCAGGAGCCGTACCGACAGCCAGCGGCGGCAGTAATGCTCCGCCAGGCCGATCCCGCTGGGGACGAGCAGGCGGTTCATGTTTAGCTGCTTGA
>JBJYWZ010000668.1:0-2154 GCA_046259725.1 Promineifilaceae bacterium (SeqCode) | reverse complement strand
CCGGCCACCAGCGCAATGCCCAGACCGATGCCGGTAAGGATTCCGCCCGGAACCATCAGGCCCGCTTCTCGCGAGAGCACTCCCCAGGCCAGAAAAATGATGCCCAGGACCAGAACAAAGTAGATGGCCACATTTTCCAGCCCCGGCAGATCCGTAAACTGGTTCAAAAGAAAAAGCAATCCGAGTCCGATTAAAAACAGCCCGCCTACCCATTGGCCACGCCTATTATTCATTTCCATGCTCCTTTATTATTCTCTACGTACACTATCATAATAAATGGCCTGTCAAGTGACATCTACCTAAAGTTATGTTTCCAGCACTTGCCTTTTTTATATATGATATTAGAATTGTAACCCTCACATACTGGCGTTTTCTAAATGTAATAGTAAGGAGGCAACTATGAAACTGAAACGCGCCATTGTCCTGCTGCTGCCCCTCGCTGCAGGTGCTGCCGTTCTGGCGCTGCTCGCGGGTTATCTGCGTGCAGCGGAAGACCAGACCGCGGGCAGCGCCGGCCGGCTGGTGGTTGTGGCCGATACCACCGCTTCCATGCAGCCGGAACTGGCGGCGCTGTCCGCGGCCTGGCCGGGAAGCGTGATTCCCGAAAGCGGCAAGGAGCGAACCTATCACCTGCTGCAGTTCAAAGATCAGGTGCGCTATGAAGGCAGCACCGGCAGCATCTCCGAATTCCAGGCTAAGCTGGATGAACTGACGGCCATCGCCGGGGGCGACTGCGAAGACGCCATGTTCCAGGCGTTGGCCGCGGCCGCCAGAGGTGTGCCCGACAGCCGCGCGCTGGTACTCAGCGATGCCGCACCGATGGGCAGCCGCGCCAATTTCGCGTTTATCATGAATAAGCTGGTTGAACGCGGCATCAATATTTACCCGGTCATTTCCGGCTGGTGCCAGGATTCAGAACTTTCGCAGTCGGCGATGTTCTCCCTGGCGCGTATGACCGGCGGCGTTCCCTTCATCCAGGAGGTAGGCGTTGTGCCCACGGAAAACGAAACGCAGTCCTCCCTGCATAGCGCCTTCGACATGATGGCTTTGCAGGATTCGCTGCTGGTGGAAAATTCGACGCTCGATGGAATCATGACCTTCCCCTTGACTGTTGACAGCACGGCAACCACCCTGGGCGTTGACGAGGAAAAATGCCGCGTCTGGTGCCTGACCTGCACACTGGCCGTGCAGCAGGCGGAATCGCTTGTCAGCAATGAAGATATCAGTCTGATGGTTAAAGATCCTGACGGTAATCTGCTGCAGGCGGGCGATGCCGGTGTTGAGATCCGGGAAAGATCGAGCGGATCGACGCTCCTGATCGACGTGGCCGATGTCTACACGCCGCCGCTGGGACAGACCTCCGCCACCTGGGAGATTATCGTCCAGGGCAGCGGCGATTTTGTGCTCAATGCGTCGGCGGATTCAGGCGTTCACCTGGATTACGATGGCCGGCATACGCTGCCGGCGAACCGGGAAATACCGTTCCGCGCCGCGTTGTCCACCTCAGGCGGCGCGCCAGACATCAGCGGGGAGACTGTTCAGTTCGCGCTTAAGCACATCATGAACGGTTCGATCATACCGGTCGAGCTGTTTGACGACGGTTCGCACGACGATGGCGCCGCCGGCGACGGCATTTTCGCCGGTCCGGTTACATTGAAGCGCGGCCTGTGGTACCTGGTTGCCAGGGGCGAACTTGCAGACGGCGCCCAATTTGAACGCACGCACACGGTGCCCATCCGCGCCAAGGGGTTCCGGGCCAACAAACCCGCCGACAACCAGCAGGTCGCCGGCAGCAGCGGCACCCTGCGCTTTGAAATCAGCAATGACGATCCGCCGGACCTTCAACGAACGGCCGTTAAGGCCTATGACCTCGACGTGGAATCCCTGTTAGGGTGGGCGTCGAGCGAAGGCGTGCCCTCACGCATCGTTCTACAGCCGGGCGAGACGAAGGTCGTCAATGTCCAGGTTATCGTTCCCGACGACGCAGAGGCCGGCGATGAAGAAGAGACCTTCCTGACCATCATCGAGTCGGACGACATCGGTTCCAGCGAAACTCTGACCGTCAAGACTACGGTCGTCGACGAATTGAAGTCGTATCTTCCTGCTGCTCTGGGGAACTGATGGTGTGGACGGTAAACTTTGAACAGTATACAG
>JBJYWZ010000667.1:0-6842 GCA_046259725.1 Promineifilaceae bacterium (SeqCode) | reverse complement strand
TCATGCGCGAGCTGGGCAGCGGCGATCGCGAGCAGTGGGTCCTGAAAGAGATGGAGCGCCTCAAACACCAGACCGGCGGCGACGAGATTGCGGCCGGTAATGTTGTTTCAGATGATAAGATCTCAGTCGGTAACATTAGCGGATCAAGCCACATTGCTAACGGCCGTGGCGCGTCGGCAGAGGACATGCAGTTTATTTTCCAGAAGCTGGTCGAGTTATTCAATCTCGAGGAACTGCGGGAGCTTTGCTTCATTCTGGGCGTGGAGTTTGATCTCCTGGCCGGCTCGAGCACAGCGGCCAAAGCACGCCAGCTCGTGGAGTATATGCGCCGCCGCGACAGCCTGGAACAGCTGAAGAAAGCGATGAAAGAACTGCGGCCCGAACTGGAATGGTAAGGAGTGATTAGATGACCTGGCAGGCATCGGGAATTTGGAAACGGGATATGCGCAAGGCGCTGCTGGAAGCGTTTCCGGCGTCGGTGACGCTGAATATGCTGATCGTTGATTATTTCACGCCTATAGGCCTCAACGGCATCGCGCCGGTGGGGCTGGACGATAATTACGAGAGCCAGATATTTAAGCTGGTGAACACGGCCGAACAGGATGACTGGCTGCTGGATCTGCTGGCCGCGGCCTATGAAAGACGGCCGAACCGGCCCCGGCTAAAAGCGCTGGCCGAGGAGCGCGGGCTGACGCTCAGCGGGCCGCGTATTGACAATCCCGAGGCGTCGCCCTTCGAGGCCCTGATCCACCCGCAGTCGGAATTCATCAATCCCGAGCTGCTGGTGCTGCGGCTGGCCGAACTGCAGGGGCAGGTCTGCAAACTGGAAATCCCCTGGAGCGGGGCTACCGGCTTCCTGGTCGGGCCCGATCTTGTGCTGACAAATTACCACGCTGTGCAGCCGATAGAAAGCGGGCAGGTTAATTGGCAGGATGTGAGCTGCCTATTTGACTTCAAGGAGCCGCTGGACCACGCAGGGCTGACGCAGAAGCAGCCGACGCGAGTCAGGCTGTCGGGGCCGGATTGGCTGGTGGACTGCCTGCCGCCGCGCGACAAGCATATCGATGCCGCGCAGGAGCAGGCCACGGATGAGGAGCTGGACTACGCCCTGATCCGCCTGGAAGAAAAAATCGGCGAGCTGCCGGTTGGCGGCGATACGGCCGATGCCGAGCACGGCGCCACGATGCGCGGCTGGATGGATACGAGCAGCGATCCACCCATGGCTGTGGGTAATAACCTCTTTCTCTTGCAGCACCCGGACGGCCAGCCGATGCGTCTCACAGTCGGCCGTGTGACCGGCTTTAACGGCGGCAAAACACGGGTGCGCTACGACGCGAATACGCTGCAAGGGTCATCCGGCTCGCCCTGTCTGAATACTTCCTTCCAGCTCGCCGCCCTGCACCAGGCGCGCAGCCCCGGCGCGCCCGCGTCCTGGAACCAGGCTGTGCCCATCGGCAAGATCCGCGCGGCGTGGGTAAAGAGTGAGGTAGAGGTGTAGTGGACTGTATTCAATATTCGGTATCCAGTTTATTTTAACGGCAAGGCGGCTGCGCGGGGGTGCGCGGGTGAATTTGGGGAACCGGAACGACACAAATGGTTCATGTGGCCCATTTCAATTTGCTGCCTTTCGATTACAATGATAGGTTATGGAATTCTTATCCATGAACAAAAATCGTTTACTAGCGAAGGAGTCTTCCAAGATGAGTTACAAGTTATCTGAACTGAAAGGCGTATCCGCGAGCCTGGCCAAGAGCCTGGCCGAATTGGGCATTACTGACAGTGATCAATTGTTGTTGGCGGCGGTTGTTCCCAGCGAATTGAAAGCGATGGCCGCCAGGTTGGGTATCAGCGAAACGGTGCTGCAGTCGCTGGCCAACCGCGCAGATTTGCTGCGCGTGCCGGGGATTGGCCCCGCGTATACGGAACTGCTTAACGACGCCGGCATTAATTCGGTGGACGACCTGCGCAGCGCCGGATTGGGATTGTTCGACCGGCTGGTCAAGGCGGGCGAAACGCTGGGCGTGAAGAGCGTCCCCAAGCAGACGGAGGTTACAGCCTGGGTGAACGCCGCCAAGGAAATGCCTGACGCGGCAGATTGGGCGATCGCGACGAAGAGCGAGGCGCTGCGGTCCCTGTTTGCCGATGATGAATGGGTGAAGGTCACGCTGGCTCCGCTGGCAGCGGCCGCGCTGGTAATCACGGCTTCCCCGTCCAGCAAGGGGGATACGGAAGACGAACTGAGTGCCGCGGCCGGCGCGTTGAACCATGCGCGCGCTGCGGCCAGACCGGAAGCGCTTCTCAACGTCGCATTCCCGAAAGATGTGACCATGGGTGACTTCGGGGATTTCCTGAAGACGACGCCGCGCGCGGCGATGGCCAGCACAATCAAAGCAGCGACCGATCTGGTGCGCAAGAACGCGGGCGCCGCGCAGCTTGCCGCCTACCAGGCCATGGTCAAGGACGTTGCTCAGAAGGCGGCCGAAGCAGCCAAGGAAGGCGGTTTTTTGGGCATGGGTAAGCAGCTTGTCAGCGAGGATGAACAGCAGGCGTTGAATGAGATTAACCAGATGCTGAGCTGAGCGGCCAGTTTTCGGTGACCAATGACCCGTGATCAGTATTCAGTAACACGCGAATTGAATACTGTTTACTGATTGCTGAACGCTGTTTACTGCTTACTGTAACGCAGGAGGCGCATGCCGTTGAGGGTGACGAGGAGTGATGCGCCCATGTCGGCCAGGACGGCCATCCACATGGTGCCGCGGCCGGCCAGCACCAGCAGCAGGAAGAGGATCTTGATGCCGATGCTGAAGGCGACGTTGAAGTAGATGGTGCGCATCGTGGCCTGGCTGAGGCTGATGGTGAAGGGCAGCCCGCTGATTGAGTCGCCCAGGAGCGTGATATCGGCCGTTTCCATGGCCTGAGATGGCTTGCCGGCCCCGCCGACGGCGATGCCGACGTCCGCAGCGGCCAGCGCCGGGGCGTCGTTGATGCCGTCGCCGATCATCACGACCTGGCCCAGCTCGGCCTGCAGGTCGCGAATCACGCTCACTTTGTCCTGCGGCAGCAAATCCGCGCGCACTTCGGTCACGCCGATCTGCGCGCCCACTTTCTCGGCCGCCGAACGGCTGTCGCCCGTGAGCATGATGATGCTCTCCATGCCCAGCTCTTTTAACCGCGCGACCACGCTCGCGCTCTCCTCGCGGGGGGTGTCAGCGACGGTAATAGTGCCCATGTAGACGTTGTCCGCGCCAATTAACAGCGGCGTGTTACCCTGCGCCTCGTCGCAGATGGCCAGGTCGCACTGGCGCGGCGGGTGGGCGATATTGGCGTCGAACCAGCGGTGGCTGGCGATGACCACCTCACGGCCGTCCACGGTGCCTCTGACGCCTCGCCCCGCGAGCGCGGTTACGTTCTGCGCCCGGCCGCAGCGTTCGCTCAGCCCGCAGCGCTGGTTGGCGCTGATCACGGCGTGAGCCAGGGGATGCTCGCTGAGGCTTTCCACGGCGCCGGCCAGGGCGAGCACCTCTTCGCAGCCGGGGCAGCAAAGCTCGCCCTCCAGGTCCGTGTCGCAGTCGGCCGTACGCACAGAGATGACCGACGGCCGTCCCTCGGTCAGCGTGCCTGTTTTGTCGAAGGCGGTGACGCGGATTTTGCTGAGCGTTTCCAGGTAGATGCCCCCTTTGATGAGCACGCCGCTGCGTGCGGCGGCGCTGATAGCGCTGATGATGCTCACCGGCGTGCTGATCACCAGGGCGCAGGGGCAGGCCACGACGAGCAGGGCCAGGCCGCGGTAGAGCCAGCCGCTGGCGCCGCCGGAGGGCGTAAGAAACGGCTGCCCGAAAAGCAGGGGAGGAACCGTGGCCACGAGGATGGCCAGCAGGACGACGATCGGCGTATAGACGCGGGCGAAGCGATCGACGAAGCGCTGCGCAGGCGCGCGCCGCTCCTGCGCCTCTTCCACAAGGCGAATCATGCGGCTGATCGTGTTGTCCGCGGCCAGGCGCGTGACCTCGACCTCCAGCGCGCCCGCGCCGTTGACGCTGCCGGCGAAGAGCAGGTCTCCCGGCGCTTTTTCGATCAGGCGGCTCTCGCCCGTGATCGGAGACTGGTCAACCAGCGAGGCGCCGGAGAGAATACGGCCGTCCATGGGGATGCGCTCTCCGGGGCGGATGAAAATCTGGTCGCCGGCGGCCAGTTCGTTGACGTTGACTTCATGCAGGATGGGCCCAACTACGGCCGTGCCGCCGCTGTGTCTGGATACACGTGTGGCCGTGGTCGGTGCCAGCTCGATCAGGCCGCGAATGGCGTCGCGCGCCCGTCCGGTGGTGTAGCCTTCCAGCGCCTCGCCCATGGCGAAGAGCACCATGACGGTAGCCGCTTCCACGGTGGCGCCGATGATCAGGGCGCCGCCGGCGGCAATGGTCATGAGCATGTTGATGTTTATCTCCCGGCCGTAGCGCAGCGCGTTCCAGCCCTTGCGGGCCACGGGCGCACCGGCCAGCAGCAGGGCAACAACGGCCAGGGCGTCGACCCAGAGCAGGTCGCGGCGCAGCAGTTCGTTGAGCAGGATGCCGGGGAGGATGAGGACAGCGGCGAGAAGCAGGAGGCGCGTTTCGCGCTCTGACCACATACTGCGCCAGAAGCCGGGCCGCGCCGCGTCTGGCTGCGGCGCCTGACCTTCTCCCTCTTGCGCCGGATCAATAAGGGTGTAGCCGAGATTGGAAACGAGGCTGCTGAGGTCGGCTTTTTCGGCCGTGCCAGTAACGCGCAATGTCTCCGTGCTGAAGTTGAGTTCGCACTGGGCCACGCCATCCATACGCGCGACGGCGCTCTCGATGGATCGCGCGCAGTTGGCACAGTCCATGCCCTGTACTTTGAATTCTTGTGTTGTATCAGTAACGGCCGTCATTTCTCTTCTGTATTACAGTGTACAAAATTGGGAGACAAATCCCAAGAAGATTGAGCGATCGTATAGGAAAGGGACACAGAGGCTATGGAGAAAGCGCAGAGATACAAAGAGTTCTTCTAGGGAGGGTGAGTCAGCTGGCGAGATTGGTAGAGAAGGGGAGAAAACGGTCACAGGGAAACGGAGAGCGCACAAAATCGCATATAGCTGCCAGGCTGCCGCAGGAAAGCTGTGCTATTGTGATGCTAGAGTGGTCTTAAGCATGGGAGGTGTGAGCTGTGAAAATCCCGATGATTCTCATATGTGTTCTGTTGACCGCCATACTGATCGTTTATACGGCCGCGGCTGCAATGGATGGGGATAGGATACGAGAGTTTTCTCTTTCCGATGATGTCTTTAAGATCTATTTACCTCTCTTGATGAACAGCTATCAGTATGCTGGTAATCTGTCTCCATACGTCCCCGCACACCCGTCACCAGGAGATGGGGAAACGAACCAGAGCATCGACGTTAATCTGAGTTGGATTTGCGGAGATCCTGATGGAGCTATAGTTATGTATGACGTGTACTTTGAGGCAAATGATAGTTCACCAGACATATTGTGGTGTGACAATATTGTTGGCATGACCTGTGATCCCAGCACGCTGAAATATAACACCACCTACTTCTGGCAGGTCGTTGCCCGAGACGAATATGGCGAGACTAGCGCAGGTCCGGTATGGAACTTCAGGACTGGTGCTGAACCAAATGATCCACCATATGATCCAGGGAATCCTGAACCATCTACCGGCGCTGAGGAACAAACCATTAATTCAATTTTGAGATGGCAGGGCGGTGACCCCGATGGTGACATCGTCACATATGACGTCTTGTTTGAGGCGGTTGATAATTCACCAGACAATTTGGTTTGTGACGATAGTGAGGTTACGATCTGTAATCCCGGTACGCTGAAATATAACACCACCTACTTCTGGCAGGTCGTTGCCCGAGATGAGCACGGCGTTTCAACCAGCGGCCCGGTATGGAAATTTAGAACTGAAAACAGCGCGCCCCATACACCATCAAATCCATCTCCTGCCAATGGGGCTTCTTATCAGACTATTGATGTCATCCTGAAATGGCATGGCGGCGACGCGGATGGGGACAAGGTATCTTATGATGTTTATTTTGAGCCCGGAGATAAATCACCAGATAGACTGCTCTGCAATGACAGTTCTGTCACAAATTGTGATCCTGGTGAGCTTGAAGGTGATAAACGCTATTATTGGCAAGTTATTGCCAGAGATGAACATGGAGCTGTCATAAATGGACCAGTCTGGAGTTTTTCAACAGAACTGGGCTTATCATGTTATCCTGATTTACCTCCACCCCAACTGTCATTTTTACATCATGAAAGGTACACGATTGATGGCGTCTCCTGGATTCGATACAGGTTTACCGTAGATAATTATGATCTGTTTCCTGATGAATTGTTCATAAGCGCCCCGCATTTACCTCCTTGTGGATTAAATGAAGCCGCATCCAGATCATGGGTAACCTTTCTTCAATCTGATCATGTGCCTCTCTATGGGTTTTGTGCATTAAGTTCACCAGAAAATCTTAACCATATTTGGTTTGCGCAAAAGGAAGGGGTACAACCTCCACCTGCCGCATACATAACAATTAACGATCGGCAATGCGGCATCACATACAAATCAAATAATGTTGATGTTCCAGCTCCGTAACGTTTTTCGGTTTTTTGTGAAGCCGTTCGACAGCAACCCGCCTTAAGCCAACCGCCAGACAGTGAACAGAAGAAAGTCTGTATCTTGCATCTTGCTCGTATTGACAACTCCCGCGTGGCATTCATAATGGAACTGATACATTGAATCAGGAGAGAGCGAGTGATGATCGATTTGTTTAACCAGCCGGGCCCGGAGTTGGGCAACCAGTTTGA
>JBJYWZ010000666.1:0-3499 GCA_046259725.1 Promineifilaceae bacterium (SeqCode) | reverse complement strand
CGACCTCGAATGTCGACGACGTCTTCGGCGTCCATCGGAACCAAAGCTCCCAGCGCGCGCCGCTTGTCCTGCCATTCGCCGCGGTATAGTCCCCGTCATCATAACCCAACACGATATCCGCACGATAACGCGGCCCGAAGATATAGCCGACTCTTGTATCGAACCGCCCAAAACCTTCATTGGTGTCTGTATCAAACTGGCGTCGCTGCCAATTGATAGACCATGGCGCCTTTGTAAACATCGAGCCACTGGTAATGCGCAATGTCGTATTCGTCTGTGGCGTGGTCGTCCGGCCGCCATTTGACGCGCCCGTCGACCATCCTACTGCGCCGAATCCAGGCTGAAACTCAACCCGCGCAAACCGTCCCCCAGCAATCGGGAACTGGATCCGGGGAGTGACGAAAACCGACGCCGTTTGAGCAAAGGCATCGTTGTTGGCAATCGCGTCGAAACCGGTGTTGAGACGGGGATTGATCAACGCCTGGTTGGCTTGGGCGGTGATGTCGATAAAGAAGTAGCGCTCGATGACTTCGGTATCGAGATACGCATTCAGCACATGGCGCATGCTATTGAGATCGGTATGACCTGGGTACCACAACAAACTCGGGCCATAGTTCACTTGCGCACTAACGCGGCTACCAGAGCGCACCCAAGACACATACGGTAACAGTTGGAAGATGTTTCCCGACTCTTTCCCTTGGCCAGATAGGTAGATGTTGTTGTTCGATCGAGGGTTGACCGCTCCAGGTCGAAACTGATTGTTCGTCGACAAGAAAAGGTTGTCGGTAAAGATGTAACGCGTTACGAGTCCGGCGTTGGACCGCGAACCGGCCGTCCTGTTGCCGGCCGTTACCGCGACCGGGTTGCGCCGCGGGCCGAGCGTCGTGCTACCCGTCGACTGCGGAGGCAACGCAGTCGCGCCGGAAGATGTTAATGGTGTGGCGTCAGTTGCCGACGCCAAAGCGGCCAGGGCAATCGTCATGGGCGACAGCAGAGAAGCCAGCTTTCTCATTTCCCTGCGTGGCAGCAACTTGAGGGTCAGTCGTCCTTTTCGGCGCCATAATTGCCGCCATAGCCGTAGCCGTAGCCGTAGCCATAACCGTAGCCATAGCCGTAGCCGTATTGGTAACCGTATTTTCCCGAGAGCAGCGTGCTCTTGCACTTGTTCAGGAGCATATAGACATTGTCTGTACGGCCAAGTTGGGTGAGCGTCTCCTTGACTAAGCCCTGTGGAGTCGCCTCGTGCTCAACGACGATGACAATCTGGCCCATGAGCGATCCCAATACGGGAGCCTCTGTCGTCGCCAGAATTGGCGGGGAGTCAAACAAAATGATGCGGTCGGGATAGCGTGTGGCAACCTCTTGCAGCAATCGACGCATATTATTGCTTGCCAGCAACTCGGTCGACTGCCGGTGCCGCTGACCCGCAGGTAGGATCGACAGCTTCGGAATGTCAGTGTTTTGAATGAGTTCGGCGAGGTCTGCGCCCTCATCAATGTGTTCAATCAAACCCGGCGCGGCTCCCAATCCGAGTCGGCGCGATAGGCCGGGCTTTGCCACGTCCCCGTCTATCAGAAGAACCCAGCAGTCTAGCTCCAGAGTCATAGACGCGGCGAGGTTGAGCGAAACAAAGGTTTTACCTTCACCCTGAACCGAGCTTGAGACCATGATCAGGTTGGATGGTATCTCGTCGGCTTGCTGCTGCTCGAAGGCATTGACGATCAGTGGTCGCTTAATTATCCTAAACTCTTCGGCAATGCGCCTCTGATCTGCCTTTTCGTGCTTGGTGGAATTGGGCCTGGGTAAAACCAATACCTCGCTTGACTCCATCAGCGCGAGCTGACGTGGCCTGCTCCCGTCCACTGCGTTCGGGGGCAGAGTCTCGCTGCGAGCCAGTCCAGATTCGTTCGACGTATGCGATTGTTGTAGCCGAATGGAAATATCTGGATGAGCGGTATTGGGAGTTTTTTCGCTCGCTGTTGTCATGGCTATCACTGTGTAATCGCAAAACGGAATGATTCTATGATTCCAAGGGGATCGACGAATGGAGAATGGTCCACAATGCGCTGAGTCGAGTGTGACGAGAGGTTGGTTCGGCGAATAGGCTAGAACGCTAATTTGGATCCAATATCCACGTCGAACAAGAAGATCGCGGCGACGGCCCCGTAAAGCCCGATCAGGGTTAGCAGGGCAGCGAAGAAGGAAAGGTTGGCAACAAGGTGGCGCGATCGCTGCTTCGGTCCCCGTACCATATTGATGCTCCCAAGCACCGGTATGCCGGTGAACTCCGTGAGTTGCCGCCGGTCGAAGAAGACCGGACGTAACTGCGCCATTAGAAAAGCGATCGCGAGCCCTCCGACAATCGAACCGCCGAACACCGATGACGATAGTCCGATCCGGTTGGGGCCGGATGGCTTTTGTGGCACCTGAGGCGGGTCGAGCGTTCTAAATTTGACGGTGTCTACGCTGGTATCAACCTGCCGGGTGAGACGCGCCTGCTCGAGGCGCGTCAACAGGGTCTGATGGTTTTCTTTCAGAACGCCGTAATCCCGGTTCAACTGCTTTTGCTCTGCTTCGACGTTCAACACCTCATCAACCGCTGCCTGAAATTTGTCGATCTTATCGCGTAGATTCTGGGTCTTCGTCGCCTGGCCGGCGTATTCTGTCTCTGCGTCGGCGAGTCGCAGCTTCATCTCCTGATAAAGTGGATTCTGGGACAACGACTGGGCAATAGCTACTTCGTTTGTGCTTTGCTCCGCGACATAAGCCGCTTTCTGCTCATCACGCTTCGCCTTGAGTCGTGCCAATGCTTTCTGCATGGCAATGACCTCAGGGTGCCGGGCAGTGTAGCGTATTAGTAGTTCGTCGATCTGTCCCTCCATCTCGTTCACCTTGTCATCGAGGGGGTTGGTGACTTCCTTGGACGCGTCTTCTACCCAGCTCTGGAAAGATGGCAGGCTTGCGCCATTGCTCTCCATAAATTCCAGTTGTTGCGCGATTTCATCGCGCCGACTGGCCGCGAGCGCGAGATCATCTTCCGCCTGTAGCAGCTCGTTCTTTGATTCTTTCAAACGTTCATAGTAATTTCCCTTGTCCGACAAGAGGTCAACATTACGCATTTGAAAATCTTTCAGCGCTCGCTCTGCCTCGATCAGTCGGCGCTCATAGTCGTTAATTTCGCGCGTCAGAAATCGTTCCGCAGAGTCCTGATCTTGACGAGATAAACCCAGATTCGATTCGACAAAGATGGTCAGCATTGATTGAACGACGCGCTTGGCGAGATCAGGCGATCTGTCCCAAAAACTAATGTTGTAAGTGTTGTCACCCGTCTGCTGGAGCTTGACCCGCTTTTTCAGGTCTGCGACCAGCGTGTCCATCTCTGCGGTGGAATTCGCGTGCAGGTCCATGTCGGTCATGCGCGCAAGCTTTTCCATGTTTTCTCGGCCAAACATCACGCTGGTCATCATGCGTATTTGCTGCGCTTCATTGGTTTGGATGG
>JBJYWZ010000665.1:0-2176 GCA_046259725.1 Promineifilaceae bacterium (SeqCode) | reverse complement strand
CGATGGCCCGTTCGTCGACGTCGATGATGCTGCCCAGGACAAGCGGCTCCACCAGGGGCATCATCGAGCGCATGCGCTGCAGGATTGAGCCCTCCGTTTCCAGGCCGCGCGCCCGCTGGGCGTCGCGTATCTTGCCCGCGCGAACCTGCAGGCCGGGCACGAGCTGCATCGTGGAGAGCACGATATAGGTCACGCTGTTGGGGACGCCGCGTTCTTCAAGAGAGATCATCAAATCATCCGGCGGTGTGCCCAGGGAGAGCAGCAGGAAGCTGCCCATGATCGCCAGGAGGCGTCCGGTAATCGTCGTCGCGAATACGAGCCCTTCCGCCTTGAAGGAGAGCGGCCCGAGTTCGACGACGGGTGTGCCCCCGGTCCAGAACAGGCCCTGGATGACAAACATGGAGATGGCGAAAGGGAGGACGATTTTCCAGAGCGCGCTCCATAACGGCTGCAAGATGCCGCCCCAGAGCGCGAGCGGAACGACGCCCAGAAGAAAGACGATGTATCCCGCCCACATGTTGGGGATGACCAGGGCCAGCACAATGAGGAAGAGCGAAATAACCAACTTTGTCAGCGGGTGCAGGCGCTGCAGACCGGCATCGCGGTCGATATAGAGTGTGGCTGAAGTCACGTCGAACTACGCCTGATGTTATTGATCAAGTATGTTTTCCAGATCGACGTCACCCATTTCCAGCACATTTTGCGAGCGCGAGAAGCGCGTGAGCAGCGTTGTCGGTAGTGCTTTCACGATCAGCCAGACGACGAAGAAGGAAAAGGTTTTGTCGATGAGATCGGTGATCAACCCCTGCCCCAGCGCCGCTTCCATGATGCTGGAACCCGTTGCGCGGAACATACCCACAATCAAGTCCGTGCCGGCGCCGGTCACGCCGCCATAAACATACGCTGTAATAGGCGCGGAAAGCAGCGCAGCCACCAGGCCGGTAATCAGGCCGGCGAGCAGCCATTTCCACCAGGATTTGAACCAGCCCATGCTGCCGAATATGCCGGCCATCAAACCAATGACGCCGGCGACAGGCGCGTAGGGCACGTATCCGGGATTACCCAGAAGTCCCCAAAGCAAGTTCGAGAGGATACCCGTGACCAGACCGGCCCAGGGACCGGCAAGCAGTCCAACCAGAATTGTGCCGATGGAATCAAGATAAACAAACGGAATCTTCAGTTGAAAAATGATCGTGCCAACAACGATATTTATTGCCAGAGCCACGACTATCAAGGCAATCGTGACGGTTGAAAAATCTTTGCGAAGCTGGTCCATGCCGTAATCCTCCTTGCTTAATTCAAATTACCATGAAACCGCAATAATGATAGCATATGCCGGGAATTATCCATAAGGCAGATGCCAGGTTGCCAGAGACTAATCTAATCTGATTCAGGCCAATAAGTCGTGTAAAAGTTCGAGCGCTACTTGCTCGGTTTGCCTATCCCCGTCCAACTGCGGGTTCCAAAGAGAAACCGAAACGGCCTTGATCTGTCTTGACACCGCCAGTTTTTCGAACACCTCAGCGAGAATGCGGGCTGAAGGACCGCCGTCGGCCGGGTAGCTCACCGCCGGCGCATCTTCCAGGTTCAGGACGTCGACATCAAAATGGATCCACAGGGGGCCGTAAGGAAGCGGCGCGCTGCTGAGATCGGTGACCTCCTCCAGATGATCGACGATAGAGGAATCGACGGCTTCCGCCTCCAGCGGATCGAGATCGCGGGCATCGGTCAGTGTGACGTCTTGTTCGGCGAGCGGCTTGATTCCCAGGCTGTGCATAATCCTCTGTTCGCCCCGCCCTACCAGCCAGGCAAGCGGCATGCCGCCCAGGAAGCCGCTGGGCGTGGTCTCCCAGGTGTTAAAGTCGCCGTGGGCGTCAAACCAGATCAACTTCGGCTTCATGCCCGCGCGCTGCAGGCCGGCGGCCATGCCCAATGAGGCGCAGCAGTCGCCAGCGATGCTGACCGGGCGCTCGCCTTGGCGAACGGCCGTTTCTACAGCCTGCGCCAGCGGTTCATAAAGCGCAGCCATACGCGCCTGCTGGTCCTCCTGCGGCAGGTCCGGCCGGTTGACGGTCCAATCCGCCTGCACCATGTGGTCCAGATCGCTGTAGCCTTTGTCCAGGAAATAGGGAGTAAAGATCACCTTATCGGTCATTGAAATTCCTCTGTTCGTTGT
>JBJYWZ010000664.1:0-1692 GCA_046259725.1 Promineifilaceae bacterium (SeqCode) | reverse complement strand
GGCCCAGGTCGCCGGTCCAGAGCAGGTTGAAGCCGTCGCGGTTGGGGAAACCGTGGAAGCCGTTCATGAAATCAGACGACGGCACCGGGCGGTAGATGCCCATGAAGTTAGGCATATATAGGTCCCAATTGCTGGCATAAGCTTCCGCCTCGTGGCTCTGGATCTGGAAGACGCCGGGTGAGGTGGGGCTGCTACCGATGCCGGTACTGGCCGGCCAATCCCAGATCAATTCCCCGTTTTCGTAGACCCGCGCACGCTGCTGGCTGAGACTGACGACGACGCGCTTGCCGGGCACAATGGGCAGGGGCAGCATATCGTCTGGAGAGGGCACGGTGACCACATCGCCAACAGACAGTGTGCTGATCCCGGGATTAGCCTGCTGAACCCAGGGATAGGGAATGCCGTAATTATAGCCTATGCTGGAATATGATTCGCCCGGCCGCACAGTATGCTGCTGCGGCTGGTAATAGACACGCGCATCGAATCCCGTGCGTCCGGAGGTGATAACGTCAACCACTTCCGGGATCACTTCACCTGCATCGAGGTAGCGCTGGTCGCCCAACCAGGACCAGCCGGTGGCCAGGGAGTGCTGCGCCTTTTCCTCGTCCACAGTCCATGCATAGGGATCAGGATCGCCGGGCGTAACTATCAGGGAAAGCCATTCCTGCCAATCTTGCGGGCGCATCTGCCACTCGGCCGTTTCATTACGTATCGGATCATAGGCACGGATGACGACCTGTTTCGCAAGATAACGCTGGGCCTCGGATACAAACAGGTCGGCATTGGCTATGGGAGCGGCAACAGGACGCGTTGCCAGAGGCAGGCGGCCCGTGCGTACGATTTCTGTCGGGTTTTCGCGCAGGTAATTGAGCGTCATTTCAATGTCCAGCGCCAGTCCCTCACGCGCGGGAATCTGCTGCACGACACCATTTTCAATCTTGACCTGCGCGTTCACCGGATCGACGCCTACTTCGGCGGTCAGGCGTTCAAGCAGCGCCGCAGCCTTTTGTTCATCAATCTGCCATACCGGTTCGACCTGCAAATTTCCGGAAACGAGATTTGAAAGGCCGGTGAAAGTTCGGCCCAATTCATAAGCGCGCGAGACCGTGCCCTGCACATCAAGCGACACTCCCAGATCGGCCGCGGTCGCCGGCCAGGCGCCGGTGCTGTGCACCAGAAGGACTTCTTGCCCCGGTATCTGCTCGGCCAACACGGCCGCTGCCTGTTTTGAGGTAAGCGTACCAACCGGTATATTGACCACGCGCGTCCCCGGAAAAATTAGATCGCTGTAAAAGAAAAGGAGGGTAAGGGCTATCAGCCCGACAAGCACGGCAACGGAAAAGAGGAATGCAAGAACAGAGGCCAGAAAGAAACCCCCTTTTGAAGGCCAATTTCTGCGGTGGTTCATGTCATGCACCGCAGGCACCCAGATTTCCTGGCGGATGACGGGCGCCGGCTGCTGCTTATTCTTTTCTGACAGGTTGGTCTGCCTGGCCATAGATCATCAATTCAGCATTATGCTGTCTGCTTCAGTCCGCCTGACCGTGCAAAATACGATCGACAGGCGGCGCGCTACGAACGATTTTCTGCACAACAGGCTGTCAAGCAGAGCGCCTACCGTGCAGTACCTCACATTCTAGCATAAAGGCCCGCACCCTATGCGCCGCTTGGCCAATCTTTACCATGCTCTTG
>JBJYWZ010000663.1:0-100509 GCA_046259725.1 Promineifilaceae bacterium (SeqCode) | reverse complement strand
CAAGCCAAAAGTATGGACCGCAAATTGCAGCCGTGTTACAGTATCCTTAATCATTTACGGTCCATATCTGGCACAGCCTGGAAACAGGATGCATCACGAAGTAGAGAAGGCGACATGAGTACAATCCTTGTTAAGAATGCTGTTATTCTAGTGACCATGGACGAACAGCGCCGCGAAATCAAGAACGGCGGTCTTTTTGTGCGCGATAACATCATTGAACAGGTCGGAAAAACCGCCGACCTTCCCGCCACCGCTGATACTGTTTTGGATATGTCCGCTCATATTGTCTTGCCTGGTTTGATCAATACCCACCACCATCTTTACCAATCGCTGACGCGCGTAATTGCCCAGGATGCCGATCTCTTTACCTGGTTAAAAACGCTCTACCCCATCTGGGCGCGTCTCAACGATGAAGCGGTCTATGTCAGCACGCTGACCGGTCTCGCCGAACTGGCATTGTCCGGCTGCACGACCAGCAGCGACCACCTTTACATTTTCCCAAATGACTGCACGCTGGACAGCCAGATCCGCGCTGCCAAGGATATTGGCATGCGCTTTCACGCGGCGAGAGGTTCAATGTCGCTGGGTGAAAGCAAAGGCGGTTTGCCGCCCGATGACTGCGTAGAAGAGGAATCATTCATCTTGAAGGACAGCCAGCGGCTCATCCAACAGTATCATGATGCAGACCCTCAGGCCATGATCCGAATCGTCCTGGCGCCCTGTTCGCCCTTCTCGGTCACGCCTGATCTGATGCGTGAATCGGCCGACCTGGCGCGAGAATACGGCGTGCGCCTGCATACCCACCTCGCCGAAACGGTGGAGGAAGAATCTTTCTGCCTGGAGACGTTTGGCTACCGGCCAGTAGGCTATGTCGAATCGCTTGGCTGGACGGGCGACGATGTCTGGCACGCCCACTGTGTGCATATGAGTGATGCGGAGATTGAATTATTCGGCCGTACAGGTACCGGCGTCGCTCACTGCCCGGCCAGCAACATGCGGCTGGCCAGCGGCATCGCACGCCTTGTAGATTTTCGCCTGGCGAACGTTCGCGTGGGGCTGGGTGTCGATGGCTCCGCTTCCAATGATGGCGGGCACCTGTTGAATGAAGCCCGCCTGGCATTGCTCTTGCAGCGTGTCGCCCCAGATCGCTATTTGAGCGAGGCGCCCGGTGGACGGGGCGGTTTCGCCGGCGACGCGGCGGCTATGTCGGCCAGGCAAGCGCTGGAACTGGCCACACTCGGCAGCGCGTCGGTGTTGGGCAGAGACGATATTGGTTCTCTCGCGCCGGGAAAGAGCGCTGATTTCATCGCCGTCAATTTACAGCAGTTGCCTTACAGCGGCTCCCTGCACGATCCAGTAGCTGCCATGGTGCTCTGCAACCCTGGGCAGGTGGATTGGTCGGTCATTAACGGCCGCGTGGTGATTGAAGAGGGACGCCTGACGACGCTCGACGTGCAGCCCCATCTCCGCCGCCACAATGAAATCTCATATGCGATGATTCGCGATGAAGCATACTAGGCGACGACCGAAGGTTCCAGACGTCCCGGGCGAGACAAAACGGATTTCCCGTGATAATTAGCTGCAATAGCATCGCGCTGAACCAGTTTGGAGACGTACTGCTGGTTCAGCGTGATGACACACGAACGCTCGCTCCGCCCGGTGGTGCGTGTGAGATAGACGAATTGCCCGGCGACACGGCCGCGCGCGAAGCGCGTGAAGAGACGGGCCTCACTGTTTATCCTGTCCGCCTTACCGGTATGTATTATCTGTCTACCAGTTGGCAGGATTTCCTATTCATTTGCTTTCGCAGTATCCCGGGCGGCGGTGAGCCTGCACCATCAGATGAAACACCGCGAGCTGGTTTTTTTGGCACAAACCCGCTGCCTGGCTCCATGCTGCCTTTCCACAAACAGCAGGTCGAGGACGCCTTCAACCACCAAGGCGGTCCGCCCTATTGGGGCGATCATCATGTCAATCCAATGATGCGGTTGG
The DNA here is from genome assembly GCA_046259725.1 of Promineifilaceae bacterium (SeqCode). GTDB lineage: Bacteria > Chloroflexota > Anaerolineae > Promineifilales > Promineifilaceae > JAACFF01. The sequence continues at coordinate 98,517 of JBJYWZ010000663.1, read as the reverse complement.
GCCTTTTCATGCTGAACCGCGTGATCTATCCCTTTTTGGGTTTCCGCCGTTCGCGCCTCGGGCTGCCTCCTTATGCCCCGCCGCCGGATTGGCAGGTTCGGGCGACATTGTTTCTCCAAAATGCGGACGGAAAAATACTACTTCTGCCAAAAGAAGGCCCGCAATCTTGGTCGCTCCCAACCTCGAACTTTGCTGTGGAAGAATCGCCATGGTTATTGGCCGAGCGGCTCGCCCGGCAGGTGGTTGGAGAAAACGCCGAGCTTAATGACCTATCAGGTATCTATCTTTGGAAAGGCCAACCACGAATGGAGTTTGTTTTTAGCGGACATCTGGCACAGCGAGCGGTAACCACCGATGCTGCTGGCCACCTGTTTGCATATGATTCACTTCCAACAGGGCTATCTCCGGCACATAATTTAATGATTACCGACGGCCTGCAGCCGGATCATCAGATCGCGTACGGCTTGCTAAATGGAGCATGATCATAGCGATTTTCTTATTTCTTAGGTGCTGTCTGCCGTGCTTCTGGACATAATAAATTCGGCCATCTGAGGGATAATTGAGAGAATTTTGTACAGCGGTGGTTTCAAGCTCGATGCGTTTGACACGGCTATGCCGATTGCTATAATTGCTATTCGTCATTGAACATAAGACGGTGTTCTGCCCCCAAGATGTCAGAACAATCGATAAGATATGGTAGAGCGCAGAAAGTCAGACTATCTGCGCAGGAGTGCTGTTATGGAAGAAAAAATCGCAACGGAAGCCGAGGATCTCGAAGGAGACGCGGTTGAGGTTGTTACGGATGAGGTCGAAGCGGTAGATGCTCAAGCTGGCGCGGGAGATCTCGCCGAGGTTGAAACCGAAGAGGACGCAGCCGTTGAGGATGAGGAGTCTGAAATTGAGGACGTGGCTGCAGCCGCACCCACGTCGATCAACGACCTCAAACCCAAAATGAAGGTGGATGGCACCGTTTCACGCCTTGAATTGTATGGTGCCTTTATCGACCTGGGCATTGGTACGAATGCCCTGATACACATTTCGAAACTTGGAAAAGATCAGGTTAACCGTGTTTCCGATGTGCTGCAGGAAGGTGATACGGTCAGCGTCTGGGTGGAGAAAGTGAATCCTGAGCAGGGCCAGATCATGGTAACCATGGTGGAGCCGCTGGCCGTAGAATGGAGCGACCTGAAGAAGGGCCAGACGTACGACGGAACCATCACCAGATTGGAAAAATACGGCGCCTTTGTGGATATTGGCGCGGAACGCGAGGGATTAGTTCATATCAGCGAGATCAGCCACGATTACGTTAAACATCCCAGCGAACTCCTGTCGGTCGGCGACGAGGTCCAGGTTCAGGTGCTTGACTTTAACAAGCGCAAGCGCCGTATCGACCTGAGTATCAAGAACCTGCAAGAAAAACCGGAACAGCAAATGGCCGCGGCTCCCGTGCAGACATTTGAAGAGGCCGACGATTACGAAGAGGAGCTCGAAGAGATCCCAACGGCAATGGAGGTTGCCCTACGTAGAGCGATGGGCGACGAACCGATTGACGCACTTGAGGTTCGAAGCAAGGGCAGACGGAGAAAAGATCGCCGTAAGCGGCGGCGCCAGGATCAAGAAGATTTGCTGGATCGCACCTTACAGTTCCAGCAAGATAGTTAATGAAAATGAAAACCCGCCAAACAGCGGGTTTCTTTTATTAGAATACGGTTTCCGGCCAATCAATCATGAGCGCGCGCAGCACCGTGCCCGCTTCGACCTGCCGCACGCCTTTGGGAATTATCACCAGGGCATTGGCCTTTACAAGTGATGTGAGGATATTTGATCCCTGGCTGCCGGTTGAAACAGCTTCGTAGCCATCGGCCGTGCGCCTGACCACGGCGCGCACATATGTTTCGCGGCCATCCGAAGTAATCTCTTCTTTTAAGACCACAGACACCTCAGGTCTGTCGAGACCGCTGAACCCGGCCATCTTCCTGATCGCCGGCCTTACGAATCGCTCGAATGAAACCATCGCCGAAACAGGATTTCCCGGCAGACCGAGATAGGGAACGCCGTGATAATCACCAAAAGCCAATGGTTTTCCGGGACGCATACGTACACGCCAGAAACCAATATTGCCCTCTTTTTCTAAAACAGCCTTGACGACATCATAAGCGCCGACCGAGACACCGGCCGAGCTGACAAAGAGATCGACCTCCTGTTCGAGGCCCAAGGCCAACTTATGGCGGACGTCTGACTCACGGTCTCCGGCAACACCAAGACTGATTGGTTCTGCCCCCAGCGTCATTATCTGAGCAGCCTGAGCGTAGCTGTTGCTGTTTCGGATCTTTCCCGGCTGAAGCGGTTGTTCGACGGCAATCAGTTCGTCGCCGGTTGCAAGCAGTCCCACTCTGGGACGCCGGTGAACAGGTACAATGCTCACGCCCAGAGCAGCCAGAACACCGATTTCCTGTGGACGAAGGACGTGGCCCGTGTCTAATACCTGGTGACCGGCTTCGATATCTTCACCGATTGGCCGTACATAATCACCGGGCTGCACCGAGCGGTGGATAAGAACCGTCTCAGGCAGCCGCCGGGCACTATCCCGCCATGGCTCATTGGTATCTTCTACCGGTACCACCGCGTCCGCTCCCTGCGGCATGGCTGCGCCAGTCATGATGCGCGCCGCCGTTCCCTGAGTAACGACCACATCGGCCACGGTACCGGCGGCGATATCGGTCAGCACGTTAAACGATACCGGTTTGTTGCTTGCCGCCTCCTCAGTATCCTCGGCACGCACGGCATAACCGTCCATCGAAGAATTCGCAAAAGGGGGCAGACTATCGCGGGCGACAATAGGCGCGGCAAGGACCCGGCCCAACGCATCGGCCAACGGAACATCTTCAGAAGGAAGAGGTTCGACCCCGGCCAGAACCATAGACAATGCTTGTTCTACAGTCAGATCTTCTTGTGTGCTCATAATTTGAACAGTATGGTTTTATTGGGCCAGACGGCCGTCCAGATCCAGCAGTTGTGCATCAGCCTGCATTGCGGCCAACACGTTGCCGACGTGCGACCAAAGATCGAGTTGGCCATCGAAACAGACGCGGCTGAAATCGGCCGTGTAACGTTCAACTTCATCTCTATCCACACCCGCCGCAAAAGCGCGGTTCTTCCACTTCTTACGCACGGAGCTGAGCTTCACATCAGCGATATCCCTGGACGGCCGGACGAGGGTTGTTGCCACAATCAAACCGGTGATTTCATCATTGGCCATCAGGGCAAAGTCTACGGGCTTCTCGCGTGGTACGTTCGTCCCTTCGGTATAATGAGAGAGGACAACACGAATCGTCTCCTCATCCCAGCCTTCATCACGCAGAATATACGATCCGGCAATCGGATGGCGATCCAGATCGGGGTGAATCTCCCAGTCGAAATCATGGATCAGGCCAATCGTTTCCCAATCATCTTCATCTTCACCCAGGATCGCCGCATAAAATCGCATTGCTGCGGCAACAGCCAGCATATGGCGTCGCAAGCCGGAGTCCTGAACATACCGTGTAACCAGTTCCCAGGCCTCGTCTCTTGATTTCAAAGTCGTTATCCTGTTTCTTTCGCTTCACCGCCGCGGGCGCCGCAGTCACAATTCTCGCCGTTGTTGCAGCCCTCGGCAGCCTTCTTTTGCAGAGCTTCTAATTCGTCTGAGGGTTCAAATTCGTGGCGCGGAATCTCTTTAACTTCGCCATCCTCAAGCTTCACAAGGATGGTATCCTTGAGAACACGAACATCAAGTACTTTGCCTTTGCCGTATGGGGTATCAACACGCTTACCCCGTTTCGGTAGACTCTTACGGGCCTCGACATATTGCTCGTACTCGTACACCAGGCAGCAACGTAGCCGCCCGCACATGCCCGTGATCTCGTTAGGGCTCAGCGAAACATTCTGTGCCTTGGCCATTTTGATAGATATTGGGCTGAACTCAGTTAAGAAAGTCGAACAGCAGCGCGGGGCGCCGCAAGCACCATAACCGCCCATGATGCGCGCAACATCGCGTGGTCCAATCGAACGAAGTTCCACCTGCGTACGAAAGGCCCGGTTCAGCGCCGAACGCAGCGACTTCAGGTCAAGCTTCTTGTTTTCTGTTGAATAGAGAATGGTCAACCACGATCCATCAAAGCTGTATTCGGCCTTTAAAAATTTCGCATCCGTAATGCCCAGATTCGCAGCCCGCTCCCGGCACGAAATAAGTGCGTCGAGCTCTTTAGCCTGCCAGACCTGCTGCAGCACAAGATCACGCGGCGTAGCCTTCCGTTCGATGGTCCGCACTCCGCGGCGGCGCAGCACGCTTTCGGGATCGACATAGGCTATAACCTGCCCAAGCTGCAAACCTCGTTTCGTGTCCACCACAACATGATCACCAGGCTCGATATCCGTGTGTTTTCCAATCCGGAAATGATAGATCTTTCCAAGTTTCTGAAAGCGGATGCCCGCATATTCTGAGGTTCCTTCCGCCAATATTGTTCCCATTAATTTCTCCGCTGATGAACTGGCAGTTCATCATGTTATTATACTTCGGTTAGTTATAGCGAATCTCGAAGCGCATCACAAATCACTGGTCATATTCACATCTTAAAGAGCTGACTGATAAATTGACAGGCCAACCGCTTAGGGACAAAAAGCCGGCTTGCAGCCGGCTTTCTTGCGTCAGACTGATCCGCCTAACCTATCATTTGAATCGGGATAATGCCTTCAGCCTGTTTATTCAGTGTCAACACGCTGATTCTGGCAGCAACCTTGCGCGCAATTTCGTTCAGTGCAACCGCAGCATCAGACTCAGGATGTGCGACAACAACCGGATCGCCGCTGTCACCACCAACGCGAACTTCAGCGGCCATTGGCACACTGCCGAGGTAATCCACATTATAGTCATGGGCCAATTTCTCGCCGGCGCCTGTACCAAATATGGGCCCGCTCATATTTTCAATCACGCCGATGATGGGCACTTCTAGCTTTTCAAACGTCTTCAGACCACGTAAAGCGTCATCTGCTGCGACCTGCATCGGCTGCGTTATCACGAGCGCTCCGGACAGGGGCAGCACCTGAGCCAATGTCAGTTGTGCGTCACCGGTTCCCGGGGGAAGATCGACCAGGAGGTAATCCAGCTCTCCCCAGTCGACATCCGTGAGGAGTTGTTGGATCGCACCATGGAGCATCGGTCCACGCCAGATCAATGGCTGGTCCGGCTTCACCAGGAAAGCCATCGAGATAAACTTCACACCATAGTTTTCGGCCGGTACCATCTTGCGATCGCGCACGGGAGGCATGGTATCCACACCCATCATCGTGGGTATGTTTGGGCCAAGAATATCAGCGTCCAACAGACCAACCCTGGCGCCTTGCTCAGCCAGCGAAATGGCCAGATTAACAGCGATCGTTGACTTTCCAACGCCACCCTTACCACTGGATACGGCAATCGTATTACGAAATTGTTGACCGAGCTGCGCGCCAATTCGACGATCGGTTGGTACGTTGGATCCAAAGTTGATTTTTACCTCGCCAAGGCCTTCGATACTCGATAAAGCCGCCATACAGTCCTGTTCCATTTTCCCTTTTAGGGGACAGGCAGGCGTGGTAAGCATAATGGTAAACCGCAAATTGCCGCCGTCTATATTTAAGTCTCGTATCATGTTGAGCGATACCAGGTCGCGGTGCAGTTCCGGCTCGATGACGGTAGACAAAGCCGCCATAACGGCTTCTTCTGTTACATTTGAACTGTTGTTTGTTTTCATTGTTAATCAATCCCAAATATGGAAATCGCTCCAGTTGGAGCGATCTTTTTATAAGCGTACTCTCCGAGCACAATACAAATTACCCGGCCAACCGACAGATCAAGGTATTGGAAACCCTAGTACAATGCACCCTTGTAGATTAGCTGGCGCGCAATAGCTTCGGCAATGCGCTCCTCCTGTGACTCGGCATCTTTATCTTTTGCCTTTTTACGAGCTTTGGCCTCTTCGGCGAAATTACGCGCAGCTTCTTCGGCTGCCGCTCTACGCGGCGCAATCGAGCGCCAGTAACTTAGCGGTTTCGACAGCCGTTCTTTGTCATGAATATGTGCCGTGGTGCGATCGTAGCTGGCCAATTCATAGTCGTGGTCCATTTTGATCGCATCAAAGGGACAGAATTCCGCACAAAGACCACAGTTCATGCAAATATCAATGTCAATGAAGAACTTCTCGGGCTCCGGCTTGGGACGGCCGTTTGGCTGCTTTCCTCTCTCGATCCAGATGCACTGAGGCGGGCATACCTTGGAACAAATGCCGCAGGAGGTGCACCAGTCATGGCCCCATTTCTGTCCCGGTGGTGGATCGTCGGTAACCAGGAAGGGAATAAAACGAAACCGCTCGGGCATCGGTAATTTCTCTTCAGGATAGAATACCGTAGCAACACCTTGACCTTCGAGTCCCTGGCGCTGCAAAAGGGCCTCCTCATTGTAATAGCGACCACCCTTGCCCATCCAGGCCAGGTCATCTTTGTATGATATGAAAAAGTTCTTTAGCGTCACGCCAAGACCTTTGATAACACCAATTCCGTACATAGTCACTCCAGCTAAAAATAAAGGAGACGGCAAGCACTGCTAGGAGCAGCTCACTGTCCTCTGGTCAGCGATCTACCTCACCCAACACGATGTCAATACTTCCTAAAATACCGATCACGTCGGCCACCTTGTGGCGCATCGACATCACTTCCAGCGGCGTCAAGTTGATAAAGGATGGGGCACGCACATGATAGCGCTGCGGATTCGAATCACGTCGACGCGTTGTCACATAAAATCCCAGTTCTCCCTTCGGGGCTTCGACACGTCCGTACGCCTCGCCATTCCTTGGCGCCCGCAGCGCGTACTGCGGCTTGCTGGAAACGATCGGCGCACCGGCCGTTTCGCGAAGATGAGGAATCACCTGACGCAAAATACGCAGGCTCTGGATCATCTCGTCCATTCGTACCAGATAGCGATCATAGACATCGCCGTTATAGCGAACGGCCACGTCAAAATCGAGCTGCTCATAATATGAATAGGGATCCGCTCTACGAACGTCATAAGCCACACCACTGGCGCGAAGCAGCGGGCCTGAGGCAGAGTAGGCAATCGCGTCTTCCGGGGAAAGATACCCCACACCGATACTGCGAGCGCGCACAACCTCATTCCCCGTTATCAGTCTATCACCCTGTTCGAGAGCGGCAGGAAGCCTATCGTTAACCAATTCATCCAACCAGCCATAAATCTCTTTCCCGCGCAAGTCATCAGGAAGATCATAGGCAACCCCGCCAAAACGGAAGTAATTGCACATCATGCGCGCTCCGGCCGTGGCCTCAAAGAAATCAAGGATCAGTTCCCGCTCCAAATAATAATAAAGCATGGGTGTTTGCAGAGCGCCCAGATCATTGAGCAAGAATCCGATGGCCCATAAATGATTACAAATTCGCGTCAGTTCGGCCATTAGGATACGGATCCATTCCGCGCGCTCGGTAACTTCCATATCGAACAGCTTCTCGACGGCAAGCGCATATCCAAAATTGTTGGACATAGATGAAATGTAATCGAGGCGATCCGTATATGGCATATTCATAATGAATGTGTTACGTTCGCCGATTTTTTCGTGATTACGGTGCAGATAGCCCATCACTGGCTTCAGTCCCGCTATCGTCTCCCCATCAAGGGTGACAACCATGCGGAATACACCATGAGTCGAAGGGTGCTGGGGGCCAATGTTAACCGTAACTTTATCGGTCTTCAGACCCGGTGTGGCATCCCGGGGCAGGACCAGATCAGAGTACATCTCGGTTTCAACATCATACTCATCGCCCTTGGGCATCCAACCCGGAGGGTATTGCACATTCATGCCGTAAAGATTCTCTTCTTCCGCGCGGTGAACCTCGCCGCCCGGCCATCGACTGCCGAAGGGCTTATGCTCTTCCTCAAAAAAGGGTTCTTTCCAATCCTTACGCAGCGGATATCCGTGGAATCCTTCCCAGGTCAGGATTCGGCGCAGGTCGGGATGGCCTTCAAAGACAATGCCCATCATGTCATAGGCCTCACGCTCCTGAAAATCCGCTCCGGGCCAAATGGGTGTGAGAGAAGGCACGATCGGATCATCACGGTCAACCTGGACCTTAATGACCGCGGCGGTGCCGCCATTGTTGACGCTGTAGAAATGGTAGACCGCCTCCAGTTTATTTTCATCGATGAGATCGACGGCCGTTATGCTGGACAGGTAGCTAAATCCCAACTCATCGCGCAGCAGCGTAGCCACACGAATCAGATGATCAGCAGCGACAATAACACCTTCATAACCTTCACGGCCGTCTAACTCAACACCATCGGGAAATGCCTGCAGTAACTTATTAACTGCTTGTTCTGCGGGACTGGTATAGATTAGCTGTCCATTTCCATTCGACGGCACGGTGTCTGTTACCTCAGTCATAAAAACCTCTAACTAAACTCGGGAAATTGATTGCTCGTTGAACGCATTTATTCCAGTGATAAAGCGCTTTCCGGCTGCGTCTGCTCGGATTGTTTAGCCTTTTCTGCCTCCGCCACAATCTTGTCCAACTGCCTGACATCCACCAGATCGGGGCCCAGCACGGGTATGGGATACAGACCGGCCGCCGGATCGTCTTTGCGATACCAGGGCACTGAAGCAATGGACTGCTGGTCAACCTTTTCTTGCAGCGCTATCAATCCGTTGACCAGGGCCTGGGGCGTTGGCGGGCAGCCAGGCACATATACATCGACGGGGAGGAACTTATCAATGCCGTCTACCACGCTGTATCCTTCTTTGAACGGACCTCCACCGGAGGCACAGGCGCCCATCGACAGCACATAGCGCGGTTCTGGCATTTGGTTGTAAAGCCTCACAATCGTAGGGACCATTTTCTTGGTCACCGTGCCGGCCACAACCATCAGATCCGCCTGCCGCGGCGTGGCCCGGAAAACTTCCATACCAAAACGAGCCAGATCATAGCGGCTGGATGCCGTACAAATCATTTCAATTGCGCAGCATGCCAGACCAAATCCCAGAGGCCACATTGAGTTACGGCGTGACCAGTTGTAAACGGGATCGAGCAGCTTGGCGATAGTTGTTATGATTACATTATCTGATATTTCTTCAGGAACAGGGATATCGGATGTCATTCCGGTACCGGTTGCTGTCATGAGTTGAGCTCCTCATACCATACGGATTGGATGTCAAATAAAAGCTGTTCGGTAACCTGGGCCGGATCGTCAGCGAAACCAGGAAGCTTCTCTATCAAAAGGGCCAGTTCGTCCAGTCCTACGTTCTCAGGATCACGTTGGGGATGATATTCCTGCAAAGCTGCTGCTACGGCGTATGTCGAATCCCAGTAGAGCTCGGCTGCCTCTTTTGACAATGAAAATCTCCAGCATTCTTGATGGGGTAAGTATAGTACAATGTACTTTGAAGGTCGAGTGTAGCTAACCTTTTAAAACCTGAAAAAGGTGCTGTCTGACGAAGTTGAGTCTGATGAAACTATTGCTGGTATCTCCTTATCATGGTGGAAGCCATCAGGCATGGGGCGACGGCTACAGCCACATGAGCAGCCACGAAATAGAGTCTCTCACCCTTCCCGCACGCTTCTGGAAGTGGCGCATGCACGGTGCGGCCGTCACGCTTACCCGGCGCTTTATGGAACGCCGACTGGAGCCCGATCTCATTCTCGCAACCGACATGCTGGACCTGACAACTTTCTTATCCCTGACGCGATCGGCCACGAACAACACTCCCATCGTACTGTATATGCATGAAAACCAGCTAACTTATCCGCTGCCCGCAGATAAATCCACAGGACCTATGCGCCGCCAGCTTGGTGAGCGCGACCAACATTATGCCTTTATTAATTACGCGTCCATGCTGGCCGCGAATGAGGTCTGGTTCAATTCATCTTATCATCTGGAATCTTTTTTCGCCGCGTTGCCCAACTTCTTGAGACATTTTCCTGAATACAACGAGCTGGGCTCGGTGCGCAGGCTGAGAAAGAAGAGTCTGGTGATGCCGGTGGGGATTGATTTCGGCCGTCTGGATATGGGTCGCGACGGAAAAACAATTTCGCAAACTGAACGGCAAAACCCCTTAATTCTATGGAACCAGCGCTGGGAATACGACAAGAATCCTGATACCTTCTTCGCAGCCCTTGATGTATTGGCCAGGGAAGCCATTCCCTTTCGAGTCGCCATTTGTGGCCAGCAGTTCGGCCGTCAGCCGCCCGCCTTTGAATCCGGCATCAACCATCTGGGTGAGCGGGTACATCATGCCGGTTTCGCCGACCCGCTCACCTATGCGCGTCTGCTTTGGGAGTCAGACGTTGTGGTTTCAACCGCTCATCACGAATTTTTCGGCATCGGTATTCTGGAGGCGATATACGCGAACAGTTTTCCCGTTCTTCCCGCCCGGCTCAGCTATCCGGAACTGATTCCGGTCGAGTATCACGAGACCTGTCTGTATGATGACTTTCAGGGATTAGTTAACATCCTGAGAATGGCACTGTTGAATAGTGATGAGTCGCGGCGTGCAGCAGCAGCCCTTTCCGCAGCGATGGCCCGATATGATTGGTCCAACATAGCGCCGCTTTATGATGCGCAGGTTGAAACTCTAATCGCTTGATTCGCGATTGTGCAGCGAACGATAGCCGCGGTTCCAATAAATGAGGGGCAGTTCATCAGCGCGAGGCACACCAACTGCCTGAATTTCACCCACATAGATAGTGTGTGTTCCCGCTTCATGACGCGCATAAACAGTGCAGTCCAGCCAGGCCAGTGCATCAAGCAGAACTGGAGCGCCGGTTACCGCTTTTCCCCAGTTTCCAACTCTAAATCGATCTTCATCCTTAACCCAGGCAAAGCGATTTGATTCTTCGGACTGATCATGGCCAAGAATATTAACGGCGAATACCGCACCTTCTTGCTCCAAAATCCGGTATGCCGTCGCGCGGTGGTCAATACCGACCAGAATTAAAGGGGGCTTGGGAGACACCGAGGCAAATGACGAAACCGTCAGACCATGCGGCAGTCCATTCTGCGGGTCGATCATGGTCACAATAGTGACTCCTGATGGGAAATGCCGCAGCGCATCACGAAATTCTTCAGACCCAACACTCATCTTAATTATACTCCCTTCTTATCCAGGTTAAGGATTGAGCGGACCACTCCCGCTATATCCGATAGGTCTACAATCTGCTTCGCCAGCCGCGCATGATCTCTGCCCACGATAATAGTAGGCACAGGATTGCGCGTGTGCTGTCGATGGTTTTTCTCTTCTATGTTCCCATGATCGCTCGTGATAATCAATAGGCCGCGATCTTCAGGCCATCCGGCCAATAATCCTCCGACGACCTCGTCGATTGTTTCCAGATGCTTAACCGCGTCGGACAACGATCCACGATGGCCGCTGCGATCGCTCGGCCAATGCTCAAAAAAACTCAGGTCATACTCCCTGGCAGCAGCCGCGATTCGCCTGCCTGCCTCATACGGTGTGATGACCTCTATATCGGGAAAACCCAAAAAATCGCGCCAGCCTTTGTTGGTAAAATCAGGGCTAACCGCGCGGCCGTTCAGTAGATCGTCCTGGGTGAACAGCGGCCACCCTGCATTAGTCACCGCCAGGGGAACAGCCGAATAGAGACGCCTGCCGCTCTCAATACCGTCAAAATATCGGGGTGGATAAGGGGTGAGCAGGGCCGCTTTCCCCCCTGCCGTGGCGACATCATCAAATATAGTCCCTTCGCCGATTAACTTACTTACGGCCCCGTTCGGCTTGGGCCCATAATGTTCACCAATCAGCAGCGGCACATTTCTACCGCTGAGAATAGTCGCCTGACCGGTCGCGCTCTGAGGCCTGCCTGGAACAGATAGGTTAGCATCGGTTGGCACCAGCGTCGCGCGTTTTGAGCTGATGGGACCGTTGCCTGCCAGGTACCAATCGTCCCTGCCCAACAAATCGTTGATAGCAGGTGTATGAGCTGTAACGAAGGGGTTAACCCGCGGATCCGGTGACCCCAGGCCGACTCCGTCGAGAAAGAAAATGAGCACAAAGTCTCGTGAAAAGTAGTTTAACGCCGGCATAAAAATTTTTGGGCCTTAATTAAGACTTGCTTTGCAGTGTATTACACATGATTTCCTTGTCAACAAATACCAAGTGCAATACGGTTATAATCATGGTCGACGACAATACGATAGCAATAACAGAAGATCTTCAAGTTCCTCTGTCGGAAATTGAATTTCGATTCTCGCCCAGCCGCGGTCCTGGCGGGCAGCACGCAAATCGCTCCCACACCAGGGTAACCCTTCTCTTTAGCGTCGCCAACTCCCCTTCGCTGGACGAACCAGTCAGGGAAAAACTGCAGCTTGCGCTGGCGTCGAGGCTTGATTCCCAGGGCGTTCTCCAGGTTACGTCCCAGGACACAAGGAGCCAGAAACAAAATCGCGAGCTGGCCATCGCCCGCTTTATTTCATTGTTATTTGATGCTCTCCAGGAGCAGCCAGAACGGGTTACCACCAAACCAACCAAGCAAATGAGAAAGAGATGGATGGAAGAAAGGAAGAAGCACAGCCAGCGTAAGGAAGAGCGCCGTCGCGATTGGTCCAAAGATACCTAGATCCGGACCTAGAGGACAACGCCGCTCGGATCGTTGCCAGCATCAAGCATCGCTTTCTGTACGTTTACCAGGCTGAGCAAGACAAGACCAACCAGGAAGAAGACGATAAGCGTAATAATGGCGGACCGCTGCGAACCAGTAGCCTGAACCGCAAAGGCAAATGCCAGGGGACCAAGCCAGGATGTACCGCGCTCGCTGACTTCATAGAATCCAAAGTATTCCGACTCGTGGTCGCGGGGGATCATTTGTGAGAACAGCGACCTGCTCAGAGCCTGCGAGCCTCCAAGTACAATTGCCACAAAGAAACCAAGCACGAATAGCTGCCATACTTCGTGGAGCGCTGCATAGGCAAAGATGACGATGCCTGACCAGATAACCAGACTGATCAAGATCGCTCGTTTTGCCCCTATATAGCGCGCCAGACGGCCGAATCCCAACGCGCCAAAAAAGGCCACAAACTGGATCATGAGCACTAATATCAGAAGCATATCGGTAGCAACTTCTAACTCATCCGCCGCGAATGCGGTGGAGACAATGATCACAGTCTGAACCCCATCGTTATAGATCAGGTAAGCGACCAGGAAGAGCAGAGTCTGCGGGTAGTGGTGGAACAGGTCTTTGACCGTACTCCATATTTCTTTCAGACCTTGCGTAAGCAAACTTGCTCCGGGCGGCAATTCGCGCGCCGCCTTGCGCTGCTTCAGGCGGCGCTGCGGGTAAAGGTAGGTAAACAGAAGCCACCAGACACCGGCGCTCGCCAGGCTCAACCGTACTGCAAGAGCGGTATCGTCCATCAGCGTCAGCATTCCCAGATTTATAAGCAGAAGCAATCCACCGCCAAGATATCCCAGCGCAAATCCCTGGGAGCTGACCGCATCGCGGCGATCTGGCGAGGCGATCTCGGGTAGAAAGGCGTTGTAGAAGACAACGGCTGCGCCAAAGCAGAGATTTGCCAACATCAATAACAGGCCGCTCAACAGCAACGCCCCATTGGTACCGATAATTGGTGAGTCAGCTTGTATGAAGAAAAGAAGGATGGTTGCCAACGCGCCTAAATAGGCGAACGTCAGCAGCATGCGCTTCTTCAAGTGGGTATAGTCGGCTATCGTTCCCAGAATCGGCAGGAACACCACCTGCAAGCCAACCGAAAGGGAAGCGGCGAAGGGAAAAATTGCGGCTGGCTCTACCTGTGTCCCGAAAAAGGTGAGCCGGCTGGTACTGGATTCAGCCAGAGCAAGGACATAAGGGCCCAACAGCGCGGTCACAACCGTTGTACTGAATGCGGAGTTGGCCCAATCATACATGGCCCAGCCGCGTATTTCACGTTTGTCGTTCACGCTGTGCCCTCCAGACCTGTTCTACTTCTATGTGTAAGTGGTGGCGGTATATGGCCTGACAGCCGTTCTCGATACCGGGACTCAGGCTGCGAGGATTATGCCGTTATCGACGAAAACAAGCAATGGCAATCAAGGCAAGAAGGATTGGGGGGCAAACAACTCGTTGAGGCAGGGATCGAAATCCTGGCCGAGAACCACCTGGTAGTTATAGGAAAACTCCGTATCCTCGTCGTTCAGGACCACGTCGCTTTGGCGGAGATGGAATATCCAGGAAATCAACCAGTCATATGAACCCTTGAAGTTGGGCCCGAAATAGGTGAGGGTTGTAATCTTCTTTTCAGGCATCTCTTCATCATTGATAACCGGTACAAATCCATGCCAGGCCAGGTTCTCCGCGGCGAGTCTGGGCAGCTCCTCGTTGCCGCTGGCATTGACTATTTCCACTTCAATCGGCGCCCGGTTAGCCTTATTCAAAGCCGGAGGCAGGAACAGACGCTGGAATGTATCCGACATATTTCCAGGGCCTTCCCAGATTGGAAGCTGCACTTGAGCGTTCGTATCGGGTACGATCCATGATTCCGTCTTGCCCATCAGATAAAGATTCTGCACGCCATTCTCACGAATGGCCGGGGCCAGAGAAGCAATCTGCAGCATACGGCCGATATCCATGTCCGTTTCAACAGAGTCCTTATAGCTGTTCCACAATACCGGCACCTGGGGCACCAGATCGAGCTTAACGCCCTGATTCAACATGGCCCGCAGTAACTGCTGCTGGCGGCGACCACGGTCAAAATCATTGGACATCAGCCGCGAACGCGCATACCAGAGTGCCGTATCGCCATCCATCTCATAGATACCCGGTTCAAGTTCAAAGACATACCAGTTGTCCTCATCTTCGGGATCAAGTTCCGGGGATTTGATGCGCCAATCCTTGAAGGGGCAGCTGACAGCAACCTCGACGCCGCCGATGGCGTCGACCACATCCTCAAAGCCCTGGAAATCGACCTGCGCGTAATAATGGATAGGCACGCCAAAATTGTAGAGGATCGTTTGTTTCAGCAGTTCAATACCGCCCAATGTCACAGCCGAGTTCAGGCGGCTCATCGTTCCACCAGGAATATATACATATAGGTCACGTGGCAGCGAAATCATCGACGCCGTCGGACCATCCGGATCGACAGAAACAATGATCATCGTATCCGTGCGCTTCACACCGCCGTCACCTACCGGTTCATCGCTTCCAAGCAGCAAGATATTTGTTGTGCCCTTGGGGATAGTGAACTCCGGCACCGCTGTTGGTATGGCCGTCGCCGGAGTGGAAACACCTTCGCGAACCGGCTGGGGTTCCTGAATCTGCAAGACCGGCGCAAACTGCGGAGCGCTTGTTGGCGTAGTAGAAGGAATTGGCGTCGCCGTCGGCGGAGGTGTCCTCGTTGGTTTACCGGTTGGTTCCGGAGTCACTTTCGTTTCAGACGCATCCGGCTTTTCAGGTGTATCCGACGCAGGCGGCACCTCTATTTCGTCTCCGTCCGGCTCTTCATCTGACGCGGTTTCTGCAGTGAGAGCCGCCTCGGCCATTTCGAGCGTCGGCGTTGCTTCAGGTTCAGCCTCCCCCTCACTATTGGATGATATCTGTTCCGCAAAAGGCGTCGGCGTTGGGCCGGAAAATCCATGGCAGCCTGCTCCTAAAACCAACAGGGCGAGAACAAACAGAACAAATAGACGGTTAGGCAGCCGGAGGGAAAGTCGACGCATAGTTGGAAAACTAAAGCTTTTCGCCAAACTGATGTTCGAGACGGTAGAAGACAAAATAACCGGCCGCAAGAACAATTACGGCTGTGATAAAGGTGCGCAGCAGATAGGCGGGATTCATGCTTACCGGCCCTTCGCTGCCATAAGTTCCCCATAAGACGGTACGGTAGCCGTCAATGATCGAGGCCATGGGATTAATCCAGCGCATTACCTGTGCCGGAACGAAGGTAATCCCCATCAGCGTGGCTGTCTCGCCAAATATCTCCAGAGAGTAAAAGACGGGCGTCAGGAAAAACCAGGCCAGCAGAACCACCTCAAGGATCATCAGCACGTCCTTGTAGAAAACAGTCAGCGAGCCCAAAAGCAAGCACAGTCCCAATGTAAAGATCAACTGTGTCCCCAGAATGGCCGGCACCCAGAGCGCGTGACTCGTCAGCCCCAGGCCAAAAACATAGAGAAATACCACAAGCACCACAAAGGCGATGAGGAAATTGACCAGATTTGAGAGTAGTGATGACAGCGGCAGCAGATCGCGCGGGAAGTAGACCTTTTTAACCAGCGATGAATTACTGGTAACCGATGTCGTGCCGGCAGTGAGCGAGCCGGAAAAGAACATCCAGGGAATCAACCCGACCAGGACGAAAACGGGATACTGCCGCGTATTATCGTTGCCCATCACCGAAAATAGCAACGTGAACACCAACATCATGGCCAGTGGATTGAGGAGACTCCATAATACGCCAAAAACGGAGTTCTTGTAACGCGCCTTCAGATCGCGCAGCACCAGATTGTGCAGCAAATAACGATAACGCCACAGCTCGTCTAGCTTCGTGCGCCAGGAATTTGTCCCGCCTTCAGCATCGAAGACATAGCTCGGTGCGGGATTGTTTTCCGTGGATTCATATTCAACAGACATAAGGATTGCGTGGCTTAGAAATCACATTTATCAATGCAGAGTTTTTCGAATACCGCCTTTGCAATCGCGCATTATACCGCATCTAAAACAGCGGCATAAATTTCTTCAAGCGCGCTTATATGGTGATCGATACTGTTTACTGGCCTGATGTTTTTACGCCACGATTCAATCATTTCCGGTTCGCTGATGATCTCCGACAGAATGGAGCAAAGGGCGTCGACATCACCGGGAGGGAAAAGACGGCCGTTAACCCCGTCCAGGATTTTTTCACTCATCACCCCAATATCCGAGCCAATCACGGGAACACCCATCGCCTGAACCTCATCGATCACCAGCACCGATGTTTCATACCAGAGCGTCGGCAAAACCACGATGTCGAACTCGGTGATTGTCTGCCAGAGAGCATCACGAGATAGCGTTCCACCCAGTTCAATCCCCGAACGGCCGATAGACTTCTTCAGTTCCGAGACATAGTCCGGGAAAATCGTCGTATCGCCATACAGTGTGAGCGCGATATCGTTCTCGGGCAGAGAATTGACGGCATCGATAAGTACATGCGGACCTTTCTGCCAGGCGATACTGCCAATATAACCGACCTGCAAACGGCCGTCTCTTCTATCCCGCCTCCGTTCACTCTGCGCTTTCTCGATGCTGCTTGGGGGCAGCTTGGTGCCATGAGGTAGAACATCGATACGCAGTTTTTGAGGCATTAAGCCCTCGTAAATCTCACGAACAAAATTGGTCGGGGCTATGACCCTGCCGGCCGCCTCAAGCACAGCGGCAGTCGCCCGATTGCGTCGTTTCATAATTGGCGCCAGCAGCCGCGCAGTCCCGCCCGCTCCTCTAATACCGGCACGTGCCACGGCACAACGCGCACAGTTCAACGCCCGGTCATCGGGCCCGGCGCAGATAGTTTGGTCCGTATTGGTTAGCAGTTGGGCATTGGCGCAGATATACCAGTAGTCATGCAGGGTCACAACAAAAGGGATACCGCGATCCATTAGATCGGACGCCGCTGCGGCAGGCATTCCCATCAAATGTTCGATATGCACTAAATCCGGCCGTACAGTCTCCAAAACTGCCCGCCAGCTTCTACGCAGTCCTGGCTCTCTGAACGTGTGCAAGAAAACCTGCGACCGGCTGCGGTTACCGATCGGAATGCGGTAAATCTTTACCCCATTCTCAAGGTCTGAAGCCGGCGGACCTGCATCACGCTTAATGGCCTCGGGCGTCGGGACAAAAACGGCAACGTCATGGCCCGATTCCGCCTGCGCAATGGCCACGGATCGCGTATACAACTCAGTCCCGCCAACGTAGTGCGGCGGATATTGGTGAACGAGATGCAGAATCCGCAGTGTTTGCTCCTTCTGTTTCAATATCCCTGTCTGGCTAGGGCTGCTCCAGAGAGAATGCTCCGGCATCGACTACTTCATGATAAGCTCCGAGCACCTTATCAGTAACCGCTTCCCATGTGTACTGCGACATCAGCTTTTTGAACCCGTTTTCACCCAGAATCTGATTTAGTTCCTGATCCTCGGTGACGAGCCTGATTGCGTTGGCCAGGGATGAAATGTCGCCGAAGGGAACCAGAATCCCAGTCTTGCCGTTGTCGACGACGGCCGGGATGCCGCCCGCGGCGGCGGCGACAACGGGTTTGCTGTAGAGCCAGGACTCAAGCAGGACAATACCGAACGAATCAGTGCGCGACGGTAATAAAAGCGCCTCGGCTTCACTGAGATAAGCATGCTTCAGGCTTTCTTCAATAACGCCAAGTACATGTACATATCTCTTGTCACGGTCAGGTAAATCATCGAAAAAGCGGGAAAACTCTTCTGTTTCTTGACCGATTAATATGATATGCAGCTTGCTGCCCTGCTCTCGCAGGCGCAGCACCGATTGCACAGCATGCAGCACTCCTTTGTCGTAACTCATACGGCCGACATACAGCACAAAGGGTTTTTTAGACACGGCCGATTCCGGTAGGTCAGCCACGTATTCCGGGATATCTATGCCCGGACCGGCAACGTCGACTTTTTCCGTTTTGACGCCTCTAGATTGCAGGCCCTGCGCCTCCACAAGCGTGTTCGTCAGCAGCAGATCCGCTCTGGACAGCATCGCGCGCTGGTGACGCATCGTGGAATTGAGGGCAACGCGGTCGCGAGACCCGGTCCCGAGATGCGCCAGTGGTGAAGCAACAAAGGGAATGCTATTTCGACGCGCATACTGCCAGCCGGCCATCATCATATGTTCCCAGGAAATATTGAAGGCGTGCACCACATCCACCGGCTTCTCGATCTTTCCAAAAGCCTCATCCAGGTTGGCCATGGCAGGAACCCGTCCCGCCATCTTGGCCAGCAACCCGCCTGTTCCGGGAACAGTCGACAACACGACCATGCTTTTCCGCCAGGCAAGCAGGCCGCGAAAGCCACCCGGCATCGGCTGTATAGGCACGCGAATGATGGTTAACGCCGAGCCATCGCTTTCTACGACAACATCCCGGCCACGGCCGTTCCAAAAATCACTTTCTTCCTCCGCCGCACTTGTAACCACGGAGACTGTGTGGCCGCGGCCGATGAGGTTCTTTGCCAGTGTGCCGGTATGCCGCTCCCCGCCGCCAATATATGGCGGGAAAGCTGGCGTCGCAATCAAAACATGCATGCGTTCGATTCACCAAATCAAGGCAAAGCTGGTAAGAACGACTGGTTCAGGTCCTTAAAAACGGTCACAGATACCGGTATCCTTACAACTTCATGAACAGCCCCATCGCGTGAGATGGTTAAGTCAATCCTGCCAATTTTGTGAACTCCGGGCGGAAGATCACCGTCAATAGTCAAAAGAGCCGAAACCATTCTGGTCCCATTGACCCTTCCCGACTCCCTGGGAAAACTGATTACTCCACTTACATTGGTGCTCAATGCCCAATCAAAAGTTCCGGCAAAACTGGTCAAATTCAACCAGGTAGTGTAACTCGTTTTTTTGCCACTCTCGTGCACCATATGCATTGTATCAGGTTCTACCCTGATATCAGGTACGACCGCGCCAGTTCGCGCTGCGTCTCTTTTTAACATCGGCCAGTCGGCAAGTCCTGAGGAAGCAGGAAGTGTCCATACTGTCAGTTCGCTATTTTGAGAAACCAGTTCCAGACGTCCATCTCGATCCAGATCTCCCACGGCGGGGCTGTTCCAGAGGCTTCCTAGAGTTATATAGGCCGGCTTTGAATCACTGCTTGATGTCTTTGTCAACTGCGTCCCTGTACCATCGATGATGTTTGTTTCCCAGGCATGCCGCACAAAAATCTCCATTTTGCCATCGCCAGTGTAGTCTGCAAGAATGGCAGTCGAGCCCACTGTATTTGAATCCAAGACTAAACCGGTATAAATCCGCGGCGTCATCGGGAAACCTGGAACCCGCTGGCCATTCAAGTCAAAGGCGTAAAGCCTATCGTCACCGGCCATAAACACGATCTCGGGAGCATTATCGCCATCGATATCTCCGATAGCCGGGGATGAAATAACCACGCCGCCAACTTTTTTACCCCCTTCCCATCCAGGAAGATCACGACCGTTGCTGTCAAGACCAAAAAGACGGAATCCATATTTCGGTTTGTCCGGGCTGTTCAGGTAGTAGTAATCGCCTGCGCCGACAAATATCTCGGAACGGCCGTCTTCGTCCACATCCAGAAGGGCCGGGGTAGACTGGATGATCTCATACAAATAACGCGGAAACCCGGGAATCAACTGGCCAAAACGATCAAATGCGTAGACCGATCCACCGCAATACCCTTGTGTGTTCGGTGAGCGATAGGGACAGCTCCACGATCCCATTACCGGCACAAATCTGCCATCATAATCCCCTTCGTCCGCACCAGTAACAATATCCAGGTAACCATCACCGTCAAGGTCGGCAAGTGCAGGCGAACTCCACATAGTATCTCCCAGCCTGCCTATCAGATTATCCCAACCGAATCGTAGGAAATGGTAACTGTCTGGAGGGAATCCCGGCAGCAGTCTGCCGTTGTGGTCCAGGGCATAGAAACGTTTGTCGAAGGCGCCAAAGACAATTTCCAGGTCACCGTCTTTGTCCAGATCGCCAAGCGCCGGCGTCGCAAACACTGTTTCGCGGCATCCCGCGGGGGGGATATCACCATCCTTTGTCAAAAACGGCCACCCCTTCTTGACACTCCCATCATGCTCCAGAGCAATGACCCCACCTTGTGTACAGATATTGCGCTTAACGGTGCCCGCACCCATTACTATTTCCATGTAGCCGTCGGCGTCAATATCGGCTACGGCGGGAGAGGAAGCAGTTTTTTGTGTATCCCGCTTCATACCAAATGCAGGCGCTATGTCTGTGCTCCACAGAAGTTTTCCGTCGTAGCGGTAAGCCTGTACGTGTCCGCGGTTTGTGGCGACGATTATCTCCAGATTACCGTCACCCGTGATGTCCGCCAATACGGGCGAGGCGCGGTGGCAGTAGGTATCGGAATCTGACCAGGGACAGGATGTTGAAGGCAGCGATCGTTCCCACAAAGGAGCTTCACGCACCCTCGTGATATCGGCCGATGCACTGAGCAAAACCGTGGTTGTAAGCAGCAAGAATAACCCAAATAACCAGGCAAAATGGATGCGTTCCCTGATGAATGCGCTGCGGAACATATATAATTTCTCCTCGTAACCTGATGTCCGAAAGGGATTCTTTTGAACATCCTTTCCCTGATAAAGCGAGAGATTAACAGTTAGTTTCTTTCCTGAACAACTCACGCTTACCTGCTTATTGTCCCGGTCCGTGTCCCTAAATGTCGATTGTGAGGTAAGACAGAACCCTGGAAGATGGATGCGGCTCGCCAACGAATAACTGGGATGGATTCGTTATATCGGCCAACAGCAATCCGAGCTTTCTCCCGGATTGGACTCCATGCAGCCATATCAGGGCCACATAGTACCACCACCGTCTTTAATGAGAATGATTGCGACAAATTTCTAATAGAATCACCATGTACTATACGCAGTTCAAGACGTCAATTCGCCGGAAAATTAGCTGATTATGGAACCCTGCATGCAGTAAAGGATAAGGGAGAACAGGACGGATCGAATGAATAATCGTAGGGATAACGTCATCGAGCCTGCTTACTCGCCCTGATTGGTCTGTGGTATATTTGGACCTGTCGACGCTCTACTTTCCAGACAACGGCCGGAATCAACTATGAAAGATTCGGAACAAGAATTGACCGAACGTGTCAACATTGAAGCAATTATGCAGGATATCCGCCAGCAGGTCCTGGAACGCAAGTTACCTTCTCAGGTTGATATACCAATCAAAGGAGAAAACTTACCTCCTGAATTTTACGAACATCTATACCGTGCCATTCTGGCGCAGAATCAACTTGGCGTAAAAATCCATGTAACTAAATCCAATGTGGCGGTCTTTGGCGGGATAATCGATCGCTTCCGCGCGATGTTTCACCAGTTGGTCATTTTCTATGTTCAGAAACTGACCGATCAGCAGGCGGAGGTGAACCAGCAGTTTTTACAAGCGCTGTCTACCTTGAGCCAATATCTTGAGGAGCAGGACGAGCTGTAACGTAGCAACCGTTGGGGCTTGCCGGTTGCGTGGCGTTGGTTGGTTCCGGCGCTTTGTTTCTGGTTACCTAGATGAACGACTGGATCAAAATTCACGACAGCACATGGACGTCTGACGCTCTATTGGCCGAACTTAGGAGACGGGCTAACGCGCGCGAGGGTGCGTTGGGGCCTCTCGAAATCAATGCTCCGGCATTTAGCGAGCTAAGTGCTATGCCACAGCCCCCAACTGATCGCCCCTATAATGCCGATCTTTATTACCATTTGAGATTGATTAATGAGATGCCCCCACCCGATCTGGATCCCATGTTGGCGGATTCGCCGGCGACCCGCACTCCCTGGATAGGCAATTTGTGGGAGCGTTTTCGCGGGCAACTGCATGACCTGATTTTGTTTTACGTCAATCGAGCCGTGCGACAGCAAATCCGGATGAACAACGAAGTGGTCGATACATTAAACGTGCTCACGCGCGTGGTGGAAGCGCAGCAAGAGGAGATCGACCACTTGAGGGCGGAACTAGAAGCGCGGGAGGGGAAATGAGCCGGCAAGTTCTCCATCAATTCCTGACCGGTGCCGCCGCCGGGGATGCAATCACGGCGCAGGCTTTCTTGATACGCAATTGGCTGCGCGATCTGGCTTTCGAATCGAATATCTATGCTCTCCATATTCATGAAAGCATAAGCGCTGAGGTACGGCCGTTGTATTCATACCGCCGCGCGCCGGGAGAGAATTGGGCTGTGTATCATCACAGCATCGGATCGGCCGTACCGCAGTTTTTATCAGAGCAGAAGCTGACCCTGCTCTTGATCTATCACAATGTTACACCGCCGGAATACTTTGCCCGTATCGATCCACAGTGGGCCGGCATGGCGCGGCAGGGTTTGGTTCAGCTGCACACCCTGCGCGATCAGACCGGTCTGGCACTGGCCGTTTCGGAATTTAATGAACAGGATCTATCTGTCGCAGGCTATCAGAAGACAGCCATATTTCCCATTACGCTCCGTCAAGATGATTATGATCTGCCGGCGAACAATGCGACCGCAGATAGGATACGTTCCACCGGTCCTAATCTATTGTTTGTAGGCCGTTTTGCACCGAACAAGAAACAAGAGGACCTGGTCCGGCTGATGGGCCATGTTTGTCGTATCCATCCGGATGCACGGCTCCATCTGGTTGGATCCCGTTGGGAGGTAGGCTATGACAGGTATGTTGAGCAAATGGCCGCCGCACTCAACTTGTCGCGAAACATATGCTTGACCGGGAAGGTCTCCCATCGGGATCTAGTAACTTATTATCGCTCCACAGATCTTTACATAAGCATGTCGGAACATGAAGGTTTCGGCGCCCCTCTCGTCGAGAGTATGTACTGCGAGCTGCCTGTGTTAGCCTATGGCGTAACGGCCGTGCCCTACACGATGGGCGACGCCGGAGTTATGTTTACGGATAAGCGCTATGCGGAGTTAGCCGAGCTGGTCGACATTTTGCTTACAGATAACGCCTTAAGACAGCGTTTAATTGTTGGCCAGACAGAACGCGTGCAGGCATTTTTAGAAGCCCGAACGCGGCAGACTTTTGAAGGCATTTTGCAGAAGATAGGACTACTTTATCCCCAATCTGCTTGACCCCGGATTCTGCACACGCGCAGCAAAAATAGGTCCTTGTTCTTTCAACTCATACCGGCACGGCGGAAGAAAAAACTCAGCGACATTCTTACGATATGCATAAACCATCAATAGCGATAGTGGTACAACGGTACGGCAGCGAGGTCAACGGCGGCGCAGAATTCTTTGCGCGACTCCTCGCCGAACACCTGACAGAAATCGCCGATGTTCGTGTGTTGACGACGTGCGCCATCGACTACCACACCTGGGCAAATGAATACGCACCTGGCAGTACCACACTCAACGGCGTCAGGATCGAACGATTCCCGGTAGACTATGAGCGTGCGAGCGACGGAGTTGAGCGTACTGCCTATATCCTTCAGAAAGAACACACGCTGTTCGATGAATATGATTGGGTACGCGCGCAGGGACCATTTTCCAGTAAATTATTAGAGGCTATACGCGGCGCCTACGCCGACACCGATCTCTTTATTTTTGTAACCTACCTCTACGCCCATACTGTATTCGGCCTGCCGCTCGTGTCTGATAAAGCCCTGCTGATTCCTCATGCTCACGATGAGCCATTCCTCAAGCTAGGAATCATGCGACAGGTATTCCATGCGCCACAGGCCATTATCTATAATGTTGAGCCCGAAATGCGTATGGTGCAATCCGCCATGCAGAATAACTACATTCCTCAGTTTTTGGCCGGGGTCGGAATTGATACGCCTGCAGACGTAAACCCAGACCGCTTTCGTGCAAGCTATGACATCGACGGTGATTTCATTCTCTATGTAGGCCGCGTGGATGAAAACAAAAATGTGCACAAGCTTTTAGATTATTTCGCCCGCTACCGCGATTCTCATGAGACCGATCTCAAACTCATATTGATTGGCAAAGCGCATATGCCCATTCCAGATAGGCCGGACATTATCTCGCTTGGCTTTGTCTCTGAGGAAGATAAATTTGACGCCCTGGCGGCGTCCGTTGCCCTTGTCCAACCGTCGCAGTATGAGAGCCTGTCACTCGTAGCCCTGGAGTCATGGCTGGTTGAAACGCCGGTGCTGGTCAATGGCCAGAGCGAAGTCTTGAAGTACCAGTGCCGGCAGAGCAACGGTGGGCTCTACTATGGCAACTACGATGAATTCGAACTGGCTCTGACCCGTATATTGGGCGATCCCCAATTGGCCGCCACGATGGGCCGCCAGGGCCGCGCTTTTGTAGAGGAACGATTCAGCTGGGATATTATTCTGGCGAAATTTCAGGCCTTGTTCGAAACATTAACCGTCAAGTGATCAGTTGGCCGTCAAGAATTATCTTTGACCTGAAATAGTTCAGGCCCGATCAACCAACATCACCAGTTGCCCTTCGGTATGGCACAAAGAGAGATCCACTTAACGGAGATGGTCTAGCTGCTCCAGATATTTTCTAAACTGCATTCTGACGTTGGCCTCCAGAAAATCTTGCGCGCGCCGCGTCTGGGTGATGATCAACTTCTGTCGAATCTCCTGGTCCTCATACAGAATCCGAACCATTTCGGAAAGCGGCTCGAACTCTTTTCTAGTAAAGAGGACCCCTGCATCCCCCATCGTAGAGGGAACGGCCGCTGCAGAGTAGGCCAGGACAGGCAAACCCTGGTACATACTCTCAATGAGCGGTTTGCCAAAGCCCTCATGCTCACTCATTGAGACAAATAGATCGGCCGACCTGTAATAGGTCACCATTTCCTGCTGCGTGACATGACCGGTTAATGTCACCGCATCAGTGAGCCCGTTTTTGTCGATAAAATCTTTCAACCAGCGCACGTAACTTTCTGCCTTAAGACTTCCCACCAGAATCAGACGAGCACGCGGAAGAACCTGGCGAACGTAATAAAGCAACTTCACGAGGTCCTCCTGGCACTTATTCGGCGCGACACGCCCCACAAACAAAAGCGTCGGCCCGCCATCCTGGATCCTGGCCTGAAGCGCGCCGTCAACCGGTATATCATAAGCCGCCTCCTTGAGGACAATCGGCAGCACACCAGTATTCTCATACCCTATCTGCTTCAACTCTTCTTCGCTGTAACCTGAAGCGCCCAGTGCAAGGCGGGTGAGCGGTAGAATATCGCTTAGTTGTTCACGGCCCTTTATCAACTGGCCGGCCAGGACAGGATCGGTGCTTATGAAATATTTCGGGGGAGTAATATTGTGATAGATAAGCAGCAGTGGAATGCGCCGGCTAATCAATTTATCCAGGCTCACCGAACCAATCGTATGATGGTAGATAACGAGTTCCTGGCCCGTCAGGGCTCCCGGCGTAAAGCGGTGGACTTCTGCTTCCAGCTCCTCCGCGTACTCGGGGCTGTAAATTTCTGATTCAAACCCCATATCACGCAGCCAACTGCGGATGAGGAACGCATGGTCACTCGTTGCATCTCCGGTTGAAACATCCACGAGAAACTGATGTAGGACCCTTTTTTTCATAAAACTTCACGGAATGACCCGCCGACCTGATCTGGCAGGAGGAATCATCGACTGTCTCCAAACCCCCACGCTGACAATGTCCGGGCAAATTTATCGAAAATTCGCTGCCAGGTGAAATTCTCACTTACGTAACGGTATCCGTTATGGCCCATGCGCGCTGCGGCTGTTTCATGCTGTTTTAGCCACTCGACCGCGCCTATGAATTCTTGGTAGTTATCAAACCACAGCCCGCCCTTGCTGCGCCGGACATGGCCCTGTGTCACATCACAGCCTGCGTAAACAAGCACCGGACGTCTGGCAAGCCATGACTCCATGATAACAAGGGAAAAGCTTTCGTTCGAGGATGGCTGGCAAAGTGCCAGCGATTCGCCGTACAGGCGATTTTTTTCTTCATCAGAAACCGGTCCCAGATAAATAAATTCTGGGCGATCCGGGGGTTTCCGGGGACCGTTTCCGGCAACTACAAGTTTTAAATCCCCACCCTCCTCGGCATACCGGCTGACAAAATCGTAGAGCAATGATACGTTCTTGCCCTGATCAAGCCTGCCCACATACAGCAGATAGGGCGCTCCTTTATCTGACTTTGGATCGCAAGGGGCTTCAAATTCCACACCACTGCCGATAACTGCGCTGCGATCGATAGAAATTCCCAGATTATCAAGGGCAAAGCCGGCTTCCTCAGGCGAGATAAAAATGACACCGGATACAGTTTCAAGCAGCAAGCGGAAAGGTTCCAGATAAGCGGTCGGTTCATTGTGCAGGCAGGGCACAAGCACAACGTTATCGCCAGCGAGCCAGGCGGCGTCAAACGGGATGCTGTTCAAGTAGGGCATGGTAACAATCGCATCAAAATCCCCCGCGTTCCGCATGACATACTGGTTCAGCTCCATGCTGTGTGGGCCGCTGGAAACCCAGTCATATTGGAAGGTACTATCCCGATAGTTTCCCTGCAGGAGGCGCTGGTTCAGGGTATGGTGTTCCGTGGCATGCCACTCATCTACAGGAAATCGCCTGACGGGCACTCCCTCTTCAATGGCCATACCGGACGGCAGCTCATTGGACCAAGTCGTGTAATCCACCGCGCAGGTGGTCCATACTTCTACCTCCCAATCCTGTTTTACCGCCTCCCTAACCAATCCTCGGGCAAGGACCTCGGCACCACCAATAACAGAACGGCCGTATCGTGCTAAAATGAAAGCAATACGCATTCCCCTAACTCTTGCGTTTCTCCAGCTCCGCACGCAGCCCATCAAGTTCCGCCTGCAGTCTGCCTATCGTGCGTTGTTGTTCCAGGTTAATAGCCGTCATCTTATTGAGGACGCTGATAATTTCACGGTTAACGCCGGTCTGGTGACTTACCGAGCGATTCACATAATACAGAACCAGGCCATGCACCTGCTCACGAATCAATGACCACAAGGAGCCCAGAACCGGCACGTGCGTGGCCGGAGAAGGCTGTAAATCTACTTCGGTCGGGGCTTGAAGATAAAGGCTATTGGCCAACTCCAGATGGTCATAGAAATCCGGATCATAAGGCACATCGTCCGGACGTCCGGGGAAATGTGAGCCTCCGTATGTACCGAACTGTTTTGTCTCATAACCCAATTCCTGCCGCCGCTCCTGAATACGTCGTCTGATTTCGGCCATGATCGCTTCCTGATCGATTTCTGGATCGTGAATCTCGATCAGATCAGTTGACGGCAGTTCGCGCTGCGTTTCTCTTACACTGTTCTCTGACATGCTTTCCTCGCTGGCTCTCGCCCGCTGTTCACGGAGGTTGCCTCTCAGTTACGCTCAATATAGGCGGCCTCCAGGCGCCAGCTCACGGGAATAATCTGCTGAGGCTTATGTTCGTAGCTGCTCTCCATCTGCGTGCTGGCGATATCAAAACCGTGCGCCTCGAAATCAAAATCATGATCGATCAGCCAGGTTGGATCGCCAATCCAGACAACCGGTTGACCGCTATTTTGCCAGAACTCAATGGTCTCAGCCAGGGGCGCGTCAGCCAGTAGATCGACATCTCTAATGGTAAACGCGTCATGACCATAGAGATATTTCAGCGGCGTTCCCCAAAAATCCCCCAGGCCCACCGGAGATTGGTCGTAGAAAAGCAGCACGCTGTTCGGGGGAAGCTCATCGTTAATCAGGGCAAGCTGTTCGATAACGCCCTTATTATCGACCTGGCTGATGAATCCTCGCGCCGACCATCCCAGCAGCGCGAGCCATAACGCTCCCACTGCCAGCGTAGTAATGATTCCGACCAAACGGCCGTTCGCTCCCACTTGCCTCGATCTATAAACATAGTCCGCCGCCTTGCTGATAAAATAAGCGCCTGCCAGCAGAAAAAACGGGGCCACCACCGGGACATAGCGCCGCATGACATAAATCTGGTGCGGATTCGCCTGCGCATTCCACAAGTAAATGACGGAAAACACGACGCCGGTAGCAACGAGCAGGGCTGTTCTGCTTTCTACTCGCCAGATCAGAAGGCAAATGCCGGCAACGGCCAACCATATCCCAGGCGCTGACAAATACCAACCCAGGCGGCGCCAGTTCTCGTGATTGGTGATCAGCAGCAGCGACTCGCTGTATAAATCGGGACGCAAAGTAGCCTCATTGATGACCGGCCGGATAAACCATCCATAAATCGCGTACGCAAGAAAACCAGCGATCAGAAGTATAAGAAAAGGGGCGCGGTAACGCTCAAGCTCACCATGCCTATCTCGGTAACGCGATATCAGCCATAACGCGCTCCCCCCAATCAGCAAACCGGCAATGATTATCCACCAGTTTGCCAGAAGCAAATTCAGACCATAGCCAACATGCTCGCTGAAGTAGGGAGCACTGAAGACAATGCCATGAAAGAAGGAATAAAAAACGAGAAATGAGAAGGGAACCAGAAACCACCAGTCACTTCTTTTCCAACCACGCAGCCACAATCCGGCCACCAGAACGACAAATATCGGCAGCAGTACCAACATGTCTATGCGAACCAAAAACACGGCACCTAATGCTGATCCGCCGACCAATGCCCATAACGATGGCGGTTTCTCATCACCCAACCAGCGCACAGTGGCCCAAATTCCTGACCACATAAGAAATTGTGTAAGCGCCTCGGTGGTCGGGTAGCGGGCAAACCACACTTGCAAAGCCGCCACGGCGAGTGCCGCCATAACCAATACGGCGGCAAACCGGCCCCCTACCTCCCTTGTCGTCAGGATGACGGCCAGCGATGCCAGGGCCATCCACATCCCCGTGATCAGCAGTTCAGCACGTACGCCTTGCTCAACCGAACTACTCATGCTGAATGCAACGGCCTGCCATATCGGATGCAGGGGATAAAACTGCGGCGTAACTGCTCCACTAACGGCATTCGTAACATAGAAACCGGGAAAGAGATAGGAGCCGGCCACCGGGTTTCCAGGAAGCGGGCGTAATAAGACAGCTTGCAGCGCCGGATCCAACTGCGACAGCACCTTATCCTGCTGTGTAATTCCGCCATTCTGTGCAATTTCGGCGCCAATACTGACATAGACACCGGCATCGGCACCG
This sequence comes from Promineifilaceae bacterium (SeqCode), assembly GCA_046259725.1. Taxonomy (GTDB): domain Bacteria; phylum Chloroflexota; class Anaerolineae; order Promineifilales; family Promineifilaceae; genus JAACFF01. The sequence continues at coordinate 68,664 of JBJYWZ010000663.1, read as the reverse complement.
CCCAGTATGTACTCATGCGGGCGAAAGTAGAGCCAGAAAGCAGCAATGAGCCAGACAATGAGCAGAAGTAGAAAGAAACTGTCCTCCGTCGTCCATTCGTTCTCCTGTGTCTTACCGGAGATCGTCTGCACTTCATACGCCGCGGCTGTGCTCTCCAGACGTGCAGCGGCGATTCCACCAAGCAACAACAAGACGGCCAACCATACAACCAACAATGAACTCAGGGAAAATGCTCCCATTTCAGCCAGGACAAGTGCCAGCCAGCCGCCAAGCACAGTACCGATGGTCAGGGAGGCGAATATGCCCTCCACAGAGAGCCATGCGCGCAGTGGTAAGAACTGCAGTACCACCATGCCGCCCAATCCAGTCACAGTAAGCGCGACAACCAGGATGACAAGCCAGCTAACCATAAATCCGCGCCGTCCTCATGATTCTGGTCAAGGTGCGGACATACTCCTCGGCGATTTTCCCGGGGCTGCATACCTTACGCGTGTATTGCCGGCCGGCATTTCCCATGGCTTGCCGCACCGCTTCTGATTGCCCGATGGAGCGCATGACGTCCAGCAGTGCGCTTTCGTCTCCAGGCGGGATCTTGGCCGCGGCGGCGGAAGGAATTTCGCGATACCAGCCATCGTCATTGATGATCAACGCCTTACCGGCTGCCATCGCTCGCAGCGCCGCCGCTGAAGTTTCGCCAACCGTTGGGCTGCGCAGGTTAATGACGACATCAGCCGTATGGATCCAGTCGACAAAGTCCGAGAGCTGTGCGGCATAACCGGCATAGAAAACCGCGTCGTGCAGGCCCAACTCTTGAATCGCCTCTTCAACCGGCAGCTCTGCCACGACGTTTCCAACAAGCAAGTAATAGGCGTTCGGCATCTCGGTGCGCAGGCGGCGCAGTGCATGCAGCGTCTCTATTATCTGTTTCTCTTTCGAAATCAAGCCAAAACTACCAAAGAGCACGGCGTCGTCGGGAAGATTCAGTTCGCGGCGGCGCGACCGGCCGGAGAACGGCGCTATGAGTGCCGGTATGATCGACAGAGATCCTCTATACCCCTGCCGTTCAACAAGCCGAGCCGTATATTGGCTGTGGACAATTACGCCCAGGCTTGCATCCAGCAAACGGCCGTTTAGAGGATTCTCAAATAGAGGCGGCTCGATGCCATAACGAGTAGCCATCGCCCGGCGTACGCCATCTGCTCCTCTTTCGTAGCCCATTTCACGAGCGTACGCAAAACGGTCTCCCTTGCCAATCGTTCTCAGCGCCACTGCGTGGTGCAGATTGTGATCATGTAAGACAATGACGCCGGGCGCATCAAAAGCTATACGCGCAATATCATCATGGTACTCGCTGTTGCCAATGTGATAGAGCGCGAGATCAAATTGATCGCTCAGATCTCCAAACTGCTCGTGACTGCGCAGATCATATTGGACGGCGACAGCCTTATCCACCGCATCGGGATCGGCCGTAAAGAGGGTTAGATCTGCTAATCGTGATAGATGGGGAATCAGTTCACCACTGTAATCAGCGATACCGCTCCGCTGCGGCGGCAAGGGACTAAAGTATGCTATTCGCAATGCGCCATCTCGATTATTAGTTCGCTTAACGTGGGCCAGCTCAGTTCAAACAGACTCACCGTCACCACTGGACTCCTGGTCGCTGCTGATTTCCCCCAATTGGGCGCCAAGGTCGTCTAAATGCTGGTTCAGTCTTCGCAGCTCAAGGTGTAAGGCGGCCAGGTCGTGCCGCAGCCGGCTCAAATCACGATCTTGTTCAGCGGTTAATTCGTATGTGTAGGCCTCGAAATCTTGTACCCGCTCGACAAGCAAACGATTGTACTCATTTTGCTGCGCCAGCATCGGCCGAACATACCACTTGGCGGCCACGTTGTTCCACGATGAGCGAAGCCGGGCAATGAGCGGTCCAAATAAAGGGACCGTCGATTCAAAAGGCTGCTCGACAATTTTACCTTTTTTCAGAAGCCAATCCTGATTCTGCTGTTCTTGATCGTTCATCTAGACCTATTAGAAGCCTAATATTACACTTGAACACATTCCGATGGTGGCGATTGCCCTACGGCTTATTAATGCCAGGGCAAGGGAGGCACGCTCGCCGGTATGGAATAGGGACCTTCGGCGAGATCGTCAAAGTAGTCCTTTTGCAGCAGACTGCTGTAAGAGAATATGGCATGCCCTGCCGAACCCTTCGCGCGGGCCATCTCAATGCGCGCTTCAATTTCGGCGAAATCATCTGACGTGCAGTAGTTTACACCAATGCCTGGAATTACATAGCGACCGCCGCCTCCCTGCTGGTAATCGTCAACCAGGATCGACCATCGTTCCCGGGTCCAGAAGTAGGTGCCATTGCAGTCGGGGCTGCCAGTGTAAATCATTGGCGAAACGCCATCGATATTGCCACTGGAAAGCCATGCCTTCGGATCCTGGTAATATGTATCATATGCGCTGTTGACGCCCCAACCATAAACATCCCGGTAAACCGGCCAGACGGCCGCCGTTAACCAGAGCTGCGGATTCATGGTAGTTACTTCTTTGTACAGCTTCTCAACCGTTCCATTGATCTGCTGTCGCTGCCAATCCCCATATCCCGGGGAACCGAAACACTCCTCACCAAATCTCTCTTCGCTCACTGGATCGCAGGACGCCTGCTCTCCGGCGTAGCGAATGTGATCGAGATGAATGCCGTCAATATCATTGTTCTGCACCAGATCTTTGACCACGGCCAACAAATGGTTGTCAAACATGACCGAGGCCGGACTGACGCGGAAATAGGGAAGACAGTAAACCGCATCGTTCGTGCTCCATTGAGCGCCATTGAGCTTCCCATCCGTCGTACCGTGATAATCTTGTAGAAGATAATAAAGGTGTCGCGGAGACGTGTTGTCTGGCGGCACGTCGCATCCCGTCCAGAGCGGATATACATTGATATAGGCATGTACCTGCAGGCCGCGTGTATGGGCTTTCCCGATCAGTCTGGCCAGGGGATCCCAGCCCGGATCACGGCCGAGTTCGCCTGTCAGGCGCCTCGACCAGGGCTCAACATTGGAGTCATAGTAAGCGTCGGCCTCAGCACGCACCTGAAAGTAGATCGTGTTGAAGCCGGCTGAGGCGGCGTTGGCTACGAGCTCATCGATTTTTGCGGGATCCGCCTCACCGGTTTGCATCCAATCGAAGCGCGTCACCCAAAGGGCTCGCACTTCCTGCATCGGCCGTTCTTTGTCATCTTGCCTGAACAGCGCCGGCAAAAACGCGCTCGGTTTCGGTTCCGCCAGAAGCACGGCCGCCAGACCGGCGGCCGTCAAAACAACTGAAAGAACCAAGAAGAAGAACCCTTTATTTGGCGGTAGCATAGGATGCTTATTGTCCCATTGCCACGAGGGTGCTGACAAATCTTCCCATATTCTTACCGTAATCCGGTTGGAAACTCGACTCATGTCCAATATACTTTTCAAGTCTCGCGACATAACTATCAGTCACAACATGTTGAATTTGAAGCTTAGCTTTAATCGTTCAGTAGAAGGAGAGCGCCGGTGTATAACACACACATTATTGACATAAGCAAGAAAATCGCCAAAGATACGGCCGTCTGGCCAGGCGACACAGCGGTGAATATCGCGACACAAGTGTCCATCAATGCCGGCGACATGGTAAACCTGACCACACTGACACTGAGCGCCCATACGGCCAGCCACGCTGACGCGCCTTACCATGTCACCAGCCAGGGATTAAAGATGGACCAGGTGGATCTCCTGCCCTATTGGGGACTGGCCCAGGTTGTAACGGCACAGAAAAAAGAGGGTTCCTTGCTGCCTGAAGATTTTTCCATGTATGATCTCTCGTTGGCGCCGCGCCTGCTTGTGCGTACGCCAGCGGGCAAGAATCCATACAACCGGTTTCCTAATGCTTTCCCCCACCCCGATCCGGCGCTATCCGATTACTTAAAAGAGTGCGGTGTTGTTCTTTATGGGACCGATGCTCCATCTATGGATGCCCTGGAGAGCACGACTTTACCGGGCCATCAGGCCATGGTAAGAAACAAGATCGCCATACTCGAAGGACTTGATCTAGGCCTTGCCGATGATGGGTTGTATGAATTATGCGCCTTGCCGTTGAAGATCGCCGGCGGTGACGGAAGCCCCGTGCGCGCGGCCCTGCGTAGAGTAGATTGAGTCCGCAATCATCCCATTTGCCACCGAACCATGACGGTATTGCAGCAGAGTTATGAAGCTGAACATCACGACAGCGCTTATGCAGGTCGCAAGTAACATCAGGGCAAATAAACCAAGCAAAAAGGCGCCCGCCTGTACCGGCAATCCCAAGCTGTCCGCAAAATGCGGTTCTAGAAGACTCATCCCGAAGCGAAAGCCGGGTAGGTAAAGTGGAATGACGATAAGATCATTCCAGAGGACGCGAGCGGCCAGCAAAGCAGCGCGGTTCACGTTCCTGAATCGTGCGAAGATAAAGCCCACCAGAAAGGTATCCAGGAAGGGAACGGGAATAAAGCTTAAAAGCGTTCCCAGCATCGCCGCGCCGACTAAAGGTGCCGGTGCCTGTCCCGGATTTAGCAAAGATCGCAGATCTTGTAAGACGAGCCGATCGATCACCTGGCGTAAAAATTGAATCTTGATTTGTACAGGCACTCTGGCCGTTTCGCTTATTGTTCTTGCTACAATTGGTGCCATGCCAGACCTCCAAAAAGGCAGTTTGCCGATTTGTTATGCCTGACGGATAGTGGCTGCCGGCAGTTCCCCAAAATCAGTTGATCGAGCTGTTCATCAGGCGAGCGTCGCTTTTGCGTAGGCCGCGCGTCGTCTAGAATATAGTGAGCTTCACAGGAGAAAGCGTTTGATGGAAAAGGATTCCCGGGACTTCCTGAATGCGGAACAACAGGAACAATCTGTTAAATTACTGCTGTATTGGTGGGATCAAAATCGCATCGATCTGCCATGGAGGCGCACCAGCGATCCTTATGCTATATGGGTCGCCGAGATCATGCTGCAGCAAACGCAAGTAGCCACGGTAATCCCATACTACGATCGCTGGATGGCGCGTTTTCCAACAATTGGCGAACTAGCCAAATCCTCGCTGGATGAAGTTCTTAAGTTCTGGCAGGGCCTGGGCTACTACAGCCGAGCGCGAAATCTTCATGCCGCTGCCAAGCAGATCATGGATGTCTACAACGGCCGTATACCGCAGGAGCATGCCCAACTCATGAAACTGCCGGGCATCGGCCGTTACACCGCCGGCGCCATTGCTTCGATCGCCTTTGCTCAGCCCGTTCCCGTTCTGGATGGCAATATCATCCGCGTCCTCAGCAGACTGGCGGATATTCCTGATGATGTAACCCGCGCTGAAACGCGCAAAGAACTGTGGCAGATGGCAGCCGAACTCGTTCCAGTAGAACGGCCCGGGGACTATAATCAAGCATTGATGGAGTTGGGACAACGGGTGTGCCTCCCCATCTCACCGCAATGCACGACCTGCCCGTTAGAGCCATTTTGTCTTTCACGTGAACGCGGCACTCATTTTGAACGTCCTGTCCGCCCACCCAGGAAACGCACGCCGCACTTTGATGTCGTTGCCGGCATCATCTGGCGCTCGCAGATTGCCGAAGACGGGCAGTTCCTGATAAGCCGCCGCCCGTTGGACGGTATGCTTGGCGGGTTGTGGGAGTTTCCCGGTGGAAAGGTAAATGAGCTTGAAACCCGTGAGCAAGCATTGAAGCGAGAGATCATAGAGGAATTGGGCATCGATATAGAGGTCGGCCGTTATCTCTGCACGATCAAACATGCTTATACCCATTTTCGCATCACACTCCATGCCTATCACGCGCAGCACGTAGCCGGCGAGCCACAGCATCTTGGCGTGGCCGACCACGCCTGGATAACTCTTGATGATCTCGATCGCTTCCCCTTCGCCGTCACTGACCTGCGTATCATTGAAGCCCTCAAGCAAGAGTTTTCCTGACATTTTCGGCCGCACAAGAATGTGAGAAGTGACCGTCAAGCCTTCCTGCGCTATCATTCAAAGAACTACCTGGAACATCATTTTAGTTAACCAATGCACTCACCAATTGCAAGCATACTGAATTGGCTCGACGAACGGGCTCGCTACCTGTTGCGCTGGCCAATCAATCTGATACGCGATCTACCGGTCAGAGTTTGGCGACTCCTCGATACGGCCATGCGCCTGATCCTGGGCATCATATTCTTTCTACCGGAAATGATCGACGCGATCAGCCACCATGAAACCAGGCGTTGGATGCGCTATAAAGCTGGGAGGATGATCGACTGGCTGCACCGCCTGCTGACGCAGCTCTTCGATCTTGTTGGCGGCCCCGAACTGGCGCAGTTCTTGTTTCATTTTTTCATGAACACCACACCGCTTACAGCCGAAGAGATTGACCTGATGTCCGACATAGCAGGTCCCTCCGCCATTAGATACCGTGAGGTTCGCGTTGCCCAGGGTGGTCTCCTGAATATTGTTTTCAAACTAAACGGGAATCTTGCCTTTGCAACCTGGCGAACCATCAACATACCCAGGATGGGCCAGCATACACGCGAGAACCAATTTCTTCTTGCTCACGAATTGACTCATGTTTACCAGTATGAACAAATCGGTACCCGCTACCTCGGAGAAGCGATATACATGCTGGTCAAAACAAAACGTGACTGCTATGACTATGGTGGGCAAGACGGGCTGAGACTGGCCTGTGTTTCCGGCATACGCTACAGAGATTATAATCGCGAGCAGCAGGCCATGATTGTGCAGGACTACTGTTTCCTTGACCACGCCGGTCGGGACGTTTCCGTTTATCGCCCTTTCATTGAGGAATTACGGAAAGGATTATTTTAACAGACCTGCCAGCGTGTTGGCCGGGTAGTGTAAGTTTGGCGCATAGAATCGCGATGTGCTAGAGTATTTCCCGCGCAGCTCCAATTGCACTTTCGAGCAGGTAGGCGCGTGGAAGAATTTTTCTTAGAAGGAAGAGTAAGTGACTGATAAGAACTCGAATATTCTCGAGATAAAGAATCTGAAGACGCAATTCTTCACGGAAGGCGGTGCAGTTAAGGCGGTGGACAGCGTGAATCTCGTTGTCAAACGCGGCGAAGTCCTGGGACTGGTAGGTGAGTCTGGCTGCGGGAAAAGCGTCACATCTTTGAGCATTATGCGCCTCGTCAGCCAGCCAGGACGCATCGTCGCCGGCGAGATAATCTTTGACGATGAAGATCTACTTAAGCTGCCAGAAAAAAAGATGATGGCCATTCGTGGCAATCGGATCTCCATGATTTTTCAGCAGCCGCAAAGCAGTCTAAACCCTGTGTTCAGGGTTGGGGATCAGTTGTCCGAGGCGATCATCTTGCACCAGGATGTAAGCAAAGATGAAGCACACGAACGGACCATTGAACTACTACGCATGGTCGGCATTCCAGAACCCGAATCCCGGGCGCGCGCCTATCCCCATGAGTTGTCCGGCGGTATGGCCCAACGCGTCATGATTGCCATGGCATTAGCCTGTGTTCCAGAACTCTTGATCGCGGACGAGCCCACAACCGCTCTTGACGTGACCATACAGGCCCAGATACTCGATTTGATGCGCAATCTTCGTAATAAAATGGACACCGCCATCATTCTGATCACACATGATCTGGGTGTAGTAGCCGAGATGTGCGATCGCGTGAATGTAATGTATGCCGGAAGGATTGTAGAGGAAGCTGGTATTATCGAATTGTTCAAATCACCCAAACACCCTTACACGGCGGCCCTGATCGGTTCAACGCCGATCCTGGGCCAGGCCGATAGGGAGCTGACAACAATACCTGGCTCCGTACCCAATCTGATTGACCTTCCGGAAGGATGTAAATTTGCTCCTCGCTGCCAGGCCCGGATTGACAATGAGCTGGAACGCTGCACTGAGGAAGAACCGCTTCTGAAAGAAATCGCCCCCAATCACTGGGTTCGCTGCTGGTTATACGAATAGAGGAACAAAACGGAAATGGCAAAAGAAATCAGCAGTAGCAACCAGGTCGCGACAAGGGACGACCAGCGCGTTTTGTTGGATGTGCAAAACCTGGTGAAATACTTCCCGGTGCGCGGTGGTATTTTGCAGCGTGTACAGGGTTGGGTGAAGGCCGTTGATGACGTCAGCTTTCATATCTATGAAGGTGAAACTCTGGGCCTTGTTGGTGAGTCAGGCTGCGGCAAGACTACCGCTGGGCGAACTGTCTTGCGTCTCATACCGGCCACGTCAGGCAAAGTGATGTTCGACGGTGAAGATTTGTTTAGCCTGAATGCTTCCCAATTGAAGCGTATCAGGCGCGAAATGCAGATCATTTTCCAGGACCCTTATTCCTCACTTGACCCGCGTATGCCGGTTGGCGAGAGCATTTCCGAGGGGCTACGGATTCATACTGATAAAGGAGCTCAGGAGCGCTACGACGTCGTCGTGGAAATGCTGTCACGAGTGGGTATGCGTGCAGATCACGCTCGGCGGTATCCGCACGAGTTTTCCGGCGGCCAGAGACAACGCATCGGCATTGCGCGTGCCCTTGCCCTGCGGCCTAAATTCATCGTATGCGATGAACCTGTATCGGCGCTTGACGTATCAATCCAGGCTCAGGTGTTGACCATACTCAAAGAGCTGCAGGCTGATTTCAATTTGACATACCTGTTTATCGCACATAATCTCAGCGTTGTAGAACATTTCAGCGATCGAGTCGGCGTGATGTATCTTGGAAAGATGGTTGAGTTGGCCACCCGAGAAGATATTTACCGGGATCCCCTGCACCCGTACACGCAGGCGCTGATGTCCGCCATTCCTGTGCCGGACCCCACCCTGAAAAGACAGCGAATCATCCTCCAGGGAGACGTGCCCAGCCCGTTCAATCCTCCGACTGGATGTCGCTTTCACACACGCTGCCCGTTAGCCTTCGATAAATGTGCCGAGGAAGAGCCGCCCTTCAAGGATTACGGTAACGAGCACTACGCGGCTTGCTGGCTGCTCGAGACAGGCGAAGAAGGGGCCAGTAAGCTGACGCTCGACAAAATACACAAAGAAAACATCAGCATAATCAGCTAACTCGCAGCCGGGCGATCATTAATCCGCCCTAGCCGGCACGGCCGTGTTGGTGCGCCATTTTTTCCAGATAACTGATAATGGCTCCGGCTACATCTTTCCCCGTTGCGGTTTCGATTCCCTCCAAACCTGGCGATGAGTTAACTTCCAGCAGAAGAGGGCCTTGATTTGACTGAAGTAGATCGACGCCGGCTACGGCCAACCCGTGAGCTTTCGCAGCGGCAACCGCCAGGCGTTCGCTTTTATCATCAGGCTTGATAGGCACGGCCGTTCCTCCCCGATGCAGGTTGGCGCGGAACTCACCGTCAACAGCCACGCGTTCCATCGCCGCCACACAGTGATTTCCGACAACGATCAGCCTTTGATCGCGGCCGTCCGCCTCGGAAATAAATTCTTGCACCAGCGCCTGCCGCCTGGCGGCGTGCACCTTTTCCAGAACCGCCGCCGCTGTCGCCAGGTTACGCGCCAGAACAACGCCTCGTCCCTGTGTACCGCGAATCAGCTTGATGACCACGGGCAGGCCGCCAACCGCCTGAACGGCGGCCACGAGCGCCCTCGGTGAAGCGATTACGGCCGATCGTGGAATAGGCAGCTGGGCCTGATCCATCGTCTGCAAACTATGCAGCTTGTCGCGCGAGCAAGCGATAGCATCGGCTGTTGCTGTTGTTACGACTCCCAGTGCTTCGAACTGGCGCACCACGGCCAGGCCATAGAAGGTCACAGAGGCGCCTATACGCGGCACAATCGCGTCAACCTCAGGCACACCGACCGTTCTTGTTATCCCGAGGGGCGTCGTTCCGATCATGCGCAGTTCCGCTGCTGCGGATCGGCTAAGGCCAACCTCAACGGCAATCGTCAGGGTGTCCAATACCCTGACGATGTGCCCACGTGACTGGGCAACCTGTACGAGTCTGCGTGTGCTGTATAACGCACTGTTACGGGAAAGAATCGCTATACGCATCTCTATGTTATAACTGGACCTTCGCGGTTCAGTCAAAAAGGTGCCATGCCGGTCGCAACTCGCGTGTAAGGCATACGGCGGTGAGAAGTTGGCAAACCGTTTTGACCCCACCCGTCGATACGTTAAAATCGGCCGTTTGTTGGCGCAAGAACCTATTATGAATATCCCGGATACCGTCGTCATTGTCCCGACGTATAATGAATCTGACAACATAGATGAACTGATAACCCGGCTTCTAGATCTCCCTGTTAATCTGGGTGTTATTGTCGTTGATGACAATTCGCCCGATGGCACGGGACAAAAGGCCGACCTTTGGGCCGAACGTGAACCTGACCGGGTGCACGTTGTGCACCGTCCCGGCAAATTAGGTTTGGGAACAGCCTATTTATCCGGATTCCGGCTTGCTCTGGACAAATTCGATGCTCAGCGCATCATGACCATGGATGCGGACTTTTCCCATAATCCGCGCTACATCCCGGCCATGATCGAGATAAGCGAGTGTAACGATGTTGTGATTGGTTCGCGCTATGTCCCGGGCGGCGGATCGCTAAACTGTACCTGGAAACGCATCTGGCTGAGCAAGATCGCCAACTTCCTTGCCAGAGCGACACTCGGGCTTCAGGCGCGAGATACCACAGCCGGATTTCGTCTTTATCATCGCCACGTACTCGAATCAATCCCGCTGGAGCAGGTCTTTTCAAGCGGCTACTCATTCTTAGTTGAAATGCTGTTCATGTGCCAGCGCCGCGGCTGGCAAATCGGCGAGGTCCCGATCATCTTCGAGGACCGCCGAAAAGGGACCACCAAAATTTCACGCAATGAGGTGATCAAGGCTCAATATACCGTGCTGCGCCTTCTAATAAGGCGACTACTTGCCGTTCCCCGTTCACCTTTCAACGGCGGCTACGACACATGATTGAAGTTGAGTGCAATTTATGCGGCGCAAATGATTGGCAGGTGCTCTATCCGGCGACGAACAAGAATGTCGAAGAACCGGATGTAAGGGCTTTTCGCTGCACAAGCCCCCACTACGGCAGTCATCCCCAGATCGTTAGGTGCGACAACTGTAGTCTTGTCTACGCAAATCCACGTTTGTCTGCTGATGAACTGGTATCCCTCTACACGGCCGTCGAAGATGAGACCTATGTAGACGAACGTGAAGGCAGGGAATTGACCTTTGCCAGACACCTCGACGCGCTGCAAGAATATACAGGGCCGGCAGACGGCCGTTCACTGCTTGATGTCGGCGCATATATCGGTATTTTTGTTGAGATTGCCCGTGAAAACGGATGGCTTGCCGAGGGCGTCGAGCCCTCCGACTGGGCCGTCGCCCAGGCACAGGAACGCGGGCTGCCTGTGCATCAGGGAACGCAGCAGTCTTCGATTCTTACCGGACGCGAATTCGATGTAGTGACTATGTGGGACGTCATCGAACACGTAACCGATCCTTCGGCCGAATTGAATCGGGCATTTCAATTATTAAAGCCCGGCGGCTGGCTGGCCGTTCACACGATGGACGTTGACAGCCTGACCGCGCGCGCAATGGGCCGGCGCTGGCCCTGGTACATGGATATGCACCTGTACTATTTCAGTCAAAAGACGCTGACTGAGCTGATGCGAAAGAATGGGTTCGATGTCATATGGTCTGGAGCGCAGGGCCGTTATCTCAGGCTTGGCTACATTACCAGCCGGCTGGGCGGCTTAAATCAATCACTTGGCAGCGCCGCCTCCTCAATCATCAACCGGCTGGGATTGGCTCATGTATCTTTGCCAATCAATTTCGGAGATCTTTTTACTGTTTATGCGCGCAAACCGGATTGACGGCCGTTTCTGGTACGCCTCTCTCGTTGGAAGCCCTCGCCAATTTTGGTATACTGCTACTATCCGGCAGAAGTAACGTATCCTCAATCAACAAGCATCCCTTCCAAGTACCCTTCTACCGGCTGAAGCAACCATCTGGGGCTGGCACACTGGTAAGCTGTACTAAAAAGGATTGAACCACACTTTAAATGGCACCAATTAGACTGCTCGTCGTAGATGATCACCCGGTTTTCCGCCAGGGTCTTCGCGATGTCTTGTCGACAGATAGCGAGATAGTCGTTGTTGGCGAAGCTGCAGATGGCAAGGAAGCGCTTGAACAGGCTTACGCACTGCAGCCCGATGTGATATTGATGGACATCAACCTGCCGGGAAACAGCGGCCTTCAGGCAACATCGCAGCTTCAAGAGAGGTTGCCGGAAGCACGCGTCATCGTAATAACCGGCTACGATGAACCGGAACAGATTTATCACTCATTACGAGCCGGTGCGGCCGCTTTTTGTTCCAAGGACATGCCGCCTGAATCACTCATCCGCACGGTACATGCCGTCAATGAAGGCAAGATTGTAATTCAGCGGCAAGTATTCAATGAACAGGAAGCTGAAGAGTGGATTCAAAGACGGGACGCCCGCTTCGGCAAACGTCTGTCTGACGATAACAACGCAGCAGAATCATTGCTAACCCCGCGCGAAATGGAAATCCTGGAAATGATATGTCGGGGGGCGTCCAACAAGGATATCGCCCGCGAATTAGGAATCAGCTATCAAACCGTGAAAAACCATGTGACCGCTATATTACATAAGTTGGGCGTGAAAGATAGAACCCAGGCAGTCCTATACGCCATTAGACGAGAATGGTTTGACATAGATTAATCAACCTGGCACGAAATGATACCTTGCTAAACATGATTGCGGAGGAACGACAAAATGTCCTTTTTCGATGACGACGGGCAGGGACTATTAGAATATGCACTGGTCTTGATTTTGGTTGCAGTGGTTGTAATCGCCATCATTACCTTGCTTGGCCCCGAGATTAGCGCTCGCCTTTGCCCATATCTGAGCGTGTTCTGTACATCATAGCTATCTAGAATATTGAGGCTGCTGCCGCGTGGACAAGCCAGACGACCTCACAGACGAACATGAACCTGAACCTGCGGAGTACGCAGCGTTCAAAGAAATGCGCCTGAAGCGTGCTTCTCCAAAACCCGGCGGCCGAGATGCGTATGAAAAAGTGAAGAATCTTTTTGTTGAACGCCTATCAACTTATCTTTAACAGGAGCAGCAAGCATTAAATAAAGAGCAGGCACGCCCCTTTCTTTTGAATCACTTTAATGCGCTCCCTGTTAAGGAATGAATCGTATTGACAGGCTCGGAACGGCGACTGCTATTTGAGGACGTCCTTGGGGAACTATCGTGCTCTGGTCCACAGCTTAACGGCAGCGAAATCAGCTGACCGCAAACCTGCCGCTATTTGGACGAAAAGAATTATAGACCTGTTTTTGCCAACTGTGTGCGCAGTATGCAGCAAGCTTGGCCCGATCATTTGCCCCGACTGCCTGAAAAAGTTCCCTGTGATAGAGGGGCCCTGCTGCATGCGCTGCGGATATCCGCTGGAAGAAACGGCCGCGAACTGCGCTCGCTGCCGTACTGAAAGCTTTAATTTGCAGCAGGTGCAAGCATGCTTCGCATTTTCTGAACCCATTGCCGGCGTTGTGCACCGATACAAATATGAGGGGCTATTTGCCCTGGCACATCCATTGGGAACCTTAATGGCGCGTCTGTGGCCGGACTGGGCGCATCCTGTTGACGTCATTGTTCCAATTCCGCTGCATCCCCGACGGCAGCGCGCACGCGGCTTTAACCAGGCCGCTCTCCTGGCGCAGCAGCTCAGCTCCCACCAGGCCGTTGAAGTAAATGAACAGATTTTGCGGCGTGTGCGCTATACAATACCTCAAATTGGCCTCAGTCCAACCAGGCGTAAGGAAAATGTGTGGCAGGCTTTTGCTGCTGAACCCGGGAGCCTCAATGGAATGAGAGTCTTATTGATTGACGACGTTTATACGACCGGTGCGACAATGACATCGGCGGCAAATGCCCTGCTTAATGCGGGAGCGAAGAGCGTTTCCGCTTACTGTCTGGCACGCGCTGTGCAGTAGTGGGATAATAGATATCAGTTCGCGAATATCGCTAAACAGAAGGAGACTGTAGAATGGAAGTAGCAATCCATGGGCACAATTTGGAAGTAACAACTAGATTGCAAAATTATGTAGAGAAGAAAGTCGGACGACTGGATCGTTATATGCCGAATCTGACTTCCGTCCGCGTTGATCTGACTTCCGAACATACCCGCAGCGCTGTTGAGCGCCAGGTTGCGCAGGTTACCATTCGTGACGATCGCGGGACCATCCTCAGAGCCGAGGAGCGGAACAGCGATATCTTTGCCGCCATTGACAGCGTGGTCGACAAGCTGTACCGCCAGATCGAACGCTATCGTGGCAAACGCAAAAATAAGTATCGTGGCACGCAGGAAGATCTAATCCTGGGTGAACCACTGCCTCTTGATGAAGACGAAGACCTGGAAGAGCTTTCATCTATTGTGCGCACCAAACGTTTCGTTCTGCACCCAATGTCTGCTGATGAAGCAATTGACCAGATGGAACTTCTTGGACATGATTTCTTTGTTTTCTTCAATGCTGAAGAAGAAGCCATCAATGTCCTTTATCGACGGCACGATGGAAATTTCGGTTTGCTTCAGCCGGAATTCGGATAAGCAATCATTTCAGCCGCACAATGGCAAACATCCTGATAGTCTGTACGGCAAATATCTGCCGCTCGCCGGTCGCCGAGGCGCTGCTGAAGGATCGACTTTACGATAGAGGCTACGACGATTGGACTGTCAGTTCGGCGGGGACCTGGGCCATGATTGAACGTGGCGCATCACACAACAGCCAGGTCGTTGCCGCTCAATACGGCTTTGACATCAGCGGCCATATGGCTCGCATGGTTGAAGAGTCGATATTAAGCGAAGCGGACCTGGTACTTTGCATGGAAGAAGGCCACGTTGAAGCGCTCAAAGTAGAATTCCCCGACCAGGCTAACAAGATTTTTCCTATCACAGCCATGGCCGGACCGGCCTACAGTGTGGCAGACCCATTTGGCGGTTCTTTGCTCGATTACCAGCGGATGGCTGCGGAACTGGCAAGTATTATTGACCGGGGACTTGATCGAATTATCGATCTCGCTGAAACGAACAGCACTTTAGAAGATTAAGAGGATTTCTACCAACCTTCGATGAACTGCAGCCACTCCTGATTCTGAATCAGGTGCCGGCCAAACCGATAAGCGGCCGTTGCCTTCGGCTCAAAAGGTTGGCGGCGCAGCTCCATATTGGCTTCCGCGGGGCTTTTCCCACCTTTGCGCCGGTTGCATGAGGAGCAGGCGGCAACCAGGTTTTGCCAGGTGTGTGGCCCGCCAAGATGGCGAGGGATGACGTGGTCGATGGTCAGATGGCGCATCTTGCGGCCACAATATTGACAGGTGAACTCATCCCGCCGCAGGATCTCTCGTTTAGACAGAGACATGCGAGGTCGCGGACGCTTAATCATATGGCTGAGTCGAATGACGGACGGGATCTCATATTCGGCCGTCGCACTGCGGATGACGCCGCGGCCATTGAGGATAATTTCCGCCTTGCCCGATAAGACAAGCGACAGTGCACGTTTGGTATTGCAAACATGCAGCGGCTCAAAGTTTATGTTCAAAATGAGCACAGGTTGCTGTAAAAGAAGCAATTTGCCCATAACGACAGGAGTATACCGATGCGCCGTAGCGGCGTCAATCACCTTCAGTTAAGGATGTGTTAACGATCTGATGAACGCGCAAGAACTGTTTTCTTACCTGGATGAATTCCTGCAAATAAAGGCAATAGCCGACTACGGGCCGCAGGGTTTGCAGGTTGAAGCACAGAATGACAGGATCGAGCGCATTGCGCTGGCCGTAGACACAGCGCCAGACACGATCTATGCCGCTGCTGCATGGGGGGCCGATATGCTGCTGGTCCATCACGGGATACTCTGGCGCACTGTTGAGCCCATCGCCGGACCTTTGGGCCGGCGAGTGCGCCTCCTGATGGAAAATCACATTCACCTCTACGCCGCCCATCTTGCTCTTGATGCGCACCCAGTAGTGGGCAATAACGCAGTATTGGCGCGTATGCTGGAACTGCAAAATATCGAATGGTGGTGTGACGTGCTGGGCACCAAGATCGGCGTTGTCGGGGAAAGTAATCGATCGTTGGAATCTATCACGACCTTTCTCGAAGACGAGTTGCAGACAACATGTCGCGTACTAAATCATGGTCCCAATGTTATCAGGAAGCTGGCAGTCGTTTCCGGGTTTGGCGCGGATCGAGCTGCGGAAGCAGGGCATTTGGGAGCCGATACCTTAATAACCGGTGAAACATCTCACGCCAATTTTTACGCTGCCTCAGATTACGACCTGAATGTCATCTTTGCCGGCCATTACGCGACTGAGACGGTTGGAGTACAGGCGCTGGGCGAACACCTGGCCAACCGTTTTCACCTCACAACACATTTTTTTGATTTTCCAACAGCAATGTAGTTCGCCTGGCCTGATTGTTATTGTTTCGACTCAACATGGAGATACGCATGCAAAGCAAGAAGTTGGACTGGATAAGTGATGAGCTTAACGCGCTGAAGGAGGCCGGCCTATATAACCGGATTCGCACCATCGACTCACCGATGGATGCCTGGGTTACAATTGATGATCGTCGCCTGCTCAATTTTTGCGCCAACAATTATCTCGGAATGGCGAACCATCCCCGGGTTCGTGAGGCTGCACAAGTGGCGATCGACCAGTATGGTGTCGGCCCTGGCGCTGTGCGGACGATCGCGGGGACAATGTCGCCGCACATTGCCCTGGAAGAAAAGCTGGCCGAGTTTAAACAGGCTGAAGCCTGCATCACTTTCCAGAGTGGTTTTACTGCTAACCTGGCCACGATTCCAGCCCTCGTCGGTCGCGGAGATGTTATCTTCTCCGACGAGCTGAATCACGCCAGCATTATCGACGGATCCCGGCTGAGCCGGGCGCAAATCGTGCGCTACGCTCACACTGATCCGGCCGACCTGGAGAAACAAATCGCCAGCACGACCGAATACAGGCGGCGCCTGATTATCAGCGACGGCGTCTTTAGTATGGATGGCGATATTGCCCCGTTGGACAAACTGACGGAGATCGCCGAAAGCCACGATATCATGTTGATGGTCGATGACGCACACGGAGAAGGCGTTCTGGGCCGCGGCGGGCGCGGCATCGTCGATCACTTCGGTCTGCACGGCCGTGTGGACATCGAAGTCGGCACGCTCAGCAAAGCCTTCGGCGTCGTGGGCGGCATGGTTGCCGGGCGCTCGGAGATCGTTGAATGGCTGCGCCAGCGAGGACGTCCCTTCCTCTTTTCCAGCGCCATGACTGTTCCCGATACGGCCGCCTGTTTAGAAGCGGTGTCGATATTGGAAGAGTCTACTGAGTTAATCGACCGCCTATGGTCCAATGCCAAGGTCTTTCGCGAGGGGATGCAGAAAATGGGCTTTGACACGGGACACAGCCAGACGCCAATCGTTCCGGTTATGCTGGGTGAGGCGCCAATGGCTCAGCAGTTCAGCCAGCGATTGTTTGAGGAAGGCGTGTTCGCCATGGCCATCGGCTTCCCCACGGTCCCGCGCGGCAAGGCACGTATTCGGGTCATGAATTCGGCCGCACACAGCATGCAAGATATCGAGTTAGCGCTTGATACGTTTGGCAAAGTGGGCAAAGAGTTGGGCGTAATCTAGAGCGTAATCAGAGGCATGATCTAAATCGTGAATCGCTGGTGAAGCTCGGGCACAACCACATCACTGAAACCAAGTTGGTGCCTTAGGCCATCTGCCAGAGCGAAGGAGGCGTCTTCTTCGCCATGTACAATGAAAGTATGGGCCGGTCTCGGATCCAGATGGCCCGCCCATGCTAACAGTTCGGGCCGGTCGGCATGTGCGCTGAAGCCGTTAATGACCTCCACCTGCGCATTGAGCTCGTAAGTTTCACCAAAAATTTTGACCTTTGGCTGCTTTTCGACAAGACGCCTTCCTAACGTGTCAGGCGCCTGCCAGCCAACGATCAAGATCGTATTGCGCGGATCTTCGATATTGTTCTTCAAGTGGTGCAGTATCCTGCCCGCTTCCGCCATACCGCTGGCGCTGATTATCACAGCCGGGTCACGCAAATAGTTAAGTTCCTTGGATTCGTTTGTCGACCGGGTATAGCGCATCATGTCAAAGCCAAAAGGATCGCCTTGTGGAACATTTTCCATAAACTCGGCTACTTCCTCGTCATATGCTTCCGGATGCAGCCGGTAAATCGCTGTTGCATCAATGGCCAGGGGGCTGTCGACATAGATGGGAAGATCCGGCGGAATATCACGCCGTTCGACAGACTGGTGCAATGAATAGACCAATTCTTGCGTCCTGCCAACCGCAAACGCGGGCACAATTACTTTCCCGCCCCGTTTGTATGTCTTGTTGATTATGTTCTCCAGTTCTTCGTAGGCCTCGCTTTGCGTTTCGTGCTTGCGATTGCCGTAGGTGCTTTCAATGAGCAACACATCGGCCGACTCAACAAAGACTGGATCATTCAAAATTGGGCGATCAGGACGACCCAGATCGCCGCTGAAAACGAGGCGCAGCGATCGCTTTTGCTCATGATCTTCAATGTCCAGAATCACGATCGCCGAACCCAGGATATGCCCGGCGTCGACGAAAGTCAGATGAACACCTGGGACGACCTGGAACGGACGATCATAACCAACGCCAACAAACTGCTTTAGACTGTCGACGACATCGCGTGGCTCGTAGATAGGTTCCAGAAGTGGTTCGTGCTGGCGTTTCCGCTTTTTATTCAGGTATTCGATATCGTACTGCTGGATCTTGGCGCTGTCACGCAGCATGATCGTGCAGAGATCGCGCGTGGCATAGGTACAGATGATATCACCCGTAAAACCACTTTTTACCAGATTAGGAATATTTCCGCTGTGATCGATATGGGCATGGGAAAGAATCAGCACATCGACCTGGCTCGCATCAAACGGCAGGTTACGATTGCGCTCGTAAGTAGCCTTTCGCGAACCCTGGAACAAACCGCAGTCCAACAAAATCTTATATCCATTGACAGTCAGCAGGTGTTGTGATCCCGTAACTGTGCGCACAGCGCCGTGAAATGTAATATCCATGATTCTATTCCTCTAGCTTGGGCTGCACTCCTCCAGAACCTGTAAGATTTCCGGACCATAAGTTTTGCTTCGCCACTCGCCTACCGTATCCAACTGAACGAGTTCCTCGCAGCTTCTGGGATTTGCATGTGCCATGTCCCACAACGCGTCGCGGCTAATGATTACATCTGACTCGACGCCGCGCTCCCTCGCCCGCTGCTTGCGCCAGGTATGCAGCCGTTCATAACGCAGCAAGACTACGTCGGGTGCACGCTTCGGCCGTTTTGGAGCCTTTGGAGGCGTATCATGCCTTGCTCTTTTGACGACTTCCAGGATTTTATGGCCGTAGCGGCGTATCTGTCCTCTGCTCATGCCGTGCACGGATGCGAGCTGGTCGGTTGTTACCGGACAGCTTTGGGCAATTTCAAAAAGTGTGCGATCGGAAAAGATTTTGAACAGAGGCTGGTTGCGCTCTCTGGCCTCCTGGTCGCGAAAGATGTTGATTGCCTTGAGAACGGCCTGTTCCTGGCGGCTGAGTTCATGAGCACCATTAATGGACCAGAAACTGTCGGGATCGAAGCCGTTATCATTAATTTTCACCCTGCTATGTTCGTTGAAAATCTCGTCTGCTTCCTCGAGATGGCGCTCAGCCGCCAGCTCAGCCGCCAGCCGGTTGCGTAGATCAAAAAGAAAGTGTGTATCGTAGCAGGCATACGCGAGCTGCTCACTGCTCAGCGGTCGCCTGCACCAGTTAGATTTCTGATAGCGTTTGTTAAGCCGTACATCAAATATATCTTTCAGCAGGCTGGCCAGACCATACCGTTTATAACCCAATATGCGCGCGGCCCACATGGTGTCAAACAAATTATTGACTTCCCAATCATACTGGCGCTTCATGAGGATAAGATCATACTCGGCAGCGTGAAAGATCTTCTCAATCGAGGGGTCGGCGAAGATCTCGCCAAGTTCATCCAGATTCAGTGGTGCAAGCGGGTCAACGATGAAGTCCTGCTGCGGAGTAGATACCTGGATGAGACATACTCGTTCCCTATAGGCAAACATGCTGTTCGCCTCCAGATCAACCGCAAGTTTGGGCTCTGCACGCAGCAGATCAAGGCACTTTGTCCATTGTTCCGGATTGGTAATGAGCTGGTAATCTGGGTTATCCATGATTTAGTCAGACGCCGGCTGAAGGTCCTTCACCACAAGCTGTAAGTCTCGCTGGCCATTCCACTCATTGACACCAAGCGTGTAAACGACGTCAACCGTATCCGGCAGCATATCAGCCCATGCCCCTTGACGAAAGGCAATTGCCTGAATCGGCCGTCCCAATCCGCTGCCGGTCACAGGGGCAAGGCGAAGTTGTAAGTGTGAGCTGCTTTGCCCAACGGCTCGCTGGTACAACACCGCCACATTACGGCTCAAGAAAACAGGCGCCGGATTGCCCTGTCCCGTCGGTTCCAGCATGGCCAGGTTCTCATACAGCGCCCAATCAATCTCGGCAAGATCTATTTCAGCATCAATTTCAATCGTGGGCTCTAGCTTTTGGCCACTTAACGTCTCATCGGCCAGTTGGCGCATCCTTGTGGTAAATGCTTCCAAATTTTCGTTTCGCACCGTGAAACCAGCCGCCTGTGCGTGCCCACCATGCCGAACCAGGAGATCAGCCGTCTGGTCCAGCGCGTCCGTAATATGGAACTCGGGAATTGAACGGCAAGAACCGCGGCTCACTGCCTCTCCCTTTTCAATAATGATAGCCGGGCGATAGTTCTTTTCAGCGAGACGGCTGGCCACCAGGCCGACAAGACCCGATTGGAATCGTTCATCATAGGCAATGATGATCTCATCCTTTGGATCGACCATCTCCTCCGCGATTTCTCCTAATTCGGCCGTCAACTGCTGACGCTGTCGATTCAGGGAATTCAGTTCATTGGCGAGCTGGCGAGCAGTCATATCATTATTTGCAGTCAGAAGGCGAGCAGCGCTGTAGGCGTGCTGCAAGCGGCCGGCCGCATTGATTCGCGGGCCAAGCATAAAACCTATGGATTCGGCCGTAATCGCGCCACGCTTGAGACCCGATACTGAAGCGAGCGCACTTATCCCCGGACGCTGAAGTTGGTTCAACACTTTCAACCCGTCGATAACTAGTAAGCGATTTTCGTTATGCAGCGGCGCTAGATCAGCAACGGTGCCCACGGCCACGAGATCCAGCAAAGAATCCAGGTCTAGAGAAGCCCGGTCGGGTAGTGCTGCGTACAGAGCCTGTGCCAGCTTGTACGCAATCCCCACACCGGCGAGCATGCGGTCGGGATAGGCCGAATCATCACGTTTGGGATTGATAACGGCTGCGGCCTGGGGCAGTTTGGTTCCCATGCTGTGATGGTCAGTGATAATAATTTCCATGCCCAGCTTATTGACAAAGTCGACTTCAGCAACAGAACGAATGCCGCAGTCTACGGTGATGATTAACCCGGCGCCATATTCCCTGATTTTCTCGATTGCGCCGGTATTCAAGCCATAACCTTCATCGACGCGATCAGGGATATAGGGACGAATGAGGCGCCGATCGACGCCAAGGCCACGCAGCGCTTCCGTCAACAAAACCGTAGCCGTTACGCCATCAGCATCAAAATCCCCATAAACGACAATCAGCTCTTCCTCATCGATAGCCCGGCAGATGCGCCCCACCGCCTGTTCCATACCGGCCAGCAGGAAGGGATCAATCTCTTTAAGATAACGGCCTTCCAGAAAGGCCTGAACCTCCGCCGGCTCAGTCAAGCCGCGATTGTAGAGAATCTGGCTTAAAATGGGGTGGTACTGATCGAGCTTTTTTCTTACGACAGGTGGAATAACCGGGGCAACCTGCCACTTGTTATTACGAATACTTTCCGGGCGAACCATCGAGGAAATATAGTAACACGCTTTCAAGTAAACGTAAACCTTGAGGTTCTTAGGTCTCGCACATGACTGATCAGACAGAGACCTCTTTTAATCCGCCTGTATCTGGGCCTTGTTGGTCGATCCCGCCTTCGGATCAGGCGCCGAAATCCAGGCTAAGATAATTGGCAATAAGAACACAAAAGGGACGCCAACGAGATGTGCCGCGAACTGACTGCCGCCTAATAGGGCGACGCGCATATGGCCATATAAAACCACTGAAAGCTGCGAAGTCACCAGGAACCATAAGCCGGCCTTCAACCGGCGCGTCGCTCTCCAATCACCGTCAAATCCATCCAGCAGCAGCCAGGGAAACGGCCAAACGGCATACCAGATGCGGAAATTGAGCGCTTGCAGGACATAGCCCAAAAAGACCAGCGCAACTCCCTTTTCGGCAGTCTGTCCTCGCCATGTCTGCCACAGTTCCCAGAGGAAAAAAATGGCAAAAACTCCCGCCGCCAATCTCGCCAGTAAAGAAAAGGAAACATTAAGGCCCAGTTGCCGGGCGGTAAGTATCAGTAATGTTACTGGCGAAAATGAAGCCCCGGCGCTTGCCTCGTTCAATAAGCGAACAATCAGGGTTGTCGGGCTGCCGAACGGTAAAAAAGCCAGATAGAGAAGCGCCGCGCCGCCAACGAAAAACCACAACAAACAAATCAATCGTTTGCGACCATCTTCGCTCGCTTTCCATGAGAACAGGAAAGCGATTGGCAGCGCCAGCAGGGCGATTGGCTTAACCAGGGCAGCCGCCAACATTAACAGCAAACCCGGTCCGTGAAGTCCTCTATTGATAACAAACCAGCCTGATAAAAGGAATAGGATCATCAGCGCATCATTGTGTGCATCGCCGACAAAAGTCAACAGCAGCGCCGGATTGAGAACCCACAACGCTGTGAAACCCAGGCGACGGCCGTCGCTTTCCATTTCGGCTCGGGGAACGAGTGAAAATATCTTCCATATCACGACGCCAGCAGCCAGCAGGGCGCCTAATCCCACGATCTTGAACAGGATAATGTCGGCCAGGAAGTTTTCACGGCCAATGCTGGTGACAGCGAACGACAATGATTCCCATATAGGCCCATAGGGCGACGTGGCGTCATACCATTCACCTGCCAGCAGCGGATAGAGATCGCGTCCAAAATCAGCAGGTGCATACTCAAATGGGCTCAAGCCATAGCGGCTGCTTATCAACCCGCGAATAACATAGCGGTATACGTCATTGGCGTTGATGGGATACATGAACAGAAGGGGCAACGCCAGCAGACCGCCTATAAACAAGATCCGGGCCAGAGATGCGGATGATGCGTAAAAAAAATGCTTGATAAGCAGCCAATACAGCGCAAACAGCAGGAGAATAATCAGCCCATACAGCAGCCCCTGGATGGGGGCAGGCGCAAAAGTACGAATATCGCCCACTGGCTGCATGTCATAGTTGGGCGGTAAAGGAAACGAAAACGCCAGTATGACATAGCCCAGGAAGCTTAGAATTACCAGATATCGCTGCGGTATTTTTCGAAACATGCTGAGACGTGACATCAAAACAAATTGCAGGTCGCTATCTGCTTACTGAGATTGGACCACTTCCGTCTCAATTGTTTCCCGGTATCCATCTTCTTCAAGCAACTGGTATCCGGTGCGCAGGGGCACGCAGACGGCCGTCAGACAGCCGGAAAATGTCTTAAGCTCCTGAAGTTCAGGATCCTGGTATGGATTATCGGTAAGGGCCGGTTCTCCGCGCCGCAGAGCGGTGCCGACGACACCATCGTTGCCGGCCAAGACACGGTCCCTATCGGCCTCCGCGATTTTCAGAGGTGCGAGATTCTCGCCGCCAAAAAGAAACACCGCCCCGATTATGGAGTTCCTCGGAACACTCAGGCCCTTAAGCGCGAGTGCACAGACACTCATGCCCAAAGTCAGGCGATTCAGACGCCTGAACTCGCGCGCGATTGTGACCCTCACTCTGGTAAACATGGCAGATTTCGTCTAGCGGCGCTGAAAATAGAACCACGCGGATGGCCAGGAGGGGCTGTCCGGCACTTTAGTAATGCCGTGATCGACTTGTGACAACCAAAACCCATCTGCAAACAATGCCCGCAGATCAGGCTCCGTAATCCAGCGTGCGGCATCTTCCATACTGGATACATCATCGCTGGGAGCAGGATCTCTATGCTCTTGTTCGGGAACGAACAAATGGGCGAAAAGCAGATATGTGGCTCCCATCCTGAGAAGACGCTTCAATTCTGCATGATAGCGAACCAGGTCCGGCATCTTTAGTGAGTGCATGCAGCCGATATCAACGGCCAGATCGAAGTATCCCTGCAGAAAGCTCAGGTCGGTAACATCCCCGTTGTGAAAATTGGTCTTTTGTCCCACACCTGCCTCTACAGCCCTATGACGGGCTTCTTCCACGGCCTGGGGAACAAATTCAACCGCATCAACCTGCCAGCCATGCTGTGCAAGAAAAATGCTTGTACGCCCATAACCACTTCCCAGATCGAGCGCTCTTCCCGGCGCCAGTTCGTTTGCCAGCGCCATCAATTCCGGCGGGGGCAGCCTGTCAGCCCAGGGTATTTGTCCTGTCGCATATCGTTCGGCAAATGACTGTTGTCTGGTTTTATCTTCCATCTTCTCAGACATGATATCCAACTCAGTTTACCACACCCAATCCGACCATTGCACTTACGAAGCTATGTTATACTTAAAGCAAATGAGCGCGTCCCCGTCCCTCTCTGGAGTTCAGAGTCACTTCAACTTGAATTGGCAAGGCTACTTATGGCGTTTCACGGGATTAATTTTATCGCTGGTCTTACTTGCTTTTGGACAGGTACGTCAATCAATAAGCCTGACCATAGCGGGCATCATCCTCAGCGTTCTATTCGTCATCCTCGTTACAACCTCCCTGTGGGCGCTGAATCGCAGCAGCAAAGTCGCCGGAGATCAGACCGTCGAGTACCTTTACAGACTGAGCCAGACCCGTTCATCAGACGCCTTGGCCTGTGTTGACGTGGGACTTCGCTGGCCGGCGATTGCGATAAGCCATCATCTGACCAGCGGGCATATGCATGTCATCGATATTTACAATCCACAGTTGATGCCCTCGAAATATTTAGCCCGAGTGCGGCGCAATGCCCAATCAACGATAAAGGATCCACGTCTCGACTGGTATGACTCCAATCTGGAACTCTTGCCTCTGCCAGACAGCAGTGTAGATGCCGTTTTCCTGTTTCAAACGCTTTCAGAATTAGCGCAGTATGGCGATCAGCAGGCGCTGCTTAAAGAGATCGATAGAATATTGGAACCAAACGGCCGTTTGCTGATGGCGGAGCCGGCCAACACGTGGCCAAATCGACTGCGTCCAGGTTCGGCCGTGCTAAACCTGCACCCGCCGGAATATTGGAGTCGATTATTAACCGACGCCGGGTTTGAAATTCGGCGTAGCCAGACGCTACAAGGGGTTGCCGTCTGTATCAGGGCAGATAAGCCATCACTCTATGCGGGCAGACAAATGTCGCTCGATCTCGACTTTGAATCAGCCATTTAGACTGCCTGTACCAAACGAACGATGGCATTTGATGCTCCAAGGAATAAATAAATGAAAGCAATGCGTCTTATTGAACCGGCCGAGATATCGAAGCATCCCTTGCGAATGCAGGAGGTGCCGAAACCGGAACCGGGCCCTGATCAAATTCGGATTTCTGTCTCTGTCTGCGGCGTATGCCATACAGATCTTCACACCGTAGAAGGTGAACTTGATCTGCCTACTTTGCCTCTGACGCCGGGTCACCAGATCGTCGGTGTGGTCGACATGGTCGGTGAAGCAGTGCAGCGCTTTTCGCCAGGCCAGCGAGTTGGCGTCGCCTGGTTAAACCAGACCTGCGGTTCATGCTATTACTGCCTCAATGGCCAGGAAAATCTCTGTCGCAAGGCAAAGTTCACGGGATTGAACGTCGATGGTGGCTATGGCGACTATGTCATCGTCGACGAAAATTTCGCCTTTGAACTTCCCAACTTCCTATCTGACGAGGAAGCAAGCCCGCTCCTCTGCGCGGGCATCATCGGTTACCGATCGCTGCGCCTGAGCGGCATACAACCTGGAAGAAAGCTTGGCCTTTACGGTTTTGGCGCCAGTGCACATCTGGCTATTCAAGTAGCCCACTTCTGGAACTGCGAGGTATACGTCTTTACACGAAGTGAAGAACATCAGCGCCATGCTGAAGAACTAGGAGCCCGCTGGACCGGGCAGGCACAGGAGTCGCCACCTTCCTTGCTGGACGCAGGGATCACCTTTGCCCCCGCTGGCTGGATCGTGCCCCTCGCCCTCGAACACCTGCGACCAGGGGGCACCCTGGCTATTAACGCCATCCATATGAGCCCTATCCCACAGTTTGATTATAGAAAGATATATGACGAACGAATACTGCGCAGTGTCACGAATTTTACGCGGCAAGATGCTCTGGAGTTCCTGGCCCTGGCGGCAAGCATCCCCATTCACACGGCTACCGAAATGTTTCCGCTGGAAGAAGCCAATCAAGTTTTGCGGCGATTAAAGAAAAGTGAAATTCGCGGCGCGGCCGTCCTGCAGGTCAAGTAAACTAGCAGCGTAATATCGCCGCCACGCTGCATCACAACTGGTTACTAAACATAATATACGCTAGAATAGTCCGGTGGCCGATGAAACAGAATCATTACTCTGGCCAACAGGCAGTTTATCCACCAGGCAGAAGTTTAGTGAGCATTTATGACAGCCCGTTTTGAATGGCGGCTGCGCCAACCGAAAAGTGCCCTTTCGTCAGACCGCGAACCGCGCCTGAACCTTGTATTGCCGGCGCTGGCTGCGGTTGTATTCATCGCCTGGTTAGTCATCCGCCACATTTTCCACCCGGCCTGGTTGTCAAGCCTGCCCCAGGTACTCTCCGAATCGTTGAACCTCCTGGAATCAGCGGCGATATTGACCGTGCTTCTTGTCATCTCGTTTTACCTGTGGCGCAGGCGGCGGAAAAAACTGGCAGCCGGCTCCATAACGGCCGAGGATCTCTATGCCTTGAGCCCGCGATCCTTTGAACGGTATGTAGCGGACTTGTTCCGTAAAAAAGGCTATAAGGTCACCATCAGAGGACGCAGCGGCGATCATGGCGTCGACCTTGAATTGGAGTCGACAAGTAAACGTCGCGCGATAGTGCAGTGCAAGCGTTACCGCAATGCGGTCGGTCCTGACATCGTGCGTGAACTATTTGGTACCATGATTCACGAAGGTGTTCATCACGCCTTTTTGGTTACTACCGCTGATATCACACCGGCAGCCCGTAATTGGGCCAGGAATAAACCGATGACGTTGATAGACGGCCAGGCTCTCGTCCACATAGCGAAATCGCTTCAAGGCGGAAGGATGGTGTGATCCACCCCATTTTGCCCGCGCGTTCTTATCCCTTGTTAACATCAACCGCATTTTTGCTAACTTAATTCCAACTATTGCCGTATACACTTGTAGGATTAGGGGTAGTCACCTCATTGTTATTGTGGCCCGGCCAAACAACAAAGTCTTATCAACTATGAGGGCATCTGCATCACCCATCATTTCAGGATATAACTATTAACTAACATATGAATAGATCACTACGACTACTGACAATAAAAGGCATCGATATCCGCGTACACATTACTTTTCCGCTGATATTGATTTATGCTGCCTACCAGTTTGGCACTGTATACGGCAGTGTGAGCGGCGCATTGTTTGGCGTTGTCGCTGTAACCTTGCTCTTCGTCCTCGTAACGCTGCATGAACTGGGGCACAGTTTCGCGGCACGCAGGTATGGCGTGCCGGTCGAACAGATTATCCTCTCACCTATCGGCGGCGTAGCTCAGTTGAAGCGAATGCCCGACAAGCCAGTGCAGGAAATGGTGATTGCCATTGCCGGACCGGCGGTAAACATTCTCATCGCCTTCTTCATGACCATTTTTAGCCTTATATATGGTCTTAGCCCGTTTTCATTGGCCACGACGTTCAGCTTTTCTGACAATGCGACATTCGCTGCGCTGATCTCCTACGTTTTCGTATCTAACCTCTTCCTGGCAGCTTTCAATTTGATACCGGCCTTCCCGATGGACGGCGGGCGCATATTGAGGGCGCTGCTTGCGATACGACTTGATTATGCCAGGGCAACCAATATCGCCGCTACAGTCGGCCGAGTTGTGGCAGTTCTCTTCGGCATCTATGGCCTGCTCAATGGCGGCATTTTTATGATTTTCATTGCTTTCTTCATCTTCACCGCCGCCGGCCAGGAAGCCAGATTCACGCGCTACAAGCATACATTAGATGGATATACGGTTCAGCAGGCCTATTCCACTACAGCCTACCGCCTCCACCCTTCCTACAGCCTGGAACAGGCGCGCAATTTGACCGCATATTCCCGTCAGCCGGATTTCCCGGTTGTGGACGGCGAATGGTTGACCGGCTACGTGACACGTGACAGACTGGGTGATGCCCTGCAGTCCAACCCATCCTACATCCCGGTTGCCAATGTGATGGACAGGCAGATTCGCCCGGTGACTCCGGAAACCGGCCTCTTTGAAGTACAACAGCGGCTGGTGGAAGAGGGCAGGCAAAGTCTGCCCGTAGCCGCAAGCTCGGGCCGTTATCTCGGCATCATCACATACCAACATATCGCCGAATTGTTCCGGCAGGCGCAGACACCACCGATTGTGCCAGGAACCCCCAGGATTTAGATTCGAAGCTCCGAACGCACAACATTCGGAGCTTTTTTCTTGGCGTCACGGGCCCAGGCTATCTACAATTCACCATATGACTGATCCACTGCTGGAAAGAAACAACCTTGTTTTATACAAGCAAGATGCTGCCCGCCTGCTTGAGACCGGTCTCAAGCGCATTGTTATTGAACTGCCCGATGGGCACCAACTGCGTGTGAGGCCTAAGGACGTTACTCTGCTCCATCCCGGCCCAATCAATTCACTCTCACAGTTGAATTCGGACGTCGCAAATTCCGGCGACATTATGGTGGCCTGGGAACTGTTGGCCGGAAGCGAGACCAACTTGCGAGAGCTCGTAGAGTTGGCGTATCACGAGTTCACACCGGAATCGGCGTGGGCTGTCTGGAAAATGGTCGACGACGGCATCTACTTCAGCGGTTCGCCAGATAAGATCACGGTGAATTCGGCCGAATATGTGCGGCAAGAAATAGAAAAACGAGAGGCGCGAGAAATAGAACAGCGGCTGTGGGACGAATTCGTGCAGCGTGTCGCCAGCGGTCAGACAAATAACTCTGACGGCCGTTATCTGCGTGATGTCGAGGCGTTGGCGCTTGGTGAACAGTCTGAGAGTCGTGTTCTGGGCGCTCTGGGCCGTGAACAGACACCCGAAAACGCACATGATTTGCTGCTTCAGGTCGGTTATTGGGACACGGCCGTGAACCCATATCCGGCGCGCGCCGGAGTCAACACAACTTCCGCGGCGGGAGCCATCCCGCCGTTACCTGACGAACCACGACGCGATCTGACACACCTGCCGGCGCTGGCCATTGACGATGAAGGGAATATGGATCCGGACGACGCCCTTAGTTGGGATGACGGCCGCATTTGGGTACACGTCGCTGATGTCGCCGCTCTGGTCGCGCCCGGCGGGGCCTTAGATATCGCCGCCAGAGAACGCGCCGCGAACCTTTACCTGCCCGAAGAAACCGTCTCCATGCTGCCGGCAGAGGTGACCATGCGGCTTGGATTGGGCCTGGAGGAAGAATCGCCCGCCCTATCCATTGGCATCGATCTCGCGGACGACGGCCGAATCGAAAACATTGAGATTGTGCCGTCAAGAGTCAAAGTCACGCGAATGACCTACCAAGAAGCAGAAAACCGTCTCGCTGAGCCCATGCTTGCCAGCCTGCTGGAAGCTACCGCACGCTATGAAAAGCGGCGCATAGAAAGTGGCGCCATCGAAATAAACCTGCCTGAAGTACGCGTCAAGCGTGACGACGGACAGGTCGCCATCAGGCCCGTTTTGCCTTTAAGAAGCCGCAGCATCGTGCGCGAAGCAATGCTTATGGCGGGTGAAGCCGTGGCCATATTCGCCCAGGAAAATGAAATCCCCATTCCTTACACGACTCAGGATCAACCGGCTGCGCCGCTACCGGAAGGTGATACGATGTCGGCAATGTTTGCCACGCGCAAACTGCTGAAACCCGGCAGGCAGTCACTGACTCCCGGTCCTCACAGCGGCCTGGGTATGGCCCAATATGCCCAGGTTACGAGCCCGCTGCGGCGCTACATGGACCTTGTGGTTCACCAGCAGCTTCGAGCACAACTGCAAGGCGGTTCGCTGTTAAGTGAACAGGAAATTGTAGAAAGAATAGGCGCCACTTCCGCGATTCAGCCCGACCTGCGCCGTACAGAGAGATTGTCGAGACAACATTGGACGCTTGTCTATCTTCTCGATCACCCGGAATGGCAGGGCGAAGGCGTCATCGTTGAAACGCATGGACGTCGCTGTGTAACTGTATTACCCGACCTGGACATTGAAACCGATCTATATCTCCCTGGAGATCAGGAGGTAGACAGCACCCTGACAGTGGCAGTACAGGACATCAACCTCGCCTACCTGAACAGCAGGTTCACCAGAATTAAGTCTTAACAAAATCCTTGAAACGAGAATAAATAGATTGATCAGCGGTATAGGTTCCGATACTGTCGAAGCCACAGTGACCTCGAGCCAACATAGGCACAAAATTGGCTGGCGTAATCAGCTGAGCTAGACTATAAGCACTCAAATTCCTCGATTGAAGCAAAACAGGAAAAATATATGGAGAACATGAATTTTGCAGGAAAGATTGTTCTTGTGACGGGAGCATCGCGCGGCATAGGTCGCGCGATCGCGAGACAATTTGCCGGGCATGGCGCACGCGTGGCCGTGCACTACAACAACAATCTGGGAGCCGCTCAAGAAACAATGGCATCGCTGCCCGGTGGCCCGCACATGATTGTGCAGGCAGAAAGCGCTGATCCGAAAGGCGTGGAAGAGATGATTTCGGCCGTAACCGATGAAATGGGCGCCCTTGACATTGTTGTCAATAACGCCGGTATTTACGAGGAGCATCCCCTGGCTGCCGTCGCTTACGAGGAGTGGCAAGACAGCTGGCAGCAGACGCTGGCGACCAATTTGATCGGCCCGGCAAACATCTCCTACTGCGCCGCACGCTATATGATAGCGCAGGGAGGTGGTCGCATCGTCAATGTCTCTTCCCGCGGCGCCTTTCGTGGAGAACCGACAGCCCCTGCATATGGCGCAAGTAAGGCCGGGTTGAATGCCATGAGCCAGTCGCTGGCAAAGTACCTGGCGCCATTTAATATCTTCGTCGGCGTTGTCGCGCCCGGTTTTGTAGAAACCGATATGGCTGAATCCATACTTTCGGGACCTGAGGGGGACGCCATTCGCAGCCAAAGCCCACTCGGCCGTGTGGCAACGCCTGAAGAAGTTGCCTATGCCGTTCTTTTTTTGGCGTCCCCCGGGGCGGCATTCATGACCGGAGCGATAATCGACGTAAACGGCGCATCATATTTACGTAGTTGATTTCGCCGCTTTTCACTGGCAAAATAACGTTCGCCCGCTATAATTCAGCATCTCCAGGGCGCTTAGCTCAGTTGGTTAGAGCGCTTCGTTTACACCGAAGAGGCCGGGGGTTCGAGTCCCTCAGCGCCCAATTTGCTCATGCGGTTACAAAAAGTTGTGATCATCATGCCGTGTTTTGTGAAAAATACTTTGTGATATAATTTTCAATCGTCTGCTTTACCCCGCATTGTCGCCCAACAAATCGGGTGATGTTTCAGTAAGCGACGAGGAAAAATCACTATCAAAAGCGACAGGAGAACAGCCTAATGGCAAGTCAAGCAGCAAGCGTGGAACAAGCTGGCAGCGGTATGTCCAGGCGCGAGTTTCTATATTATATCTGGGGCGCCTCGATAGCACTGTTGACGCTCGAGGCAGTAGGGCTCCTCATCTGGTTCCTTATTCCACGTTTTCGTGAGGGAGAATTTGGTGGCAAGTTTGTGCTGCCGCTTGATGCTATTCCAGGAGCCAATGACGAACCGGTCAACTATGCAGACGGCCGCTTCTGGTTGGTGAACCTGGATTCTAACACCCCAAATCAGCTGTTCTGCCTGGCCCCGGATGAAACCGAACCAATCATTGGTGTTTGCGCCATTTACAAAGTGTGCACCCACCTCGGCTGTATCTACGCCTGGACGCCAGCCAACGATCGCTACGAATGTCCCTGCCATGGGTCAAAATATCGCTTAGACGGACGGCGCATTGAGTCCCCTGCTCCGCGAACCCTGGATCGCTTCCTGGTTGAAGCACTGGCAGACGACAAATCTACGGTTTTAGCGTCATCTGAGCTTGTCAACGATTTCTGGAACCCGTTAGAGCTCCCGGCGCAAACAGCCTTCATCAGCATCGATACTGGTAATCGCAAACTTGGTCCCTCTCAGGTATTGTTGAGTGACTTCACTTATAGCTGTCCATAATATCTTGACTGTTTTGCGCGAAAGAAGGAGTTAATTGATGACAACTTTTGTTGACCAGGTAAGGGAACTCGGAATTAAGCAAGCGGTCATCGCCAAAAGCGACGAGGTTGTAGAGCGCATCACCGCAGGGATGAATGTTAGCGACGTTCGAGCGGCGCTGCGCGGAGACGAACCACGACGCCCCAATCCCCGCTTGCGTCCGCACGCGGACAGCTTCTGGCTTCATATTCGCCCCAGCTTCTACCATACAGAAGTGACGAACATCTATCCCACCTTCCGCATGGGTTGGATGTCTACCTTTATGTTCGTGTGGGAGACAATCACGGGCATCATCCTGATGGTCTTTTACACCCCCAGCCCGCTCATTGCCTATGGCAATATGTGGAACATTCTGACAAATGTGCCGCTTGGTCAATTGTTCCGCAATATGCACCGCCTGGGCGCAGAAGTCATGGTCATTGTCGTCGCTTTGCATATGCTGCGAACGTTTGTGACCGGCAGTTATAAGAAACCACGCCAATTTACGTGGGCGACAGGCATGATCCTGCTGGTGCTCACGCTCATGCTCAGTTTTAGCGGCTATCTTTTGCCGTGGGATCAATTGGCTTACTGGGCTCTGACCGTATTTCTGAGCGCCGCGGAAGCCGCCCCGGCACCGCCGGTAGTGAATCAAAACATCTTGCTCATCGCTCAGGGTGGCCCATCCCTGGGCGCTAACGGTCTTCTGCGCTGGTACCTGCTGCATGTGCTGCTGATGCCCCTGCTGCTCGGTATATTCTTTTTTGTCCATTACTACAAGGTCGTTCTGCATGGCCTGTCACTCCCCCCTGGACGTGAAGAGATCGGAGAAGATACCGCCAAACGCGTACCTCGCGATGAGCGCAGTTACTTCATACCGGATCTCATGACCAGCGAACTGATGTGGACGGCTTTGTTGTCACTGTTCCTGATCGCCGGTTCGCTCTGGCTGTGGGACGCGCCGTTGGAAACACACGCTGACCCGGTCGTAACGCCGCTGCATGTGGTGGCGCCATGGTACCTCTCCTGGTCGCAGGGCTGGCTCAAACTGGCTGACAAGACGATTATCGTCGGCTTCATCCCGGCGCTTCTTGTAGCCTTCATCGTAATGCCCTATTTCGAGGTAGGCAAGAGCCGGCGCTATGCGGATCGCCGCATCGGGTTGTCAGTTTCCATGTTGTTTATTGCCTTCATGCTTGTATCCAACTGGATGGGCACGCCGGAGTTTCGCGTTGAAAGTTCTCCCGATCGCGAGGTCAGCATTAAGGTGCTGCCCGAAGAAGGGCCAAGCCAGTTGATGGCCGTGCCCTTTGAGGAGCTACAACCCGGATCTTATCTACCAGGCCAAACCATTCCAGGTGCCCCACACCTGACCCTGGCGCTCGAACACTACAAAGATGTTCTGGAGGACCACAGTTGTACGCTGGGCAATCCCGCCCTGGCTAATTTCCATCCTGCCGCCTGCAAGGTTGAGACAAACGAATCCGGAGAAAACCGGTATGTCGTTGGCATTAACAATAAAGAAGCAATGCCCGACCCTTATTCAGAGCTGCGTGTGGAACAGATACAGGACGGCCTGTTGAAATTGACTCTATATTATGAAGTCGCCAATCCAGATAATTTGAATGAAATTCTGAACACTTCCGATGATTGGGTAAAGTATAAACATATTGATTCCAACTATGCCGAGGAATGTCGCTTCGCAAACAAATGCTAGGAATCTGCGCAGGCGTTCATAATGCTTATCCACTTCTATTTGGTAGCGTTGATAAAGGAAGAGAGTAATGCAAGTTAAGATTATCATTGGAACAATTTCGTTTATGCTTGCCATGATGGTCTTAGGCTATGCGGCCATTCGCGAAACTGCCCGTCTTGAGAGATTTACGGCCGCACGGTCTGGGCGCCAGATTGAAGCAGGAGCACACCTCTACAACCAGAACTGTGCAACCTGTCATGGCGTCTACGCCAAGGCGGAAGAATGTTACGATGCCAGCACAGGTGAGCCGATTGGCTGCATCGGCCTTCCTCTCAACTATGCTCCGCTGCTGTGCGGTGATGTCTCGCTTCGTATGGAAGCAATGAATTGGGAAGGAACAAAAGAAAGCTTTATCAATGCAACGCTCACAAGCGGCCGTTACGGAACGCAGATGCCGACCTGGTCCCAGCAATTTGGCGGTCCTTTGCGCGACGATCAGATTGCCGATCTCACTCAATTTATCTTGAATTACGGGACAGAAGAACTCTGCTCGGCGCCGATAATCACTTATGATTGGCCTGATACCTACGCTGCATTCTCAGAGCAATTCCCTGATGGTGATGCGGCCGCCGGCCAGGAGTTATTCGTGACATATGGCTGCTCGGGCTGCCATGGTAATTTGGAAGACGAGGCATCGGCCACTGTCGGGCCATGGGTGGGCAATTTCCCAGAGGTCTCTGGCACGCGTGTTGAGGGACTAACGGCAGAGGAATATGTTTATAATTCGGTCCTTCACCCGAGTGACTACATCGTAGAAGAATGTCCCACAGGCCCATGTGCCGGACCGCCCAGTGCAATGCCGGACAATTTCCCGCTACGCATGGCCGAGAATCCGCAGGATTTGCAGGACATAATCACATACGTCCTTGGAGAATAGCGAACGGCGAGATAAAGGTTTAAACTAAAAAGCCGGGCTGGCTCTGGAACCAGCCCGGCTATTTTTATTTATCGAGGGGGCATTTACTGACGCCTCAATTCTGTACCGCAGTTCCGGCAAAATGAATCGGAACCATCGGCAGCCTGGCCGCAGTTGTGACAGTAGACAACGCCGGAGCCGACTGTATCTCTTGCCTTCGGCTTCGGTTTCACCGGCCGCGTCGATTTTCTCCCACTACTCATGCGCGTGGAAGCCAGCCAAGTACCAACCACAGCCAGGGCAACCAGCCCGACAATCCCGGCCACCCACAGCCAGTTGATCCCCGTTTCCGTAGTTGGCGCAACCGCCTGACTGTCACTGGTTTGCGAAGGGACAGTTGCCGCCGGATTAACCGTGAGGCCGTCGGAAGACATTTCGTATGTGAAAGCGAGCCGGTAAGGCGTCCCGGCCGGTACAGCCTGCGCGTCGAGACCGTGGTAGACAAGCCCATCCATCTGGTTGGTATAGACATTTGTTGCCTGAGGCTCAGTCGTAAGCGTACTTGCATTGGCTGGCTGCTGGACTTCAACCGTTAATTCGCCCACTGAGAAATCAGACAGCCACTCAAAATCGTAGCTGCGTATCGCGCCGGATTGCTCGTAGGGAGCATAATACTCAACGCGGAAACTGGGATTCGTGGTTGAAAATGTAACCACACCATCACCTTGTTCGAAATCAAGACTGACCATACCCTGATCATCGATAAAGGCTACGGCGTTTAAGTCGGCATTATTGGGAACGGGGATGGAGACCTCGGCCGGCAGTGCGACTCCCTCCGGTAATTGTCCGGTCAATAAGACCAGCACCGACGGATCATCAAAATCAGGCCAAATGCTGATCTGGACCGAATCAATCTCGTTCGCCGGCTGCTGCGCCAAAGAAACCGCCGAAGAATAGATCAACATTGACGCCAATAGTACTAGTAACAAAAAAACACGTTTCATATTTAAGCATGACCCCTTAAACGAATACGGTTCGCCCGGCAGTACGGGCATTCCAGGTCTGTGTAATCCCGACCGCAGGTGCGGCAGGTACGTACATCCATCGGCCGTTCATCATCCAGCGAACCCAAAACGATGACGACCTCTTCGCCGCTGTGCCGCGACAACCAGGACGAAAGCGACTGGCCGTTGATGATCCAAAACCCCTCATTATCCTGGTGCAAGCTGCCTCTCATAACCTCCAGCCCGGCTTCATGAGCTGATGATGCCAGCTTATAAACGGTCGCCCTTCTCATTCCAGACATAAATATTCCTCTCTATCAGCCGCCAAAAATCGTATACAACAACCATCCGATTCCGATGACGAAAGCCAAGAAACAACCTATTTTTATAACGATATCGGCCAGTTCAAAAACGATGCGCAGTATGATTACACCCACGACGATGGCGCCGATCAGTATCAGCCATGATTCTATGCCACCTTGCTGTAAAGCGTTCCAAAGTGCATCCATCTTTCATTCTCCACTTCAAGTAAACCTGCCCCGAGTGTTACCGGGGCGGACAGTCTAGTATAGCTGTTTGCGTTCACTGATGCAGACTCGCCCGGATCGGTCAAATCAAATTGGCAGCGGTTACGCATCCACTTTGACTTTTCTGTATAGTATCAAGATAGCCACGCCGGCAACCGCGGCCCAGATGATTCCCGCGGCACTAAACCCGAACGAATTCCAGACTATCGGACCAAGAAACGAACCCAATGTCCGACCGGCAAACATCGCTGCCAAAATGATGGACATCACGACGGCTCGCGCCTGGGGAACCAGTTCCGTCATCAGCGGAATGCCGCCTACAATTGTTATTTCAAAAGACAAGAAAAGAACAAAAAGGGTGGCCAAGGCACCGGCCAGTGTCGTGCTGGTCACAGGCAGGAGCATATTACAGAGCACCGTGACGGCTCCGAAAAAGATAATTACCGGTCGTTTGCCATACCGGTCGACGGACCAACCGGATATAGTTTCCCCGGTCAATTCAGCCCCACCAATAATGGCCGTGGCGACGCCCAGACTGGTGAGGCTCAGGCCAAATGAATCTTCCATCCAACCGCCAAAAACAATAAACAGCATTTCATTGGCCGCGACAAAGAGAATCATGTACAGCGCCGCATAAATGACAACGGGGTTCTGCCTCAGGACATTCATAACCGCGGCTTTCTTGGCAGATGCCTTGTTCTGTTCAACGCGCGAATGAATTGTTCGCCATAGGAGCACGGCGGCAATAATACCGCCGATGCCCAGCCAAAGGAAAGGAGAACGCCAGCCTTGCTGCTGCATAATGAGGCCGACGATGGGAACGCCGACGATAAGGGCCAGGGACCAAGAGTATTCGGTAATAGCAATAGCCCGCCCACGTCGCTGGTATGGCACTTCCTCACCGACATAGGCCTGCATCGCGGGATCGTATAATATCTTGGCAATTCCTGTTGCGCAGAGCGCAGCTCCCAGGATCCAGTAATATGGCCAGAGCACGACCATCAGTGCTCCCGCTGAAAATATCAACATTCCCAGCACCAGGACGGATCGACGGCCATAGCGTTCAGATAGCGGACCAAATAACGGGCTTAAGAAACCGGTCAGATTTCTTAAGGTGATCAGATAGTAAATATCCTGGCGAGGAACATTTAATCCGCGTGCCAGTTCAGGTGCGAAGGGATAGACAAAACGAAGTCCGGTATTCAAAACGAACCGCGCCGCCATCAGCATGATAAGTTGTAGATTGATCGACTGTTCCTGTCTCGTTTCCACGGGCCGGAGTTTATCCGAGAGTAGGTTGCCGAGCGAGTGAGTTCCAATGACAGAACGATTTACGCTGCCAAATATTCGGTGCTACAATCGGCCCATGTCGAATCAGTCGAAGCAAACAGTGACCGGCCAGGCAGCGGCCATCCGCGCAGTACTCTCCATCGTTGGGCCGGCAGCCGTGGCCGTGCTGGTTGTATCTGCGGCCGCTGCTATCTGGGATGTGGCAGCTGTCTCCAACCAGGCCATGACAGCCCTTGTCCTATCCTCGGCAGCAATTAGCAGCTGGCTGCTGGGGCTCCGATGGTATGGGGCAGCGGCGATGGGTTTGCGCGGTGGTCGGCCATTTACCGCGGGATTGGGATTCGCATCCCTGCTCTGGATCATCTTCCTGCTCCTGCGCATCTTCTTCGTCACTATCGCTCCTTGGGCGATTGAATCGCGCCCGCCGGACGCCGGACGTACCTACATTTATTTGCTGCTTTTTGAAGCCTTCGCGACCCAGATCTGGACTTATGGCCTGATTTTCCGCACTGTCTCAGATTGGCGTGGGCCGTTAACCGCGACAATGGTCTCCGGCATCATCTTCGGCCTCATCGCCATCCTATTCTTCCAGGAGTCTTATGCGGAAAGCATGGCCGGGTATATTTACTTCATCATCTGGGGCATTCTCTATGGCCTGATTCGGTTGCGAACCGGAAGCTTGCTTGGAACCGTCGTCGTCCAGTCCGTACAAAGCTTTACAACCTGGATCGTTCTTGCGCCTTACCCTGAACCGGACGTCGGGCAGCTCAATAACCTATATCTGACCGCGACAATTGCATACATGATCGTAGCCTGGCGATTGTGGCCAAAAGATGAAACCGACTATCGCGTCTAGCGGTCAGCCACACTATTCAGAAAGGGCAGCAGCTCTGCTCATTAACCGCAGCCATCCATAATGTGAGGAGGTCACATGGCATACAACTTCATTCTCGTTAATACGGAGGACCATGTAGGTATCGTTCAGCTCAACAGACCCAAAGCATACAATGCATTGAGTCCCGAACTGATGCAGGAGTTACTGGATGCGCTGGAGGCATTTGACAAAGATGATAGTGTCGGCTGCCTGGTGATTACCGGAAATGATAAGGCGTTCGCCGCCGGGGCTGATATTAAGTTCATGGCCGGAGACACCACGCCGGTGGATATGCTCATGAATTCCTTTATCGACCAATGGGATCGTCTGGCTAAAATTAACAAGCCCGTTATTGCCGCCGTATCCGGCTATGTGCTGGGAGGAGGGTGCGAACTGGCCATGGCCTGCGACATGATCGTGGCCAGCAGTAGCGCTAAGTTCGGGCAGCCCGAGATTAACATCGGCGTCATCCCTGGAGCAGGCGGCACACAGCGCCTGACCCATGCCGTGGGCAAAGCTGTCGCCATGGAAATGGTCCTGAACGGCCGAATGCTGAGCGCTGAAGAAGCCCTGCAGTTTGGTCTCGTCAACCGCGTCGCCCCATTAGAATCCTATCTCGGCGAGGCGAAGACGCTTGCCGCCGAAATCGCGGCCCGCGCACCAATCGCTGTCCGCCTGGCCAAGAGAGCTATCAATAACGTCTATGAAACTCCGCTGCACGCGGGTCTTGACCTGGAACGCAATCTCTTCTTTATGCTCTTCAGTACGCAAGATCAAAAAGAGGGCATGGACGCCTTTGTCAACAAGCGCAAAGCGGAGTGGCAAGGTCGCTAGAGAAAACCGCGCTTCCGGCCATCTATGAAAATTAGCCGCGGCACCCTATATGGCATCGGCGCCTATACATTATGGGGGCTTCTGCCTATCTACTGGAAGGCGCTGAAAACGGTGCCCGCTCCGGAGATCCTGGCCAATCGTATGGTCTGGACGCTGGTGTTTGTCGCCGCCTTGCTGACTTTCAGGAGGCACTGGCGCTGGCTGCGCCCAAGCCTGCACGAACGACGACTGATTCTAACCTATCTGGCCACCGCCACACTGCTCGCCGTAAACTGGCTGACCTATATCTGGGCCGTCAATGCGGGCTACATCATTGAGACCAGCCTCGGGTACTTCATTAACCCGTTAATAAACGTCCTGCTGGGCTTATTGTTCTTACATGAACGCTTGCGCGGCGCACAAATGGTTGCTCTGCTTTTGGCCGCTGGAGGCGTGCTCTACCTGACGGCCGTCTATGGATCTTTCCCCTGGATAGCCATTACACTGGCGCTCAGCTTTGGTTTTTACGGTCTGCTGCGTAAAACAGGATCATTGGACAGCACGGAAGGCCTCACATTCGAAACGGCTGTTTACTTTATTCCGGCCCTGGCTTACCTGCTCGTGTTAAACGCGAATGGAACAGGTTCTTTTGCCGGCGGCGATCCTCGGATAACACTTTTGCTGGTGGGAACGGGCCTGGTCACCGGAATACCACTCCTACTGTTCGGTGCCGCCGCCAAGCGCATCACGCTCACCAATCTTGGCTTGCTGCAGTATATAGCGCCCACGATGCAGTTCTTACTAGGCCTATTTGTTTACGACGAACCCTTCAATCGCAGTCAGCTACTGGGCTTTGTCTTCATCTGGCTGGCACTCATCATTTATACACTGGAAGGCGTGCGGCACAGCCGATACAAAAATGGAGCGGCCAAACTCAAAGATGTGCCCGCTGCTGTCGATTGAGATCGCCCAGACCTGACCCTATTTAGATCATCTGAACGATTCTGTTCCTGGAAATGAACTATGACCCTCAATGTCCATTATTTGTCTGAACTTGATTCGCAGATCGCAGACTATCTTTCCGCCCAACTCGATCCCGCTGTTCGTCTGACGAGCGGTGAAAAGAGTGCAAAGTCTGGAGATATTCACATATTGGTTTCGGGCCGACCTGACCGTGAACTACTCCTGGCCAATGACGACCTGAAGATGCTGATAGTACCCTGGACGGGAATTCCGCCTGAAACGCGGGATCTGCTGGCCGATTTTCCGGGTATAGCGCTTCACAACCTGCACCACAATGCAACGCCGGTCGCCGAAATGGCGGCGGCGCTCTTGTTGGCGGCTGCAAAGAATCTCATTCCCATGGACCAGGCGCTAAGAAAGGGAGACTGGCGACTGCGCTATCAGAAGCCGGCCCCCTCGCTGACGCTGAACAACAGAACGGCCCTTATCCTGGGTTACGGTGAGATCGGCCGTCGCGTTGCCCGGATTTGCAAGTCAATGGGCATGAACGTCATTGCTACCAGGCGCAGCGCAGCCCCCGGGGATTCAGATGAGATTGCTGATGAAATATACCCTCCCCAGAAGCTGAACGATCTACTTCCCCGTGCACAGACACTCATTGTCGCCCTGCCCCTTACCCCTGAGACTGAAGGGTTGATCGGCGATCGCGAGCTGGCATTGCTGCCGCCTGAGAGTGTTTTAGTCAATATCGGCCGTGCTCGCATTGTTGATGAAGAAGCGCTTTTTAAGGCACTTAAGAACCGCGCCCTGGGGGCCGCCGGGCTGGATGTCTGGTATAGCTATCCCGAGGATGAACAAAGTCGCGCTTCGACATTTCCCGCCGAATACCCGTTCTGGGAGCTTGAAAACGTCGTGATGAGCCCTCATCGCGCCGGATTGACCAGGGAGATCGAACACCTTCGCATGGACCATCTCGCTGTATTGCTCAATGCCGCCGCAAGAAATGAGCGGGTATCAAATTTAGTTGACATAAACTTGGGCTATTAGTATGCTTAGGGGCGTGTGTAACGCTTGCTGGTTGAGTAACGCAGCTATCGATCATGAAATAGCATGTGCTAGAGGAGTGATGAGATAAGATGTCGAGATACTTTTTCCTGCTGCTTCTGACCGTCGCGGTTACGTCCTGCAACCGCATCGCACCATTAGAAACCCCGTCTTTCCAGAGAACCGTAGAAGCGCAAGCTCCGGCGATAATTATGCAGGATCTCGTGATCTCGCCGGGAGACTTCCAGGGCGACCATGCTTCCGACATGGCCCTGCTGCCGGAAGGCATAATGCCTGACCGCGATGCGAGCGCCGGCGTCTATCTATCAGGTCCGTTGAAGGCGCCGATCGAGTTTAACGCACTGGTTCCACAATGGATCATTGATCAGCCGGAAAACAGTGAAATACAGGTTGAACTGCGCACCGGAAGCGATCCCGCTGAATTGGGAGATTGGATCTCGATACACGCGGCATTTGATTGGATGCAGCCGGACGATGAAGACGTTGTAGGCGAGATGTTGATCGTCCCTGCGGGCGACACAAAACATCAATTCATGCAGTACAGGATTACACTGAGCGGCGCGGATCCATTGAGCATGCCCCTCTTGCGCGAACTGCGACTCACCTTCATCGATTCTACAGATGGACCGACCGTAGAAGAAATGATCCTGCAGCAGCAGGAGCTTGACAGCTCCCGGGAGCCGGGATTCACTACTGATGCTGCTACCGACAATCCCAAACCCTTCGTGATCAGCCGTGACGTCTGGTGCACGAATCCGGCCTGTGACTATACGGATGGTCTCGAATACGAACCTGTGACCCACCTGATATTGCATCACACTGTCTCAGGGACTGGAGCTGATGGTGACTCCGCGGCGATCGTACGCGCGATATGGGCTTACCATACATCAGGCCGCGGCTGGGCGGATATTGGTTATAACTTCCTTGTCGACACAAAAGGCGTGATATACGAGGGGCATTTGGGCGGCGATGACGTCGTTGGCATTCACGCTTCCGGGGCGAATGCGGGCACGATGGCCCTGGCAATGATCGGCAACTATTCTCTGACGACCCCACCGGGACCTATGTATGATTCGGCAATTGATCTCTTTGCATGGAAAGCTGATCAAAAGAATATTGACGTCCTGGACGCCAGCGATACGCTGCCCAATATTGATTGGGGGCTGCCGAACCTGATGGGACATCGCGATGTCTACGGCACGACCGAATGTCCGGGTGGCGTCGCGCATGCTCTGCTCCCCAAAATGCGCGGTGACGTCGCCGCGCGCACAGGCATTGAACATCCTTATATTTATATAGATGAACTTAGCTCAAGTTTCCAGAAAAGTAACGCCAACTGGTATGATGGGCCGCTTCAGTGCGGTCACAATGCACATTCCTGGTACACATGGTCAACCACTGATCCCGCCAAATCGGCCAATTCAGGTGCCTGGCATCCACTGATCCCTGAAAGCGGCCGATACCGCATTGAAGTCTACGCGCCTTACTGCAATACCGGGGAGCCGGAAACGTCAGGTGCACATTATGTTGTGGAACATGCCAAAGGTTCCAGCAGCACTATTGTCGATCAAAACGATCGCGTCGGGCTTTGGACTTCACTTGGTGAATTCACGCTCAATGCCGGCAGCCAGACCACCGTCTCCCTCAGCGATCTCACTGAGACAGATAGTGGACGTGGCGTCTGGTTTGACGCGATCCGATTGCTGCCCATTGAGCTGCTTCCCCAGGCAGACACGAGATCGCCGTCAGACGGAAGCTGGCTAAGCGAGCGCGATATCGCCTTTTCCTGGCAAATTGAAAACCAGGAAAAAGTTAAGGCCACTATTTTCCAGGTCGCTGAAGATGAAGCATTTGAGGATCTTATCGTCAGCGAAGAATGGCCGGGTGCGATCCTCAGCACAACGGTGGATTTTGGCACTGATTATGCTCAGCTCTATTGGAGAGTGCTGGTCAGGACAGAATCCGGCAACGAATATCCCTCTACTGCCAATCGCTTTGGCATCGACTCGCAGCCACCGGCTTCGAACGTGCGCAAACTGTATTTCTTTGAACAAGCCGGCGTCTATAGGATATTTTGGCAGGGAGTCGATGCCTTAAGTGGAGTCGCTGCATATAACATTGAATACCGCCAAAAAGGAGAAGAGACGTGGCAATCCTGGTTAAGCGACACACCGGCAACCAATGCCGTTTTCTCTCCCCCTGATTCCTCTGCGATATACCAGTTTCGCAGCCAGGCGGTCGATGAGCTGGGCAACCGGGAAGTACCGCATTCTTCATCGGACATCAGCACGGAAATGGCATTTATCTATTCCCATGCCGTGCTGCTGCCGGTAGTCAGCGGGGAATAATCTCGTTTGAAAAATCAATCAAAAATAGCATTTCGAGGCATCCTGGTTTAAACTCGATAGAGTGGCGCCTGAAATCGGTTCACTCCTAATTCAAGATCAGGTAACCACGAATCGTTTATGTCTCAGATTGAAAATGTTGATGTACTGATAGTTGGCTCAGGACCTTCTGGAACGTCGACGGCGCTTCATTTGGTGAGGCAAAATCCGTCCTGGGCGGAACGTATCGTCATCGTGGATAAGGCGATCCACCCTCGCGAGAAACTGTGCGGCGGCGGCGTCACGCACCTGGGCCAAAATATACTTGCGCGTCTCGGCTTGCCCTTTGAAATTCCAAACTTCGAGATTAAAGAGGCACGCCTGTTATACCAGGACCAGAGCTATTCGTTCTTTGGCGATCCTGTTTTCCGCATAACACGGCGCGATCAGTTTGATCATTGGCTGGTGCAAACGGCCGAAAAGCTCGGCGTTCGCGTGCGCCAGGGCGAGGCGGTGCTGAATGTTACGCGGCATGCGGATTATATCGAAGTAGAGACGGAGAAAGGCATTTTCCACGCCAAAGTGCTCGTGGCGGCTGACGGCTCACGCAGCTTCAT
Source organism: Promineifilaceae bacterium (SeqCode) (assembly GCA_046259725.1). GTDB lineage: Bacteria > Chloroflexota > Anaerolineae > Promineifilales > Promineifilaceae > JAACFF01. The sequence goes on along the minus strand of JBJYWZ010000663.1, from coordinate 23,963 downwards.
ACGCCGCAAACTAAAGTGGCCCGGCGACTCACACGTCGCGCGCCTCATGGAAGTATTGACGCCGGAAAATGCGGCCGTGCAGCCGGAATTTCGTAATCATGTTGCCGTATTCGACTTCACGCCGATGGTCGATGGATTACAGGGCTATTACTGGGATTTCCCCAGCCTTGTTAACGGCCAACCTTTCATGAACCGCGGGCTGTTCGACAGCCGCGCACGATCGGAGCGACCAAAGGCGGATCTGAAGGATATACTGCGCCGTTCGATGGCAGAACGAGGCAGAGATCTTGATGACTACAAACTGAAGGGCCATCCCATTCGCTGGTGGAGCCGTGACAACCATTTCTCAATGCCGCGCGTATTGTTGGTTGGCGATGCCGCCGGCGCAGACCCGCTGTTGGGTGAAGGCATTTCCTTTGCGCTCGGCTATGGCGAGGTCGCGACTACAGCTATCGAAGACGCATTCTCCCGCAGCGACTTCAGCTTTGCCGGCTATCGCCAGCAGCTTCTAGACTATCCACTTTTCCAGCAGCTTGATCTGCGCACGCGGTTGGCGCGCACTGCCTACTGGTTTAAAAACCCGCTGTTGACTCGTTCGTTATGGTTCGTCATGGACCAGGGATTGCGCCGTACGCGATGGGGCGATCCCGCCTTCGTACCGGCTGAAAAACCGCGTTTTCACCTCATAGATGCGGCCCAGTCAACCTGAACCAATAATATACGTAATCCACAAAACAAAAAAGCCGCTCACGCGGCTTTTTATATTATGGTGGGCGGTACAAGACTCGAACTTGTGACCTCTACGATGTCAACGTAGCGCTCTGACCAACTGAGCTAACCGCCCCACGGAGCACGAATTATAGCAACCTTCTTTAGGGCGTCAATCGTTCCCAGATTAGACCAATCTTGGCTTACTATGCGGCTGGCTGACCGCCTGACTATAGGGCAATGCGGCGCGCGGGAATATGCGCAAGTTTCTCATACGCAACCCAAGTATGGTATAGTTTGCATACAATTTGCAGTGCAATTTATGGCAGTTACAACGCTGCCGCTTCAGGTGCAAACCGTGGCGAAATCCAAATCTCAAGCCAAGCAGCAGTCGAGAAATGGCGCACTTGTGCTCATTTTGCTCATATTCGCTCTTCCAATCGTGGCAGGGTTGTTTTTTGAGGATTACCGAGGTGTGCCTTATGGCTGGTTCATAGCCGTTGTCTGGTTTGTAGTCGCCATTTTTTCCTTAGCTTTTGGAATCATTTACTATGCCCAATTTGTACTGCCCCATCACGAGGGGGAGAACTGGCTAAAAGGCATCGCCATGATGCTGAGAGCAGCTTTGCTTTTCGGCCCTTCAGCCTCAGTTCAACAGGGCTCCGGAATTGCTCGCAAAAAGATTGTAATTGATCCCAATTCCCCCAGTCCGAGCTTCAGGACGTTGGGAGCGGGTATGGTGCCAAGCCACCAATCTATTGTGGTCGGCAGAGACGACAACACAAATCTTCGCGCGATGGGGCCCGGATTTGTCCAGCTAAAGTTTGGGGAAGTGCCGTTTCAGCCTATAGATCTGCGTTTGCATAAGCGTAAAGCCACGGCCATCGCAAACACACGCGACGGCATACCGATTGAAACGAGCGTTGGCGTCACCTTCCAGGTGAAGCAGTCAGAAAGCGATCATCCTGACGATCATCTGGAATATCCCTACAGCAGCTCGGCCGTATTATGGGCAAGCCAGCTCAATACATTTGATCAGGATAACAAGCCGCGTCCATGGAGCGAGCAGTTGGCGCCCCAGGCTACAAGCTACATGATCAGCGAGATCGCCCAGTTCACGCTTGATGAACTGTGGCAGGACCCCGCGATATTAAATGGGATACAGCAGCGTGTTCGTCGCCAACTGCGCACAGCATTTGATCAATACGGCATTAAAGTTCACGGCGTGAAGGTGGAGCCGAAGAAGCTGCCGGATGAAATCATTGCCCAACGTCTGGAAAACTGGCGTGCACCCTGGCAGAGTCAAATACGCGCGCGGGCTGCCCTGGGTGACGCGGAAGCATTAAAGATAGTCAAATTTGCCAAAGCCAGGGCCCAGGTTGAAATCATCGAGAAGATCATGCAGAGTATCGATGAGATACGGCAGGGAGAACAGGCAGACCTCCCGCAAATTGTCACCCTTCGTATTATCGACGCTTTGCCAAAAGACTCTTCGCAGACGTATCTCTCCAGCCAGGTTCTGGCCAGCCTGGCCATGGAATCTTCCACTCAGCTGCAAGTGTCCCAGCCTCCATCGGTACCAGAGGATAATAACAGTGTCGGCTAGCGAGACGTCCCAGAGCCAGAGAAGCACAAGCCAGCGCAGCAGACGACTGCCTTCAAAACGAACCCTGTACCTGTTGTTCTTGGTATTCCTCCTTGTGGCTTATTGGATCTTCGTCTGGCAAATGGAACGAATCGTGGTCCAGCCGGAAGACCTGCCCCTATCAATATTGCAGATTGTTCCCGCCTGGGGATTGAATTTTGCCACCATATTTCTGCCCCGTGTGCTGCGTCACTTCATTCCAATCTTACTGGGCTGGTTACTCGCTTATGAAATCGCAACCAACCTTGTGTACCATCTCTACAATTTGCCGGATCGGGAAAAAGCGCGTGGTTTCTTACGGCGGCTGCGTGATCCGCGTTTATCCAGGGGTGCGACAGTAATTGCATCGCCCAGTGATCTTGAAGCAAAACGACTGGAATCCGCCCGTTTGCGCGTCGGTGGCCCGGGGCGAATCGTGCTTCCAATCGGGCACGCTGCCGTCACTGAAATAAACGGACGGTATTACCGCGTAATTGGACCGGGGGAACACGCCCTTGACCGCTTCGAGTATGTTCACACGCTGTATGACCTTCGACCACAAGACCGTACCGACCCGGAGGTTAGATTACGCTCCAGGGAGGGACTGGAAATAGTCACAGAAGTGAGTGTCACTTTTCGTGTTCGCGCTCCCGATATGGTGCCATCCGTACAGCAGCCTTATCCATACGACCACGATACGCTGCGCGAGATTACTTACAGCCAGACCAATCTACCCGGGGGGAAAACGAGCGATTGGCAAACGGAAGCTCTCGGTGCGGTAAAGGGCGCGCTGACGGCCACCATAGGATCCTTCTCGCTCAACGAACTGCTCCAAGATGAACAAACGGAAATTGGCGCGCACCTTACGATCAGTCGTAGTGTAGAACGCGCGGCGAAAATAAAGCTTCGTGAAAAAGGGATCGATTTGATGCGTGTGCGTATTGGCGGGTTCCACTTCCCCGACGATGTGACAGACCTGCACATTCAATATTGGCGCAGCTATTGGGACAGCCAGAAACGGCGCACTTTGGCTGAAGGAGATGCTGTCGCTGAGGAAGAAATGGAACTGGCACGAGCAGATGCCGGGATTGAACTGTTCAAGGCTATCGCCGAAGGTATGGCACAGGCTCACCAGCAGGGTTACCAGGGAACATTTGCCGAGATTATCGCCATACGGTCCATTGAGGCTATGGAAAAAATGGCCCTGGAATCTGAAGGAGAGGTGCCGCTACCGGCACAACTCATGCCGCGATTGCAGCTTCTGCAAAATCAGCTTCAAGTAGCTTCAGATTTGGGCGGCAGTTATCCGGCCCATTTCACAGAAATGCCGTACGAGGATCATGACGCGATTAGCGATGATGATGGTCCTGATTCGGCCGATTAAGAAATAGTAACATTTACAGAAGGCTGGAGGGAATTCAAATGGGAAGCCACATCCTCGCTATTGGCGGCGCACTTCTCGATGCAAAAGGTATACCGCAAGCGGGTCTCGAACCAGGATCATCCAATCCGGCCATTATCCGCTATTCGCGTGGTGGAACGGCAAGAAACGTGGCCGAAAACCTGGCGCGATTAGGAGCGGAGGTATTGTTAATCACGGCTGTCGGTGACGATGCAACCGGTCAGCATTTGATGGAGCAGACCGGCAGTTCAGGCGTCAACCTGGAATACGCGCTGACAGTTTCCGGCGCAAACTCCGGTGCCTATATGGCTTTGTTGGACAGTAACGGCGGCCTGTCTGTGGCCCTGGATGATGCTCGTGTGATGGAGGTCATCACGCCGGCGTACCTGAACGGGCTGCGGCGCTTGTTTCGCGATGCAGACATGATCATGGTTGACGGCAGCCTGACCGAATCTGCTCTGAAAACGGCCGTTCGTCTCGCTGAAAAATATGACATCCCATTATGCGCCGACCCTTCCTCAGCCAGGCTCGCCCACAAACTTCGACCGTATCTCTCCCACCTGCATCTCCTGGTGCCTAATGAGGTCGAAGAAGCAAGATTACTGGATATCGATTTCGCAGGCTACAGCCCTGATACCAGTCTTGCCCAGGCTCGCCGGCTGGTTAACATGGGTGTGGACCACGTTGTGATCACACTGTCCGATTTTGGACTTGACTACGCCACCAGCAGCGAAACCGGCTATATCCCACCTTCTTACAGCAAACATGTTGATTCAACAGGGACAGGCGATGCCGTCACGGCGGCAGTTATGTTCGGCATGCTCAATGACCTGCCAACCCTGGAATGCATGCGCCTGGGGGCTGCCGCAGCAAGCCTGACGCTGCAATGTCCGGAGTCCGTGGTTCCCGACCTCAGCCTGGATATGCTGTACGACCACCTGATTGTATAAAACTGGAAACGAGAAGTCAGCGGATGCGTAAAGTAGCCATGTATCCTGCTGTTATGATTTCCTGGCCATAGATCGTGAATACCTGGATTGGATTAGTACTTTGTACGGCTTATATCTTTGCCCTCATCGGATTGACGGAATTCCTGCGTAAATGGCGCAGGTACAGCAACTCTTTCACGCGAAAAGTCATTCACGTAGGCGTTGGCTTGCTTTTTTGGGTCGCTCCTTTCATCTTCACTTCTCCCTGGCCCATCATCCTGACCTGCTTTGCATTCGCCGTGCTTACCTTCCTTGACTGGCGTTATGGCTTCTTTCAGTCTATGGCCAGCAGTAACCCCCAGAATCTGGGCACCGTTTACTTTCCTCTGGCCGCCGCTGCGGTTGTCTATGTTTTCTGGGACACGCCCCCTTTGATGGTGGCTGCGTTGATGCCCTTGACGCTTGGTGACGGTCTTGCTCCGGTGATCGGCAGGTATGGAACCCGCGAATACTGGGTCCACACCAGCAAACGCACGCTTGAAGGATCAACGGGGTTCTTCGTTGCAACGGCTGTTGGCACGTGGCTGGCATTGTGGATGATGCCCGGCATGCCTGAGGTAACGCCAATCGCCGCCGTTTCTCCGGCGCTCGTCGTCGCTCTGGCCACGACTCTGGTTGAGGCGATTTCTATCTGGGGTGTGGACAACTTGACCGTCACGGCGACAGCAATGCTAATACTCCAGCTCTGGCCTTTCTAAATTTACCAGCCTTCGTCGCCTATCAGCGGCACAAAGGCTACGGCGCCCAGGTCTGATTCCTCGAACTTGTCTTCACCTGACTTGATCACGCGGATGAGATTCTGTTGGCGCTCAGAACGGCCGACAGGAATTATCAGGCGCCCGTTTTCCGCAAGCTGGCGCTTCAAAGATTCGGGCACGGATGGTCCCCCAGCAGCCACGATGATGCCGTCATACGGCGCTTCCGGCTCCCAGCCGAGCGTGCCGTCACCGCGGTGGACGTGTATGTTATCGTAGCCCAGCAGTTCCAGACGCTCGCGAGCATATTTGACGAGCTCCATGATGCGTTCCACCGTATGCACCTCTCGCACGATCTGGCCCAACAGTGCCGCAGCATAGCCGGATCCGGTACCTATTTCCAGGACGCAATCATCTGCATCCAGCTCAAGCCGGCTGATCATCAGGGCTACAACATAAGGTTGTGAAATCGTCTGTTTCCCCGGTATGGGCAGGGGCGTGTCATCATACGCGTAGCGCCGGTATCGTTCGGGCACGAATATTTCCCGGGGGACAATGCGCATCGCGCGCAGTACGGCCGTATCCTCTATCCCCCGGCCCGCGATCTGTTCTCTGACCATTCGTTCGCGTTTTTGCGTGAACTCGTCGCTGTTATCAATCATGGCAGCCAGAATTGGTACAATTCGTGTGTGCTCTTATAATATGAGCCTGCTCGAACATGGTATGCTGCTGCAAGCAGTACGCCAGATTCCCTGAAAATTTGATTTTAGCACACGCTTTTTAGACTCAAAAGGGCCGCGCAGAAGCTGTCAGCAGCAGCGTCACTGATTATATAGATACAGAACCAGATGAGCGCAATCGATCAATCTTTACGACGGGTACAAGAGCGCATTGTTGCAGTCCTGTTCACCTCCTCCGGGCTCTTTTCCGCCAGCATGATCGCCACTTTCACCCTGTCACCAATTATTGCAGCGGAGCTGTCTGGAAATGATATCGCCGCAGGATGGCCGAACACGCTGGGTCTTGTCGGACGCGCCGCTTTCGCCGTACCCTTTGGCTACCTGATGGATCGTATAGGCCGTCGATTGTCACTCAGTTTGGGCTATGCGATCGCTGTCCTGGGCAGCATCATCTCAGTTTGGGCTGTGAGCATGATGAATTTCAGGGTCTTTATGGCCGGCGCCCTGCTTCTGGGAATGGCGCGCGCGGCCAGCGATCAAAGTCGCTATATCGGGGCTGAAGTTTTCTCGTTCAGCCGCAGAGCGAAAGTAATAGGAATCATCGTTTCTGCCGGAACAATCGGCGCCATTCTCGGCCCTCTCCTTGTTCCATTGAGCACCGGCTGGATGAGCAGCATGGGCAGGTCTGAGTGGGCAGGTCCATTTGTAGTTTCAGCACTTCTCCTGATAATCACGATCAGCGTGGTCTTCCTGTTCCTGCGCCCCGATCCACAGCAGCTTGGGCAGGGGATCGCCGATCAGGAAGCGGCTGAAGATCCGCAAAACATCGAGAATACCGCCGCTGACGGCCGTCCGCTGCGCGAGATTTTCGCTGCGCCAATGGTTCAGTTGGCCGTCCTGTCTATGGTGCTCAGCTACTTTGTCATGGCCATGTTAATGGTTATTACCCCATTACACATGAACCGGCATGATCATTCGACAACGGCCATCTCCGGCGTCATTATGGCACATACGTTGGGCATGTTTGGTCTCTCCTGGTTCACCGGCTGGTTGATCGATCGCTTTGGCAGAATCCAGATGATTGTTGCCGGTACGGCCGTGCTTATGTCCTCCTGTGTATTAGCCCCGCTCTCTTTGCGCGTCCCCATTCTAGGCCTGGCCCTATTTCTGCTTGGTCTGGGCTGGAACTTCTGTTTTGTAGCAGGATCCACGCTGCTCTCAGATGCTCTGGCCCAGCAGGAACGCGGGCGTGCGCAAGGCGCCAGCGAAATGTTAGTCGCCCTTGGAAGCGGTGCGGCGAGTTTTCTAACTGGCATATTTTTCGCCCAGGGCCAATATCTACTGGTCAGCTTTATCGGCCTGGCCGGGACTTTGTTGCTCCTACTGGGTACGGTCGTATTGTTCAGGCAGCAAAAAATGATTGAGATGCTTTCCTCTTCCGGGTGATGATACGCTCCCTGGCAGCGGCCGTGAACAAAGATTGTTATCGTGCATGTGAATAACAACTGGGCTATAATCAGTACAAATATGAAACGATGTTTCACATTATGAAACATAGCAAGTGAGATTAGTTTTACCGCCGCAGAGTCTCTCGATTTCTCGAATATTCGGCAGCAGGATTTCATATTACGAGCACAAATCAGGAAGAACCAACCATGAGTAATACAGATTTGCAGGAAATGGACAAGGTCCACACACGAGCGCCCTACTGGCAAGACGTACCCGATGAACAGTGGTTGGACTGGCGCTGGCAAATGAGCCACCGTCTGAACAGCGTCGACGAGATCGCCAAGGTCATCAACCTGACCGAGTCCGAAAGGAAAGCGCTTGGTACGAATGGACTCTTTCGCGTCGATGTGACGCCTTATTTCGCCAGTCTTATTGATCCTGATGATCCTGGCTGTCCGGTACGCCGCCAGATCATTCCCACGGCCCGCGAAATGGTGTCATTCGAATCAATGATGGAAGATTCTCTTTCGGAAGATAAGCATTCACCCGTTCCCGGCCTCGTCCACCGATATCCGGACCGCGTATTGATGCTGGTGACAACACAGTGCGCCAGCTACTGCCGTTACTGCACGCGCAGCCGGATTGTTGGAGATCCGACGCAGACTTTTAGCCGCGCGGAGTTTGATGCCCAGATCGAGTACATTGAGAATACACCACAGATTCGCGACGTCCTGCTCTCTGGGGGAGATCCTATGGTCCTCGCCCCCAAACTACTGGACATGATCTTGTCGCGGCTGCGAGCCATTCCGCATGTGGAGATCGTTCGCATTGGTTCACGCGTTCCCGTGTTCCTGCCCATGCGCGTCGATCAGGCTTTCTGCGATACAGTCTCTCGCTACCATCCACTGTGGATCAACATCCACGTCAATCATCCCAAGGAAATTACGCCGGAACTGGCCGCCGCCGCCGATCGTCTGACCAAAGCGGGCGTGCCGCTTGGTAATCAAAGCGTTCTTTTGGCCGGCGTAAATGACTCTGTGCGCATACAGCGCAAATTGGTTCATGAGCTGGTCAAGATCCGCGTAAGACCCTATTACCTGTATCAATGCGATCTCGTGGAAGGGTCAGGGCATTTCCGTACATCTGTCAGTAGAGGAATCGAGATTATGGAAGGGTTGCGCGGCCATACGTCCGGTTATGCCGTACCTACCTACGTTGTCGATGCTCCGGGAGGCGGCGGGAAAATACCAGTCCAGCCCAATTATGTTCTATCACAGGGCCCTGGAAAAGTTATCCTGCGAAATTTTGAAGGATTCGTGACCACTTACAGCGAACCAAAGGATTACGATCCGGAAGCGATTGCCGACCAGGAATCCTTGATCGAACCACGTCCGGAACCCGGCCAGGAAGGCATTTACGCCCTGTTGGAGGGAGAGCGCATGTTCATTGAACCGGAAGGATTCAGCGCAGTTCATGCCCGAGGTGGAGCTGAGCATCGCCTGCGCAGCGGCGAACTTCAGAAAAAATGGCAGCCCCTGGGCATCGGCGCCCTGGAAGCAAAACAGATTCCCGCCGGGGACGCAACCGAACCGGAGGCACTTGAGTCTGGAGACGAAAGCCATCCCGAGGAAAGCAGCTCCTGAACCGGCGCGTCTTGCACATGCTTGAATCGATCATGCCAGGTCTCAAATGAGCCAACCGGCCAAAGCATATCCCGGGACACAATCCGTACTACGCGCTGTAGCGATTCTCAAGTGCTTCGACGATCAGAAACCCGAATGGACGCTCGCAGAACTGACACGCGCACTTGACCTGAACAAGACGACTCTTTTCAGGCTCCTGTCTGCGCTTGAAAGTGAAGGGCTGGTTGCGCGCGGCAGCGGCGGCGAAAGCTACATATTGGGGCTGGAATTGGTAGCCATGGCCGGCTATGCTTTGCGCAACATTGACCTGCGGTTTCTGGCACATTCGACTCTGGAAATGCTTGCCGAATCAAGCGGTGAAACAGCCTCGCTGGAAATTCTCTCTGGCGATGAGATGGTGATTATCGACGAGATCATCGGCGAACATCTCGTCAGCGGCGTACGTTCAATCGGCACGCGCTGGCCGCTGCACGGTACCTCGACCGGGCTGGCTTTGCTCGCTTCTTGGCCCCAGCAGCAGCGCAATGACTATTTCAAACGCGAGCTCTCTGCGATTACGCCACATACAATAACAGATCCTGAAACCTTAAACTGTCTGCTGGCCCAGTTTTCGCACCAGGGTTATGCCTTATCAGACGAAATGTTGGAACCCGGACTGGTTGCCATCGGCGCACCGATAATTAATGTTGATGGGCAGGCAAAGGCGGCGATCAGCGTCTATGGTCCAAAAAACCGTCTCGACAGCGAGAACATCAAAATGGCGGCGAGCCTGGTTCGTGATGCGGCATTTGATCTCTCCTCCAAGCTGGGTTACCGTCCCAGAACTCGAACTTAATGAAAGTCTTAAGACACGCTATTTCCTTCCTTAAGGCAGCCTATTTTGACAGTTAAGGGCCTGTGAAATTGCCTGTTGGGGGTAGACAGTCTTCAAACGAACCCTTATAATCATGGAATCAGGGAAGAGTAAACGTATCCAAGGGCACTGTTCTTACCTGCTAGAATAATGTAAGGAAATCGCATGATTCTTGTAATAGTAATCTTGGCTCTTATGGTGATTAGTACAGTTCTTGTCGTTGCAGCCGGCATGCTATCATCACGACTGAGCAGGCAAGAAGGCCGTATCGAGATGTTTCGTGAGGGTGATTCTACGGAACATGAAATGTCTCCGCAGACGATTGATTAAGGACGCTGCTACCACTCGCTAGAATGCTTGTTGGTACGATGAAATGATACAGGCAGCCGCAACACGGTTTTGTTGCGGCTGCCTTTTTCATTCTCTGTAGTTAACCAATTATTCGAGAGCAAACCCGATCTTTACGGTGACCTGCCATTGCAGTGAGCCATCATCTAGAATCGCGCCCCTGACCTCTTTTACCTCGAACCAGCGCAGGTTTCGTACTGTCTCGCTCGCCTTTTTGACCGCATTTTGCACCGCATCTTCAACACTCGTCGTCGACGTACCCGTGATATTAATTTTCTTGTAAACAGTATCGTTCATTGGATTCTCCTTTATGATGTGTTGTTAATAGTGCGGCGCCCATGGCAAATTATTGTCGCACCTGTTAAATATAGTAAGCGCCAAGGCTGGATTGGGCAACAAAAAAGTAGAATTAACCGGTGATAAGTCCGGTTTGCTGCTCGTTGCCTCACGAGATTACATTAACTAAGATCAACATATGATTTTTCGTCGTATTCTGCGCACCGTACTTGTACTGCTGATGTTCTTTGCCACTATCCTGGTTCTGGCGCCGGAATGGACCAAATCTGCGAACGAAGACACCCTTTTACAGAGCATCGTGGGCCTGCTCGAATATGACTTCCTTGTCTGGGAGTCGAGCGCGTTTGGGCAAAAAGGAGAAGCAATTCTTTCAGGCGGCCAGGAGTTTCTGAGCGAAGAAGCAAGAAAAGAGGTAGTCCTTGACTATCTTGCACTGGTGCACCAGTCACAGTTACTTGAGGGTGAGCTCAATCGCATTTACGCGGATCCCGATATTTTGAATCCCGAAAACGAATCACAGGCGATCCAGGAAGAGCTGCAAACCACGAGAGCCGCTATTGAAGAAAAGCAGCCTTTGGCTGAAGCCATCGTTCAGGAGCAAGTAGCCGAAATCCTGAGCGAGCAAGAATTCAGCCTGATGGGACAGGCATGGCCACCTGTGTTGATGCATGTAACTGAGCTTCCATCTCTACTGGTCGTTTCACCTCGCGACCGCATTGAGAAAGCATACCAGGTTACGCTAGAACAAGGGCTGACTACGCCGGTTAAAGAGGTAATCGAAGACGCAGTCCTGGACGACCTCGATCAGTCCGGCCTTGTCGTACCTCTCGGTGGTATCGGCACCTACCCCTCCATGATTGTCGAGACAAGCGATATTAACCGGCTTGCTGAGGTGGTAACCCATGAATGGGCTCACCACTGGCTGACTTTACGTCCACTCGGGATCAGATATGGCCTCGATCCTGATGTGCGAATCATTAATGAAACGGTGGCATCGCTGGTCGATGAGGAGTTAGGCCAGATTGTGGTCGAACGGTACTACCCCGAGTTCCTGCCCTTACCTCCTGATGAAGCCAAGGAATCGGCACCGCAAACGGCCGACCCCCCTGCGTTTGACTTTCAGACCGAATTGGCCAATACGCGAATTAGGGTTGAAGAACTACTTGCCGACGGCCGTATCGAAGAGGCAGAGACCTATATGGAAGAGCGCCGGCGCGAGTTTCTCGAGCACGGTTACATCATTCGCAAGCTAAATCAGGCTTATTTCGCCTTTTACGGAGCTTATGCGGCCGAACCGGGAGGCGCACAGGGCAGCAATCCTATTGGCCCCATGCTGCGCGAGATTCGTGCCAACAGCTCTTCGATCCATGCCTTTATGGAAAAAGTGGCCCCCATTACCAGCTTTGAGGACCTGGTAAAAGTTTACCATGAGGCCGTTCCCGCTGAACCTTCCGTCTAAGAAAAACACCTCAATTTTTTCTCTTCTTTTTTGGGACCTCTCTGGTTGCTAGAAGACTGCCACCAACAGGAAACCTGGAACACTATTGCCACGATCAATCATAGCAGAAACAAGTATCCTAAGACGATATTCCTTTCAAAAAAAGCCCCGCCTGAGAGAAGCGCGGGGCTATTTCCCTATTGACCATGCACTTATGGAGATTTATTCCCGTTCGCTCAACCAGCGCTCGACCTGTATCCCGGCTGCGGCTCCCTGGCCGACGGATGTAGCAACCTGTCTATAAACCGGGTCCTGGATTTCTCCAGCAGCAAAGACGCCGGGGACATTTGTACGCATCATTTCATCGGTGATGATGTAACCATGCTCATCCATCGCCACCTGGCCCGTCAAAAACTTGCTGTTGGGATAATGACCAATAAAAATGAACACACCGTCCGTCGCTCGTTCTTCGGTCTCGCCGGTACGGCGATTTGTAACCTTCACACCCGTTACCATGCCGTTACCAACAATCTCATCAATGACGGTATCCCAAACAAACGATATCTTCTCATTTCCAAGGGCCCGTCGCTGTAATGTCGGTCCGGCACGTAGTTCATCTCGCCTATGAATGACCTCAACTTTATCGGCAAAGCGCGTCAGGAATAGACCTTCCTCCATGGCGCTGTCGCCGCCGCCGACAACCACGACGTCTTTGCCCCTGAAGAAGAAGCCATCGCAGGTACCACAGTAGCTCACGCCGCGACCAATGAACTCCTCCTCGCCTGGCACATTCAGGTGGCGAGGCGAAGCGCCAGCGCAGACTATGACAGCATCCGCCTGATACTCTTCACCATACGTCTTGATGGTAAAAGGTGATCCGCTGCTGAAGTCAACTTCGATGACCTCGTCATAAGCCAGCCGTGCACCAAAATGCTCGGCCTGCATCTGCATGATTTCAACCAGTTCGGGACCCGTTGGCGTGCTCTCTTTAGAAAAAAATCCGGGATAGTTTTCGATTTCATATGTGATGGCGATCTGGCCGCCAATCATTGTCCCGGCGATAATCAATGGGTTCAACTGCGCGCGAGCTGTATATAAAGCCGCTGCAAGACCTGCGGGTCCGGACCCAATAATGATTACTTGTTCTTTCTGCATCTTTGTGTACCTCGAATAAAGTATGATTCGGCCGTTCCTTCGCTTGCGTCTCTCTCATGCTTAATTGACGAGTGAGAGATCGGTTTTTTTACGGCTCACTGCCGATGTTAATCCCCCCTAAAGGAGGCAATTCTAACTGGCATTTTCTCCACTAACAAACTCCCAGAAAACAGCTGCTTCTATCAGACCGGCGGCCAGGGATAATGGCGTCCCGGGCCCGGTTCAGGAAAGACGCCTTCTTTGATCAGCCGCTTAACGCGGCTCATGAGCGCACCAATCTCACCGCTGTTAAGCAGTGCTTTAAGCCGTGAACGAAGGCGACTTTCAGGTTCTTCCAGTTCACCCAGGAAAAAGCGCAGGTCCGATAGAAGTCTGGGAGGTATAGGTTCACCTGCAAATTCCCAGATGACAGTTCGCAATTTGTATTCTTCATGAAAACAAATCCCGTGGTCAATACCCCATATCTTGGCCGGATCGATTAAGGAATCTGCACCATCTTGGGCATTGTTTTCGACAAGAACGTGCCCACCCTTTCGATCCGCGTTGTTGATCACCACATCAAGCAAAGCCATCTTCTGCAACGGTATGCGAAAAATCGGATCTGACTCGATGGTGAAATAATGCTGGGCAGGATCATGTGGGACAAAATATTGAACCGAACCCGGACCATGTTCGCCGCGGCGCAACGCAGTTGGCGGCACAAGGTCCCAACCCAACTGTTCGCTTACAATGAATGCGCTTTGTTCGCGCAGGCTTAGCGTTCCTCGTGGAAAATCCCATAACGGTCGCTCCCCGCGACGTGGTTTGTAGACCGCAGTAACTTCCGCTTCGTCTACGCAAACCGTTACCAGAAATGCGTAATTGGAACTCCACGGCAGAACCCCCTCAATCTCCATCGTCCCCGATCGCAGGACATGGAGAATCTCAGCCTTCGTCTGCGAATCCATTTTCCCGCGGCTCAGTGACGATGGCCATTGCGATTGGGGCAGAAATGACCTTCAGGATCCATCGGTCGTCCGCAGTTACCACAAATTGGCCGTCCGGCGGCGACAACCTCGCGGGCACGGGTTACCAGCGAGTCCATTTGGCTGCGGTTGGCCCAGAAACTGACAACATTGGGTTCTTCGTCCTCATCCACAAGTTCGTATGCGACAAGAACAATCTGGTTCGCGGATTCATTAAAACCCATCCCCATATTGCCCACACGAAATAGCTCTTCGACAGGTTCGCGAAGTCTCATATCCTGCAAAATTGATTCGTCCGAGCTTCGCGTCGCCAATGGATGCTTTTCATCAAGCTCCTGCAGAAAAGATTCAAGGCTGCTGGCCAACATCGCCGCCTGCTCTTTCTCTATGACCAGCGAAATAGTTTGCGAACCCCGGCCACCCTGTAAATAAAACGTTCGACTACCAGGAGGACCAATTGTTCCGACCGTCAGGTGTGATACCGGATTGAGTTCTATTTGGTGAGCCATTCCAAGCTACTCTTTACTTGATTCCTTGTGCTGGGAAGCGATCGGCTTCATAGGACCATCGTCGTTGACCCTCAGCACACGCACATACCCTTTCTCTGAGAGATGTAAAACACTTACCGACGCCGGCGACACGGCAATTCGCTGAAACAAATCAATGTGCACACCAAGATAATGCGCCAGGACAAGCTTAATAATATCGGCGTGCGAGACGACTACCACGGATTCGGACTTATGCTGCTCGCTCAACTTCTCCATCGCCTGCACAGCTCGAAACTGTACTTCCCGCAATGCTTCTCCGGACGGAAAGCGGTTCCTGCTCGGAAAGAACTGGACAATTTGCCATTCGGGTTTCTTGGCCAGTTTTTTTACTTTCTTTCCTTCCCAGTCGCCGTAGCGCGTCTCGCCAAAAGCTTCGTTCAATAATACCGGTAATTGAAAATATGGGGCGATGATCTCGGCCGTTTCTACGCAACGCGTTACCGGACTGCTGTAGATAGCCTTGATGGATTGTGGTGCGAGGCGCGCGCCGGCGTCTTGGGCCTGCTGCACCCCATTTTCATTTAGGTGAACGCCAGGCAACCAGCCCGCCAGGCGGTTCTTCTTTACCCAATCATTTTCACCATGACGTACAATAAAGAAAGTTGTCATAGGCCAATGATAGCACAATTAAGTGGCCTTAAGAAGGTACCCGGAAGAAGAGCTAGGTCTCTGGTGTCTCCACAGGTTCAATATTGACATCAGGCTCTTCGATCGGTGTCGATCCTTCTTCTTGCAGAGCAGGCGCCGCACCTTCCCCAGGAAGGGTTTCAGGCTCCGGTTCAGGATCGGGGGCAAACGATTCCGGCTCTATGATCGGGTTGAAAATACTGGAACTGCAGGCGCGATTATCTTGCAGCAACGACTCCTCCCACTCACCGCGAGTTAAATTCGGCGCATATTGACCCACGCCAAAATAGGATGCCATCACATGACAGGCAACAGGGGCAGCCCATGCTGAACCTTCGCCACCATTAAAGATGAAAACGGCCACGACGATTTCAGGGTCATCGTACGGAGCGTAGCCTACGTACCACGCATGAGTAGGCTGAACCGCACGCTCTTCAAATCGGCACCAGCCACGTTCGATGGCAATATTATCGCAGTACTCCGAGGTTCCGGTCTTGCCTGCCGTGGCTATACCAAATTTATCCAGCCAGTCCACGTAGGTCGCTCCCGTATAGTAACGTTCCTCGTCAATACGCGTGTTTACCAGCCGCATACCTTCTGCAACCACGTTTACGTACTGGCTGTCAACGTCCACGGCATCAATCACCTCTGGTTGGAATATATATTCCCCATTGGCATCAAACTCGATATTAAGGGCGGGATCGTTCAGTGGGTTGCCTTCCCCATCAACGAGAACCGTTTCACCATTGGGGCCAGGATGCGCCCGCACCACTACCTGACTGTCGTCATCGACAATGACGACATTGCCGTCTTCGTCGCTCATATGGTGAATTATCGTGGGTCGAAAGAGGAAACCACCATTGGCGACAACGGCCCCCATCTGCGCCACTTGCAGCGGCGTGGCGGTCATGAACCCCTGGCCGATTCCAAGGTTGTAATCATCACCTGTTGACCAGGGCTCACCTTGTGTGCGCCGTTTCCATGCCCTGGTCGGGACGTTACCTTCAGATTCCAGCGGCAGCTCGATACCTTGAACACGGCCGAATCCAAACTGGTTGGCGTAATTGCTGATACGATCGACCCCTAACCCCTCAACATACTCCCCATCCTGGTCATATCCACCACTAATCTTGTAGAAGTAAATATCGCAAGAATTAGCTATACCCTGGCGCATATCCATCAAACCATGACCGTCCCGCTTCCAGCAAACAAAGGTCTGGGCGCGCCCGGGGTCATTTGGCGCAAAACGATTTGGAATTTCGATTTGCCCCGGCGCCGTAAGCAGGCGCTCCGGCGAAATGATACCCTCCTGAAGTGCACCCGACGCCGGCACCAGCTTAAAGGTCGATCCAGGCGGATATGTACCACTAATAGCATGGTTAACTAGAGGCGTATAGTCATTACGCGCCAGGCGCAGATAATAATCGACAGGCACCTCCGTTTGAAAACGATTGTTGTCAAACGTGGGAAAATTGACCATGGCCAGGACTTCACCGGTCTTGGGCTTCATCGCAACTACGACTGCCTGTTCAATTTCGGGGAGGGTTCTCTCGCCGGTGATTTCGTCCGTTCGCGGGGTCGTGCGATTCGCTTCCATAAACTCTTGCAGTATCTTAAAAGCACTCTCCTGCAAGTTGATATCCAGCGTCGTATGCAA
Source organism: Promineifilaceae bacterium (SeqCode) (assembly GCA_046259725.1). Taxonomy (GTDB): domain Bacteria; phylum Chloroflexota; class Anaerolineae; order Promineifilales; family Promineifilaceae; genus JAACFF01. The sequence goes on along the minus strand of JBJYWZ010000663.1, from coordinate 6,885 downwards.
ATTCAAACCGGCGACAGGTTCTTGCGAAGTTCCTATCTGCCTGACTTCTCTTCCTGTCCAATCCTGTTCAATCGTTCGTTGTCCTTTTGTACCGGACAACTCGAGTTCCATTGATGATTCCAACCCCGACCAGCCCACGCGATCATCACGTTCATACCCCAGCACATCAATCCAATCCTCGTTGGGTATCGGGCCCATAAAGCCTATGATATGGGAGGTGTATTCGCCGGTGGGATATTCACGCAGAGGTCTTGGCAATACGCGCACGCCCGGCAGGAAAATGCTTTCCTGTTCGATCGTATAAGCCTGGTCAATTGGCAGGCCGGTTGTGATGACGGCGGGCACGTATTGGGCGAAACTTCTTTCCTGCACAATTTTAGAAATACTGTCCGGCAGCTTGGGTACGACCCCTGCCTGATCTAGCGTCTCTTGCACAGAAGCTCCATAGATTTCAGCCAGTCGGGTATAAGTGCTGACAAGCTCGGGATTGGCCGCTTCAACCAGAATCTGCTGCTCCACTGTGTTTGTTACTGGCACACCGGTAAGCAGTGAAAGCCGTTCATATACGGCCTGCCGCTCCTCTTCAGTATCAGGCAAAAAGGCTGGTGTGATTGTGACGTCGAAGCTGGGTTGGTTAATCGCCAGTAGTTCCCCATTCCGGTCAAAAATAACACCGCGTGGGGCGTCCGTCTGCAATACGGCAAATTGGTTTTCGGTGGCTAGTTCTTCCAGCTCCGGTCCTCGCGTTTGTTGGATCCACCAAACCCGATATACCAGCAGCGCCAGAGCCAGCACAATAACTACACGAAGGAAAACAATGCGGCCTCGCAGCCCAATATTTTCATCTTCACGTAATTCGAGATCTTCTATTCGTTCCCAACCAATTCGAGACATGACAGTTCAACACCGGCGACCGGTAGTTTCCTAAACCTGCACCGGCCTTGGCCGCATGAGGCGCTTAATCAAGGAAATCAGCCAGTAAATCGGCATAATCAATATTGACTGCACCACAATCACCTGCACAAAAATCAGTGGGTTTGCATTGACCGGGATGCCAAAAATACGCAAGTACAACAGATAAACTAGCTGCTGGATAATCGTCGCAACAACTGCTGAAATTACCGGAATCAGCAGGCGATTAGGCGGCAGAAGATCGCTCATCATGCTTGCCGCGAACACGCCCGCCATATAGCTCAACGATAATCCACCGGCCGGTGCTATGGTAAATATATCCATAAATAGCCCGCCAATGAAAGCCCAAATGACGCCTTCTTCGCTGTTGCTAAGTAAGCCCCAGGCCAGTGCAACGAGGAAAGGCAGGGATGGATCCGCTTCAAGGGGTGAAAATCTCGGCAAAATAACCGTCTGAAAGATCGTCAGAAGGGCCATAATAGGCACGGCTGATAGAATTGATGAGAACACTATGGCTCCGTCTCATCAAATACGGATGCATCAACCGGCTCGAAGTTGGTGATCACAAACACAATTTCCAGAGCATCGAAATCCGCTGCAGGTTGGACGACGGCGCGCTGGAACAGTTCCGCCTCGCGACGATCGACTTCAATAACACGTCCGATTATCAGATCCTGCGGAAAACGGCCGCCCAATCCCGAGGTCAATACCACCTCTCCCACTTCAACCTGGTGTTTCAGATCAATCCAATCTATCGTAAGCACGCCACCCAGACCGCCTCCGCGCAAGATACCGGTGGCGCGGGACGTTCCTAGGCGCGCCGGTATCGCGCTCGAACTGTCGGTAATTAGAACGACCTGTGCGGAATTTGCCGTTATGCGGTAGACCTGTCCAACGAGACCTCGAGCGCTCTCCACGGGCATTCCGACGGCAATTCCGTCCCTGGCTCCCTTGTCAATCACAATACTATGCACAGCCGAGCTGGGATCTTGACCAATGACAGATGCGGTCAACCTTTGAAAATCCGGCGCCTGTCTTGCACGGTTAAAGAGATCAACCAAGAGTTGGTATTCTCCTTGAATTTCTCTTAGCTCCTCGTTCTCCCGCTGCAGCGCATCTATTTGCGCCTGCATATCCACAATTTGTGCCCGGGCGCTCTGTAAATCGCGCGGGCCCTCCAGTGCGTCGGCGACAACATCCGTTCGCTTCGATGTCCAACTCATTGCAATCGACATAGGATCGCGGATGAAAGCAAACACGGAGTCCAGATTCCCTGTCTGGTCAAGAATGGTCAGCATGATGGCCAGGAAAACAAGCACACCCAGCGTGACCCATCTAATTCTCTTTTGTGCCTCTTCGAGGTTCATGATGTAGAAAGAAGATCGAGCGCGCACATTTGGCTCGGCACACTCTAATCATGCGCTTTAGTGGTGGGTACTACCTCTGTGCAAGCCCACTAAAACACGTTCATAATTGTCCAGGTCTTCGAGAACGTGCTCCGCCCCGCGCGCAACGCAGGTCATTGAGTCTTCCGCCACCCAGACACGCATTTTGATCGCGTCCTCCAGGCGATCGGCAAGCCCCTGAATATTGGCGCCACCGCCTGCGAGACAAACACCACTTTCCATCAAGTCGGCGACGAGTTCCGGAGGCGTATCATCAAGCGCTTCACGCACTGTATCAACAATCACGTTGACCGAAGGGGACATCGCCTCACGTAGCTCGATGCTGCTGATCTCGACAGTCTGAGGCAGGCCGTTAATCAAATTGCGTCCGCGCAGTGTCATCGTCTTTTCTTCCGGAAGCGGAAATGCCGAGCCGATGCCGATTTTTGCGCGCTCTGCCATACGTTCGCCTATCAGAAGATTGTATTTATTTCGCGCATAGGCGACGATGTCTTCATCCATTTCATCGCCTGCCACACGAATTGACCGGCTGACCACAATTCCGCCCATGGCAAAGACGGCGACCTCGGTAGTACCGCCGCCAATGTCGACCACCATGCTGCCTCGTGACTCGATGATCGGCAGGCCGGCACCAATCGCCGCAGCCATCGGCTCTTCAATCAAGAAGGCTTCACGTGCGCCCGCGGACATAGTGGCATCATATACAGCACGCTTCTCAACTTCTGTAACGCCGCTGGGCACGCCCACGACAACTCGCGGCCGCGGAAAAGGCACCAGCATCTGTTCATGCGCTTTGTCTATAAAGTACTTCAGCATCGCTTCCGTTATCTCAAATTCTGAGATAACGCCGTCACGCAACGGCCGTATAGCCACGATATCACTGGGCGTTCGGCCGACCATTTCACGCGCTTCCGATCCAATAGCCAAAGGCCTTCGCGTGCGCTTGTTGATCGCCACCCACGACGGTTCATTTATGACAATACCCCGGTCACGAATCGCCACCAGAGTGTTTGCTGTTCCCAAATCTATTCCAATGTCTAAAGAGAATAAACCTAAAAGCCAGTCCAGTGGTCTAAACAATGCTTTCCCTCTTAACTTTTTCGCTTCTTCCGGCAGGAAATTATCTGCCTGTTCTAAATTGGCATCTACCGAATTAAGCGATTATACACTAGATATGTATCCGTTGTTACCCCATGCTATTTTGCTCATGGAGAATTTGCCCTTTGCGATCAGCCCATGACTAATGTGAGAAGCAAATAAGCACCATATCCTTACTCAAGCTAGGCAATTGTATGATACAGCTTGTTTTATATGGCCGAATTCCTTACGATTAGCGGAGCTTATTCAGCCACGCAAGATCATACATGAGATAGATCATGGCAAATCAGGCGCTCTTTGACGGATTAATTTACGACGAATTTGACCAACCGGTAAAAACCGCGATTGTCGGCGGCGAAGCATTTTACGTCGTTGACGATGAAGGGTTCTTGCGCCACATCGCTGCCGAGGATGTTGACCGGCAGGTGCTCGCTTTTTTTCTGGAGCAGTTGGAAGACAATAAGGACCTGGCAATCGAGCAGGCGTTGAACATGATGGGCAAAGATGATCTTTTCACTAAGGCTGCGCTCGACGCGCAGATGCGCAACATTGACATGGACCAGATCATCGCCGCCGGTATTCCGCTGCAGGCGCGTGAGATGTTAGGAATGCTGGGATTTCACGTCACCATTGATCTTCACGGCAACATTACGCAAATCCACCAGCCCTCAGCACCAGACATGGGTGAGTAACCTGATTTTCCACCGGCGATTGATATGTTTTCTGCAGATGTTCAGGCATTCGTGTTAATATGCCCCGCGACCAAAGAGGACATATGGAACGGTTTGCAGGAGGATACGTATGTCCAGCGGCAATGACCAATTTTCGATGTAATAAATATCAAGCAGGCAGAGTTCGTCAAAGGTGAGATCGGAACGGCCGCTGACCTGCCATAGCCCGGTCATGCCGCCGATCACGGTCAGCCGCTGTTTATGCCAGGGCTTGTATTCTTCGACCTCCTCAGGAAGCGGCGGTCTTGGTCCGACCATACTCATTTGACCCAACAGAACATTGTATAACTGTGGGAGTTCATCAAGGCTGGTACGGCGCAGCACACGACCTACTCTCGTCAGTCGGGGATCATCTTTGATCTTGAAGATCGGGCCGTCCGCTTCGTTCTGTGCCGCTAGAGCAAGCTTTTGCTCATCGGCATCGGCTACCATCGAACGAAACTTATACATCTTAAACTGCTTTCCGTCCTTACCGACACGCATGCCCATATAGAAAATCGGTCCTTCCGAATCCAGTTTGATTGCCGCCGCAATGAGTGTCCCGACAATCAACGCCGGGATGCTTAGAAGCAGCGCCACTGACAGATCCATCGCGCGCTTGACTATCCGGCCGGCACTGCTTATACGTACCTCGCGCATACCAAGAACGGGAATGCCGCTCATGTTATTGAATTCAACCCGATTCAGGCTCATCTGCAGCAGGTCAGGGACGACCTGTGTACCCACATTTTGCGACTGAGCCACGCGCATTATGGCCAAGATCTGCCGATTCATATCACCGGGCAAAGCAACAAAAACGGAATGGGTTGAAGGATGTTCTTGAAGAACTGTTCGCAAATCTTTGTAGCTGCCCAGATGAGGCACGCGGCCCGAACCCAGATTATTCTCGCCTGTTCCATCATCAAGATAGCCAACAATCCTAAAGCCAAGATCGGGTCTTGCCATTAAGGTGCGGATAACACCACGGCCGACTTCTCCGCTGCCAATCACGACCACGTCATCGACCAGCGTCCCGTGCCGGTAGAGCAAACCCAGAAGCCAATGCCGTAACAGCCTCGCCAATCCTAAGAGAACAACAATGAACAACATGGCCCAGACAAGCAGTAAGCGCGAGAATGGCACCGGTAAGGTAAAGAAAGAAATTGCCACCAGGATAAAAATACCCGATGCCGTTGCCGAAAGGATACGCGACATTTCATCGACCCAGGCCTCTCCGCGGCGCCGGCGCCATACTTTGTGCTGGTGAAAGGTGAGAATGAGCAAACCGGTTAGCAGAAGCTGCTGGACCAGGTATGCGCTGTATGGTTCCAGAAACAGGACCGGTCGTAGCCACTGCCATTCGTAGCGCGCCAAATAGGCCAGGACAAAGGCGAGGTTGATCAGCAACAGGTCAGTCCCAATTGTGATGTACCGTACAGTCTGGTGTCTCATTATTTCGCTAGCGACCTGGCATACACCTGAGAAGTTTCAATTCCGGCCTGTTCCCACGAAAATTTTTGCGCCTGCTCCAGACCGCTTTGCTGCATATGCTTTGCAAGTCGATCGTCATCAAGCACGCTATCTATATGTCGGGCAAGCGCCGCTGCATCTTGAGGTTCAAAATAAAGGGCAGCTTCCCCACCCGCTTCTGGTATCGATGACGTACGGGCGGCAATCACCGGCGTACCACAGGCCATCGCTTCTAATACCGGCATGCCGAAACCTTCATAGATTGAAGGAAATACCAGTGCGTCGGCCGCATTGTACCAGAGCGGAAGTTCTTGATCGGCAACGTAACCTGTGAAATGAACGCGTCGTTCGAGACCGAGATCCTTGATCATCGCAAAAATCTCGTCGTACTGCCACCCTTTCGCACCCGCCAATACCAGAACGGTTCCTTTGGCTCTTGATAGGGAAAACGCTTCCAACAAGACAGGGACATTTTTGCGCGGTTGGAGTGTACCGACGTGAAGGATAAATCTTCCCGTTATCCCCTGTTTTTCACGAAATGCATTGACCTGATCGGCCGGCACAGACCGGAATACCTGGTCGACTCCGGGTAGCACCACGTCAATCTTGTCCAACGGAATTTCAAAAAAATCGTGTAGATCCTGTCGGCTGGCTTCGGAAATGGTAATCACGCGGCGCGCGCTTCTGACGGAACGCGCCGTCTGGCTGTGCAAATAGAGGCGCTGCAAAGCCGGGAAGGTATCCGGAAAATGAACGAAGCTGAGATCGTAGACAGTCACAATCGTTGGAATCTTGTTCAAAATGGGACTTACAAACGCCATGCTGTGCAGCAGATCAAATTGTTCCTGTTCTATCTGTATGGGCCATGAGACCTGTTCCCAAAGGATACGAACCGAGCGTTTTTCGGTGGGCCAGCTGCTGGAGACCACTTTGAAACCCTCGCGCTCTTCTATCGATGCACAGTCACGAGTATAAATCGTGTAATGTGAACGGCCGTTCAGCCGCGGCAGGTTACGCAGAACCTGAGCAATATATTGGTGGATGCCCGCGCGCCGATAACCTGACACTGGTGAAAGCAGGTGTGCGTTAATTCCAATTTTCGCATCGTGGCGTGCGACATCACCCTGTTGCTGGATAGGCATTATCGGAAATTATAACTTATGCGCTATCTTCTCAAACAACGTTCAAGCAACCATCAGACCACAATCCCCACACCTGTACTCTAGATCAATCTGCAATAGGTTATGCTGCGACTGTCGTAGAAACATTATGTTGACTAGAGTTGGTTG
>JBJYWZ010000662.1:0-2056 GCA_046259725.1 Promineifilaceae bacterium (SeqCode) | reverse complement strand
GGCATGCTGGTCGCAGGCATTTTCTACACGATGCTGCGCGGGGGTCGTTTTCCCAGAAGCGCGCTTATCGTGGTGGGGCTGATACTGTTGAGCGGCCTCCTGCCGCTGGTTCAGCTCAGCCAGCGCGCCCCGGGCTTTCTCCAGCCGCATGAAATCCTGGCCGCCGCACTCTTCGAACCACTGCAGGCCTTGATGCTGGTGGCCGTGGGCCTGCTGGCGGCGCGCCGGTACAACGTCCTGGCACTGCTGGCCGTTTTCGGCGGCACGATGCTGCTGTTTGGCGACAGCGACTATCTCTGGGGATCCCCCTATCGCGATTGGCCGGGGCTGCCGCTCTATATGGCCGGCATGGTCTTTCTCTTCTTTGTCCTCGCTCCCGCCGGCCTGCTGCGCGCCCAAACGGACCTGGGCCGCGCCACGGCCGTATTTGTACCGGCGATCATCTTCCTCGCGGCGCGCATCGTCGCCCCGGCCCTTGTATTGGGCGATGCGGCAAGGATCTACCCCGGCGAGATCGTGCTCTCCGGTAATATCCTGCTCAGCCTGCTCCTGGGCTGGATCCTGTACAGGCACATCGGCCGTGGGCCCGTCGCAGAGCGGCTCAAAAGCCAGACAGCCGGTCCCTTGGCTCCCTGAACGCGGAGCTTCGCCAGACCCTTTTCGAACTTACCAACAGGGAACGCATCAGGTTCGTAGTGACGACTTCAGTCGTTTTCAAGCGCCATAAATTGCGCACTTCAAACCAGGCGCTGCGGCAATGAAAGATCCATCGCATGGGTAGAACTTTGGCTATAATGGTGCAGTGAGCACTTTTATCGATATCAATTCGTGAAGGAATGAAAATGAGCGAAGTACCTGAACTGACGAAGGCGGAGTTGATGGACCATATGGGCAGCAACTGGCTGGCGCTGCAGACCGCGCTGGACCAATTGAGCATGGAGCAGATGGCCGAGGCCAAAGATGCCGCGGGATGGGCGGTGAAAGATCACCTGATGCACCTGGCCGCCTGGGAGCGTTCGATGCTCTTTTTGCTGCGCGGCGAGCCGCGTTATGAAGGGCTGGGCATCTCCAAAGATCTATTTCTGAACGGCAGCGAGGAAGCGATCAACAACGCCATCTACGAGCACTACGCCAACCTGCCGCCGCAGGAAGCGCTGAAAGAGCTGCGCGACGTGCACGAACAGATGATGGCCCTCTTGCAAACGCTGCCCGAGGCCGACCTGTACAAACCGTACGGCGCGTATGCCGGGGATGAAGGAGCCAAAGACGGCCCGCCGGTTATCAACTACATCAACGGCAACTCGGCCGAACATTACGCCGAGCATCTGCCGTGGATTGAAGCGCTGGTCAGCGAGGAAAGCTGCGGCTGAAGCCGCCGCCGGCGCTAGAGAACGCGTGGATTTTGCTGTTCGCGGGCCGCGCGCCGCCGGCTTTCCATCATCACGTAGAGGATCACCATCCCGGCCACCACGGCCGTCACAGCGATCAGATACCAGTTAAGCAGCCCGCCGGGAAAATCAGCGGGGTTGCGCAGCGCCGCCAGCAGCACGAGAATGTGCCAGATGCCGATGCTCTCCAGGCCAACGCGCCAGGCGCTCCAGCGCGTGTCGCGGGCAATGACGAGGCCGCCGGCCCCCAGGAGGACAAACCAGCCGCCCAATATGCGCGCCGTGAGCGGCGTGAGCGGCCAGGGCCACAGCGGCGCAAAGCGCTCGGGGGCGAGGAAGGCGAAGAGGGCGGAAAGCAGGAGCAGGGCACCGAGCGCGGCCAGGGCCCAGCGCGCGCCCTGCGGCACGGCCACGTCGTCCGCCTCCGGCGTACCGGGATCGAAAACCCGGTTGCGCCACCAGAGGAAGGGCAGCAGGAAGGGCGTCACCGCGTAAAGGATCAGCCAGAGGACGAAGGGGAAGTGGCTGAGATCGAAGCGATCCCAGTGCAGGATGGTGGCCAGGAGCATGCAGGCCGTGAAGGCGGCGACGGGCAGGAATCCGGCAGCGACGCGGTGCCAGCGGCGGCCGAAGACGGCGTGCAGGAAGAGCCAGGACCCGCCCAGATA
>JBJYWZ010000661.1:0-9349 GCA_046259725.1 Promineifilaceae bacterium (SeqCode) | reverse complement strand
GTTTCAGAGATCAGGGAAAAGACGTATGGAAGAAATTGTTTTTGGACTGGATATAGGCACGACGAAGGTATGCGCGATTGTCGGTGCCATCCTTGATGGTCAGCTTCAAATTATCGGGGTTGGCGTGACGCCGTCCCGTGGCATGCGCAAAGGCATGGTAATTGATGTTCGCGAGGCATCTGTAGCTGTTGCCAGCGCCATCGAAAGGGCTGAACAGTCGTCGGGTTACGAATTGAGCGATGCCCTGGTAAGCATGGCTGGTGAACACATAAGCTGTACGAACAGCCGCGGTCTTGCGCCAATCAGTCAGGATAACAACGGCGTTGTCGCGGCAGACATAGAACGCGCTTTGGAAGCCGCACAGGCGATCCCGGTACCCTACAATCGCGAGATCGTGCATATGATTCCACGAGAATTCACCATTGACGATCACAAAGGCGTCAAGAACCCAGTTGGGATGCATGGCTATCGCCTGGAGGTTGAAACACACATCATAACTGCGGCCACGCCGGCCTTGCGCAATCTTGGTAAGTGCGCGGCCAACGTGGGCGTTAATGTCGAAGAGTACGTGCTGAATGTATTGGCTTCTGGCGAAGCGGTATTGGAACCGAACGAAAGGGAAATGGGCGTTATTGTCGCCGATATTGGCGGCGGTACTACAGATATCGCGCTCTATCGCCGCGGTACGATATGGTACACGAAGGTAATTCCTATAGGTGGTTACCAGATAACCAACGATATCGCGATCGGCCTTCGCGCCCCGTATGAAGTCGCCGAGACGGTGAAAGTTCAGTTTGGCGACTGCCGCCCGAAACAGATTGATCCCGACATTGTGTTCCCGGTTGAGCCCTTTGGGGGTGAGAAAATTCAAGTGGGGCGCCAGGATCTTGCCTATGTCATCGAGGCGCGTGTCGAAGAGATATTTAAGTTAGTGCTACAAGCGATTCAGCAGTCAGGATATGACGGATTGCTACCTGCCGGAATCGTCTTGACGGGCGGCAGTGCACAACTTAGAGGTATCACTGATGTTGCGGAACGCGTTCTTAATGTGCCGGCGCGTGTAGCTGCCCCACGGAATCTGTTGGGCCTGGTCGATGACTTGCACGGCCCTGCCTATGCTACGAGCGTCGGACTCCTGTATTGGGGACGCAACGGCAGCCATAGTTACCGGCCGCGTTACCCGCAAGGAAGGCAGTTTGGACGGCGCGTCGGGACATTTCTTCGGGCGTTGCTGCCAGGTTAATTGTTGTTCTTCCGCGAAGCACAGCGCAGGTGTGACGCGGTTAAAAGTTTGTAGTGGTAAGTGTAGTGTTTTGTAGTCTTATTAAGGGTAGTTTGTATTGAGGGGATAGTATGAATAAAACTAGTAGATCGAGCGAAGTACAGAGGATGCCGGAGCAGGAAGGAGCAGCGCTCATCCGCGTTGTCGGTGTCGGTGGTGGCGGCAGTAATGCTGTCAACCGCATGATTGACGAGAGTATTGTCGGCGTTGATTTCATCGCCGTCAATACCGACCAGCAGGCCCTGATGGGCAGCCAGGCCAGGCAGCGCGTCGCTATTGGCGAGCGCACTACGCGCGGGCTTGGCTCGGGCGGTGATCCGGAGATTGGTGGGAAATCGGCTGAAGAATCGGAAGAAGACCTGCATTCAGTGTTAGCAGGATCAGACATGGTTTTTGTTACCGCCGGTATGGGTGGCGGCACCGGCACGGGCGCGGCGCCCATCGTAGCCAAGGTTGCGCGGGAAGCGGGTGCCCTGACGATTGGTGTCGTTACACGGCCGTTCACGTTTGAGGGTGCGCAACGCTCGCGCATTGCCGAAACGGGTATCGAGCAGTTGAAGGAGCACGTTGACACACTCATCGTCATTCCCAACGACAGGCTGCTGGAGGCGGCTGACAAGCGAATTTCCTTGCTGGATTCGTTCAAACTGGCTGATGATGTTCTGCGCCAAGGCATCCAGGGAATCAGCGAGTTAATCACAGTGCCGGGTCTGATAAATCTCGATTTCGCAGACGTCAAGACAATCATGTCCCTGGGCGGCGCCGCATTAATGGCCGTAGGCACCGGATCCGGAGACGACCGCGCACGAGAGGCTGCGGAACAAGCATTGTCCAGCCACCTCCTCGACGTGACTATTGACGGCGCGCGTGGCATCCTGTTCAATGTCACCGGTGGTCCCAACCTTAGCCTATACGAGATTAACCAGGCGGCTTCAATCATCCGTGAGACCGCGCATCCAGATGTCAACCTGATATTTGGCGCGGTTATTGACGAGAATATGGGCGATGACATCCGCATCACGGTAATAGCGACCGGATTTGAGCATGGTATGCCGTTAGTCAGGCAGTTGTCTCGCCCGGTAGCGCAGACGAGCCCACGAGAGGTTCCAGGCCAGGAGCCTATGAGAGAATCGGTACCAGTTGGTGCGTCCGCCAAACGTTCCAATTCTGAGCCAAGCAATATGGTTCAACCGGATTATAGAATCAATGATCTGGATATACCGGCTTTCTTGCGTAAGCGTCGCTAATGGTATTGCCGCCAACAATACCAGTGGCCTTCGTTCATACACCCCTTGCGGATATCGGACGACCCCTGCGACTTTGGGGCCGAGGATGCTAAGGTGATATCTGTACGCTAGTCTGCACCCCTTATGTGCCGGGGCACTGCGCTACCCGGCACAAAAGGGGGAACTTTCGCGATCAAAATCGCCTATCGCTTGGGCGGTAAATGTTGTTTTCCACTCGCCAATAGGGTCATTTTGAGCGGGTACCCTGCCAGAAAAATCACTACTGCAGGCCATTCCTGCAGGCACTGTTTATTTTAAGGTTTTTGTTTGTAAACTCGTATTGATCAAGGCGCCGTGCCGTGCTATAATACTGCCCTCTCAAGCGCCAGATATGGGGGCAAGAAGTGAATTGAACCCATATATGGTGGTCTTGGCTCCCTCAGCCCATCTGACGGAATACCTGGGGATACGTAGCAAATATAAATGAGGAACGCTGAATATCATGAAGTGCCCCTATTGTGGGAACGGGAAGACCCGTGTAATTGACACAAGTCACGATGCGCGCGGAGGTACACGGCGCAGGCGCGTCTGTGAGAACTGTGATCAGCGTTTCAGTTCCTACGAACGGCCGATTCTGGCTACTCCAGTTGTCATAAAACGAGACGGTACGCGTGAAGAGTTCTCCCGCGATAAACTGATCTCCGGTTTATGGGTGGCCTGTGCGAAACGGCCGATTCCGGCTTCAGAGGTTGAGCGTATTGCCGGCGAGATTGAAGCAGAGCTGCAGCAGATCGGCCGTTCTGAAATCAAGAGCCGCTACATAGGCGATCTGGCTATAAAGAAACTCAAAGAGATTGATGAAGTAGCATATATTCGTTACGCCATTGTCTATCTCGGGCTGAGTGATCTGTCTTCAATTCGCAGCGAAATCGACGAACTTCTTCGAGAGTAATTTAGGAATCTATACGCCGTCGCGGCTGTTATTGCGCCATGACGGCTGTTGTTTTTGCCTGAACTTATCACAGTTTGCTGGCATCAGGAACATCAAGGAGATTATTAGCATGACTGAGCAACCTATCACAGGCCAGACCACAAGAAAGAATGGTTCAAAGAAACTCCACAGCAAGAATGGGTATAAGTCAGATAGTGTCTACTTCAAGGTGAAGGTGCCGGATCAGATTGTTAAGAGGGACGGCCGAATTGTTCCTTTTGAACTACAGCGAATCGAGAGCGCGCTGCGCCGCTGTTACAGCAGCCTGGGAAAACAGCCCCAGACGCCGGTGGAACAGATAACAAACCGTGTCGCTAATGTAGTAGCCGCCAAATACGACCTGCCTACAGTAGAGGGCGTCCAGGATATTGTGGAGATGGTCCTGCAGGCGGCTGGGGAATACGAAGCTGCCAAACATTACATTCTCTACCGCGCCGAGCATGCCAAAATGCGCGTTCAGCGTCCGGTCCCGGCCGAAGTCCGTGACGCTTTTGATGCTTCAGCCAGCTACTTCCCGACTCAACTTCGTCAGTTTCAATTCTACGACAAATATTCGCGCTTTAATTACGATCTGGGTCGCCGAGAGACCTGGATTGAAACGGTCGATAGAGCGGTTGAATATCTTCGCGAGCTGTCCGAATACCGGCTGCCGCAAGAGACATATGCTCGTATCCGCGAGGGTATCCTGAGCATGAAGGTGATGCCCTCTATGCGCCTGCTGGCCATGGCCGGACCGGCTGCCCGGCGCAATAATATCGCGATTTATAACTGTTCCTATATGCCTGTGGACAGCATTGATTCGTTTGTCGAAGCCCTGATCATATCTATGAGTGGCTGCGGAGTCGGATATTCGGTTGAGAGCCAATACGTTGAACAGTTCCCTCGTATCTCGCGCCAAAACGGAAACCCGCTAAAGGTACACGTTGTGGAAGATTCATCTGAGGGCTGGGCCGACGCGGTACGCGCCGGGCTGACTGCCTGGTTCAATGGAGAAGACATCACCTTCGATTACAGTGAAGTACGTCCTGCTGGCGCACCACTGCGCGTTAAGGGTGGCCGCGCTTCAGGACCAGAGCCCCTGCGCAAGATGCTTGATTTTGCCCGGACCAGGATTTTGAGCCGGCAGGGCAGCTTCCTCCGCCCGCTTGATGCACACGACATTATGTGTGCAGTGGGTGATGCGGCAGTGTCAGGCGGTGTACGGCGTACGGCCATGATTTCGCTCTTCGATTATGATGATAAAGAGATGCTTCACTGCAAAGATGGGGACTTCTGGCGAAATAACAGCCAGCGCTGGAATGCCAATAATTCGGCCGTCTGGCCCGAGCGTGAACTTTCGCAGACCGAAATCACGCGTTTTGTTCTGGATATGGTAGAGTCCGGTCGTGGAGAGCCAGGTATTTTCAATCGCAAGGCCGCCACAGAGAGCCGCCCTGAAAGGCGCAGCTCAGCCATCTTTGGAACTAACCCCTGCGGCGAGATCATTCTTCGACCATACCAATTCTGCAATCTTACCAGCGCAGTCGCTCGCGCTGACGATGATTTTGAGTCGCTCAGAGAAAAGGTCGAATTGGCAACGATCATAGGGACAATTCAAAGCATGGCCACCTATTTTCCGGGCTTACGTGATGAATGGCGCAATAATTGTGCCGAAGAACGTTTGCTGGGTGTGGACTTGAACGGCCAGATGGACAGCCCGGCCGCCCAGGATCCAGAAATTCAGGAACGTTTACGTGATACTATTATTGAGACCAATGCGCAATATGCCGGGATCCTCGGAATTAACCAGTCCGCGGCCTGCTCCTGTGTAAAACCTTCTGGTAACTCTTCTCAATTGTTGGATTCCTCTTCCGGATTGCATGCGCGTTGGTCACCTTACTACATTCGTAACGTACGCATCGCCGCCCACTCCCCAATTCTCAAAGTTTTCAGCGATGCCGGCGCACCAATGGATCCGGAGAATGGTCAGACACCTGATAACGCAACAACCTGGGTCATTCACTTTCCGGCCAAGGCACCGGAAAACGCCATTGTACGTAATGAACGGTCCGCATTGGAGCAATGCGACTATTGGCTGCAAAACAAGGTGCATTACACCGAGCATAACCCGAGTGTTACCATTACTTACAAAGAGGACGAAGTACTCGATATCATCCATTGGATATGGGAACATCAGGACAAGATCGGCGGCATGGCTTTTTTGCCTGCTTATGATGCCCAGTATGACCAGATGCCTTACGTAGAAATCTCGGAGGATGAGTATGAGCGTTTAAGCGCAGGCTTTCCAACAATTGATTTCTCCAAGATCTATCGCTATGAAGAGGAAGACTTAACAACAGCCGCGCAAGAATTCGCTTGTTTGGCCGGTGGTTGTGATATTTGATTAGCAAGATTCGAGTTAATTTGCCGTAAAATGCCATTATTAGCCTTGACCCGAACGGAAAGTTAGTCCATAATTAGAATTGGTCTTACCATAATGTTATGGTAAGACTGGGATCTTTCGTCAGCTGCATGGATCAAGCATAAACGGAGAAGTATCATGAGAAATGAAGAAGTCAAACAAAATGCTGTAGAGAAAAGCCACGCGGATCGTGCTCCGTATGAACCTCCGGCAATTATTTACGAGGGCTTGATCACCACTCGTGCAGCCACGATAAACAGTGGTAGCGAAAGTAGTTCTGCGTCCGAATCGGGCGCTTCCCCGGAGAATATTTTCTCATCCGACAACTAGAGCTGCCCGAAATTTCGAAACAGCCAATAACTTAGAATTTAATATCTGGCCCGCAGCGTTCCAACTGCGGGCCTGTTTGTGTACACGAGCCGCCGGCTCAGTCCATCAGGGCACTGTTCCCGGATTCGGGATAGGCCACTCTCGAAAATCTATGGGGCAATTATCCGAATCCCGCCAGTACGGAATTCGCTCCAGACTGTAGCCCGAGGATGTTACCAGGGCACAGGCTTCCTGCTCTGCGTAATTTCCTGAACCATAGACCACTACATCTACATCCGCGTCGAATTTGTCACGTAGTATGACTTCGTCCCCCTGGTTTCCAAGCCTAAGCAGGGCGGCTGTGTCTCCCCACGAGGGGTCATCAATCAGGTCGACAACCGCGGGCATCGTATCGATAATCTCAAAATTCGGCCAGTAATGATATGTCTGGTAGAAGCCGGAAGCGCTCAGTGCTACGACGATGACCTCGTGGGGCTGCATGATCGTCCCTTGGGGAAATCGGCGCACATCTTCGAAATCATCCCGTGAGGCAGCGTCGCCAAGACCAAAACCGCTTAGATCCACAATGCCTGGAGTTGGATTTACGATCTCAATGAACTCCGCTTCGTCCCGGCCATGAGAATCATAAAGTACCTCGCTTATAAGTGGATGCGAGGCATATCCCCAGAAGCCCCGGGCCAGCAGCGGGAAATAGATATTGTTGGGCCAGTCCCCTTCAAACATAGCTGACAGATAATCATAGGCGGCATCCGACCGCGCAAGCAGGGCCACTTCGCGATTACCTTTGCTGGCCAGTTCCGTGCCGTTCCAGCTACCCACATGTATATACCCTCGGCCGTCTACATGTGCCAGGATCATCTTATTGTGAATCCCGAGTCCTGTAGGATTTGACTGTCTACATGCAATCGCCAACCCTTCCTCTTTAGCAAGCTGATTCACTATGTTACAGGTGGCCGCGTTGCTGAGGGGACTTGTGTCCTCGTCAAAGAAGTCATCCAAAAGCAAGCGCACGGTTGCCCCGCGCCGGGCGGCAGCTATAAATGATTCAAGCCGGAGATTAGGATCCGCTTCGCTGCTGCTCGATGAACTGCCCCAATACGGCCGTTCTTGTAGCTGCTCGATAAGGAGCGTGTCGCCCTCTCCTGCGCTTCCGATGAGACCGAGAATCCCATCCCCATCTCGAAGTAGATTTTCGGGCGCCTGCTGCAGCTCGAACAGCTCAACATCTGAGAAGTGAACGGCCTCGCGAAAACGCACCGTATAAGTGACGCCGCCGCTTTGTTGAATCGGCACGAAGCCCGCGGATGGCAAACCGTATTTCGCATGACCGGCCTGCCAGCGAACGATGTCGCTGTGATTTTCCGCGTCTAAATCCCGAGCAAAGATGCGCTGCAGTGCCGCTACGATCTCCGGCGCATCCGTGATCGCGATAATGCCACGGCGACCCCATGTGCCATCGCTCTTGCTATCATATGGCATGCTGTTTGGACTAAGGTTCTCGCTGTTGACGAGCGCCAGATTTCCATCGATTATCATGTACTTGGCATGCATGAACCGGTAGCGATCGTGAATCCGCTGATCTTGATCGCTGATCATGAACCAGCATTCGCCGCCTGCTGATTCTATTTCCTCGCAGATCGCTTTTTCCTGATCGGCAATGCCTCCAACCGGGCTGCCCTCGAGCAATATCTGTACAGCCACGCCACGATGTAAGGCCACAACAAGCGACTTGGAGATAGCCAGATTCTCAAACGTAAGTGACGTGATTTGAATTGATTCTCGGGCGCTGTCTATCGCAGCCGTTACAGTCTCAAATGCGTTGTCGGGCGCGATGGAAATGGTTAGCGAAGATGGCTGCCGGCTGGTAACCGGAAAGATAAATTCCTCCACGTCCCAACCCGGAAACCGGACGCGCCGGCCCTGGGATACGTCGCCAATATCCTGTGCCCAGTCCGCTGCGCTGTTGCTATCGGGCACGGGGAGGGCGCTCTTAGCGTCTATTTTGCGATAAAGGATCTGCCCTTCTGCAGCGAATACCCCGCGCACTGTGTATGGCTGAACGGCCGTACCCGTCCAGCCGGACGTTTCGATATTTCCCTGGCCATAAACAACAGCATCAACAAGGCGGCCTTGTATATCATAAAGAAGAACTTCATCGCCGCTGTTGGCAAATCCCGGCCATGACGTCAACGTGGCGTCAGGGGAAAATCCAAAGTGCCGTCGAAAGGCCGCGCCGTCTGCCGCCAGCCAGATATATTCAAAAGGCGGAATCTTCGTATCCGCCGATATCTCTCTATTCGAGATTCCGTCCGAGAGCTGCCAGCCTCCGATATCGACGCTGTCCTCACTCAGATTTCTGATAGCGACTGCTTCATCGGCGTCCTGCAGTTCATAGCCATCGTAGTATACAGCCTCAATAAGCACCGGTGTATAAACAGATGTTTTTGCTTGAGCGCTGCTAAACAACTGGTAGCCGTACAGCAGCACCATAAGACAACAAAGGTTGATACTTACTATCAGGGCCCAACGCACCTTCATACTACTCCCCTCTCCCCACGCTGCCGGTGAATTCTAGGAGTCCGGATCCTCACCTTCCAGTTCTTTTTTGACCTGTTCCACAGCCAGGACTGCCAGAAACAACTTATCCGCTTCACTCAGATCGGCCGTAAGCAGCAGATCAGGCCTACGCAGCCAGGTTCTCCGCAGCGCTTCTTCACGTCGCCAGCGCTTGATATTCGCTTCATGTCCCGAACGCAATACGGATGGGACAGGCCACGAGCGAAATGTCTCCGGTCTCGTATAATGGGGCCCCTCGAGTAATCCAGTCGAGAAGCTATCTTCGTCGGCCGCTCCTTCGGCGCCCAGAACGTCAGGAAGCTGCCTGGTTACGGCATCGACCACGACCATTGCCCCCAGTTCTCCGCCCGTGAGGACATAATCGCCGATCGAAATCTCATCAGTTACCAGATATCGGCGTACGCGCTCATCGACACCTTCGTAACGGCCGCAGAGGAGAATGAGGTGAGGTTTGGCTGCCAGCGCGACCGCCGTTTCTTGCGTAAACGGCCGTCCCTGGGGTGTGAGCAGGATCACGGGCGAATCGCTGGATCCGAAATCAG
>JBJYWZ010000660.1:0-3229 GCA_046259725.1 Promineifilaceae bacterium (SeqCode) | reverse complement strand
TGAATGATTTTCCGGTTAATGTGCCGTAATGCAGAAATACCCTCCTAAACGAGGGTATTTCTATTATTATGAGTACGGGTGCGCATACCGCACCACCCTGAATCGAAGTGAGCTATAGAATTCGATAATGTCTTACCTATCTGAAAGGTAAGAAGCGCCGTCTATTTATAGGCTGCGAAGGGATGTTCGGTATTGCCCTTTTCGGCCACGACCTGGGCCGGCGTGGGTTCACCGGCGACAGCTCGCTGGATAGACAGCCTGGTGGCTTCATAGTTATACTGCTGAATCTTGGTGTCGTCCTCGGCATCCCAATGGATGAAAACGCCCACACAAACGAAGATATCATCAGCCTCGTCGGCGGGGATAGTGCCATCTTCAACTGAGTCCGCCACGGCCATCGCTACGGCGCGTTGGGCCGGTCCAAACATCTGTACCGCCTGCTTGGCGCCCTTGATGGTGACCTTGTTGAACATCACCGTGGCCGGTTTGCACATCAGGTTGGGTGTGATGACGGCCAGCAGACTGGTGAAGCCGTCTTTGTTATTGGTCAAGGCATTGGCAAACGCGGTTTCGGCGGCCGAACCACGCGGTCCCATGATGAGGTCGATGTGGGCTACTTCATTGCCATCCCCTACAAGGGCTTCTCCAATTAGAAGTTTGTTGATTTTTGTCATTTTTCTATCCTTTTTTAAACTTAACGCTTCTGGTCAGGGGGTGGAACCTCAATCAAGCAATGCCCGCTTACAGCGAGCTTCACATGGCTTAGAGAATCCATCGAGAATCTTCTACTCATTATATTCAGCATCTTCCCGTGCGCAACACCATAGTTAAATAGGGCGCGAGCATTTCTGTAGATAAAGGAATTGAAGAATGCTGTGCCAGAGGGATCATCTCAAGAAAATGTTTAGTTTTCAGTTTTTTGCATACTATGCTGAGCCTTTCCCATACGGACATCCAGAATATGCTGCCCACCATGATCTTCCAGAACAACCTGTTTGTCCGGCAGCGGTTCGCCATCCAGGGTGACAGACGCCACACCCGCGCAGACATGCTCCGGGTTTGCCACCACAATCTTGTAGGCTGTACTGCCATAGCGGTAAATGATTGTATAGCCTGTCCAATTGGCAGGAATGCATGGAGCGACGGACAGCGTTTTGCCGCGGCGCTTGAGACCCAGAATTGCCTCGAGGCCAAGCTGATAAAGCCAGCCAGCGGAGCCTGTATACCAGGTCCAGCCACCGCGCCCGGTGAATGGTGCGGCGCCATATACGTCCGCCGCAGTGACATAAGGTTCGACTCTGTAGTGGGCCGCCTTTTCGCGCCCATCACTATGCGTGATGGCATTGAGATAGCGGAAGAGCAGACCAGCCTGGTCGCCGTTTCCCAGCTCAGCGTAGGCCCAGGCGGCCCAGACAGCGGCGTGGGTGTATTGTCCCCCGTTTTCACGGATTCCTGGCGGGTACCCTTTAATATAGCCAGGATCGCTGGCACTTTTATCAAACGGCGGTGTAAAGAGAAGAACGATTCGCTCCTCATCGCATATAAGGTTTTCTTCCATCGACGCCATCGCTGCGGCAATTCGATCAGGGTCTCCGGCTCCGGAGATCACCGCCCAAGACTGCGCGATGGAATCGATCCGGCACTCTTTGTTCTCCACTGAGCCAAGCGGTTTGCCATCGTCGTAGTAGGCTCTTCGGTACCAGTTTCCATCCCAGGTGTGGTGCGCCAGCGCCTGCTGCAGCTGCAGCATTGTCTGTTCGAAGTTCTGAACGCGCCTTGTGTCATCCATCTTGCGGCAAATGGGGAGAAATTTGTCCAGCGTAGCGTAGAGAAACCACCCGAGCCATACACTTTCGCCTTTACCCTCGATGCCCACCCGGTTGAAGCCATCATTCCAGTCTCCAGCGCCAATCAACGGCAGCCCATCTGGTCCCGCTGTGCTTCCCGCCTCGATAGCCCGGCAGCAATGCTCAAAGAGGGAGGCCTTATCTTCCGTCAGTTCGTAATGGCTGTAACGTTCTTCTTCATCCGCCCGCAGCGGATCGCCGCGGCGGAAGGGGATTTCCTCGTCCAATATGGTATAGTCCCCGTTAAGAGTAATGTAACTGGCGGTCACATAGGGTAGCCAAAGCAAATCGTCCGAGATACGTGTGCGAACGCCCCGGCCTGAGGGCGGGTGCCACCAGTGCAGAACATCGCCGGCCTCGAACTGGTGCTGCGCCGCCCGCAGGATATGTTTGCGTGCGATCCCGGGCGCGTGGTGCCGCAGCGCCAGAACGTCCTGTAACTGATCACGGAAGCCATATGCGCCACTGGACTGATATAGGGCGGAACGCCCCCAAATTCGGCAGGATAGGTTCTGATAGGGCAGCCAGCGATTAAGCATTATGTTCATTGTTTCGTCAGGTGTCTGAATCTGCACCTTTTCAAGAAAGTCGTCCCAGAACTGGTTGGTATGTTGCCAGGCGTCCTGGACCACGTGTTTATCTTGAAAACGAATTGCCAGCCGGAGAGATTCTTCGCGGCTGGTACCCTGTCCGAGTACAAAGTGAATCTCCTGTGTTTCTCCCGGTTGTAGCTCAACGTGCAGTTGCAGCGCCGCGCAAGGATCCAGTCCCGGCTGCACGTTACTGGCGAGGCCGACCCGCCTGAGGGCAGCAGGACTAGCGACGCTGCCTAATCTACCAAGAAACTCGGTGCGATCGGCCGTCAGACCGTGTGGCTTCTCACTGGCAGCAAGAAAGGCAACGCGTTCCGCAAATTCGCTGTTGTATGCATTCCGCGCCAGGAGTACATTGCTGGCGGCATCATACTCCGCTATGATGTACTGCTGCATGAGGTCGCGGTGGGCGCCAAGTACCCACTCGGCGTAGTAGGTGGCAGTGATTCGGCGCGGGCGGTCCCAGGTATTTTCTAGCCGCAGCTGCACGATCTTGACGGGATCTTCGGGGGCGACAAAGATGCGTTGATTTTGACGCAGTCCATGGCTATGAGCCTCGAAGCACGTGTAGCCGGCACCGTGACGAACCAGGCGGGGAGATCCGGTACCTGAGGGAGAGGGCGTGGTCGTCCATACTTCGGCCGTTTCTTCGTCACGCAAATAGAGGGCCTCTCCGGGACGATCGCACACCGGATCATTGTTCCACGGCGTCAGGCGATTTTCACCGCTGTTCACCGCCCAGCTGAAACCACTTCCTGATTCCGATACCAGACAGCCAAATGTTGAATT
>JBJYWZ010000659.1:1977-3537 GCA_046259725.1 Promineifilaceae bacterium (SeqCode) | reverse complement strand
TAATTAATGCACCTGCGCGCGAAGGTGTTTCCAGCCTTTTTGAACAGGCTTTTTACCCTTCAGCCTGGGATTTGTCATCCCAGGCTGCCGCTCGCTAAATTTCGGCGTCATCCGCCGCACTTTCTCAACCGGCAGCGACTTTCCCCTATCAACAACCCCCGATTAGGAGTATAATAAGATCAGGTATTGTTTTTCTGTTCGTGGAGAGGCGCGAATGGAAGAGTGGGAGCTGGCCTCTTCTTTCTCACCGCTGCTACAGGGAGAATCACAACATGTCAACAAATGAGAGAAACAGCGATCGCCGCTGCCTTGGCGCGATCCTGGTCGACCTCGTCTCATCGCACGGCAGAGGCAATTCAGTGGTCCTGGTGGGCTGTACGCTCCACTATGCCAGCGAAGAGCAAAGGATTTCATGAGGGTTTTATGGCAAAAAGTTCCTGGAGGATGATGCCGTTAACAACAGCAGGCAGGTGGTCGCTCGCGGCGGCCGTTGTGATGCCCTTGTTGTTTGTTTTGGGCACCTCGTTTACAAACTCGTTGTATTCATCGGTTCCGGCGGGTGACACCATGCTGGCCGATATTGCCGCGAGGCCGGCCCTGGCGCTTACAATGCTCGCCGGAATGGCAGCCGGAATCATGGCCTTGATCGCCGGCCTCGTGGCCATTATCAGGCACAAGGAGAGAGCCGTACTGGTTTATATTTCAAGCGCAGTCGGGGCCCTGCTGGTCCTCTTTCTTGCCGGCGAAATACTGTTTCCCCACTGAGAATTTTCCGCTGATCTAAAAGCGTGGTCATTTCCTCAGGTGGAACGATTTTGAGCGATTTCGTTGGTGTCGGTGAATGTTCGGTGTCGTACTGTGGCAGGGTACACTGTCGTCAACCGGCACCGGGAGTGAGTTGCAATGCATGAATCGAAAGAACAGCAGCCTTCGGATTTCCTGTCGCTTTCGGCGACAGTCACGGGCAAATGGTCAGCGTGGCTGCTCTTAATGTCGCTTCTGCCGATCCTTCTCAATACCCTTGTGGTAATGCCGCAGACGGATCAGCGGGCAGGCCTTGAGTTGGCGCAGCAAGTCTACAATCTCACCGTATTCCTGTGCGTTTTTTCCTCTGGCGTTACTGGTCTGTGGGCCATAGTGAGGGAGCGCGAACGTTACTGGGTTCTATTTACATCGGTTCTCCTGCTTGTCCTCGCGCTGGCCCTTAATATCGGGTCGATGTTTGAGGGATGACGAGGCTGGAGAGCCGTGCCGCTCAGTAATTTTCGGCGGCCGCCGCCATCGCCTCAAAATGTTCGTAAAGCCTGGCATTCCCGGCTGCTTCCCGTATGCCCAGGGCAATGCCGCTCACGCGGCTCCACACCATCCCCACGGCCATCCAATCGAACAGCAGCTTTTCATTAAACAGGCCGTTACGCCACAAGGCGCCCACCGTTTCAAAAGCGCCCAGCACCTTGTTCACTTCGCCAAATTTGTCACTGCCGATCGGGTACTTTTCGACGAATGCCTCATAGTCGGGTTCAAATTCATCCGACCAGAGCCAGTTCATGACCTCATTAA
>JBJYWZ010000659.1:0-1877 GCA_046259725.1 Promineifilaceae bacterium (SeqCode) | reverse complement strand
GCCTCATAGTCGGGTTCAAATTCATCCGACCAGAGCCAGTTCATGACCTCATTAACGCCGGCCATCGTCCACCATTGGGCCGTCTGCAGCAAAATCTGGGCATCCTCATAAGTCGCGTCTGACATATCAAACTCCTTATTTATTGATCTATTTCAGGCTGTTATAAGCACGAAAATCTCTCTAGTCGGAAGAGAATATTCATATCATACAACCATTCCCCCGCCCAGGTCAAGACAAATTAACCCGCCGGCAAAGAACGCATTTTGCTCAAGCCCAATCTCGTCGGCGCGAGCCCCACTTTCACCACCAAGCCCGAGGTTGTCAAGGCCCTGGCGCAGCTCATGCTGCGCTCTGGCAAAGACGTGCTCATCGGCGAAGGATCGGCCGCCGTCAACCGCTTCAACATCCGCGGCAGAGAGGTCTACCGCACCAACAAGCGCGACATCCTCGACGGCATGCAGAACTTCGTTTTCGACACATTAGGCTACAGCGAACTCGCCGGCGTCCTGGGAGTCCCCCTCGTCAATCTCCACTCCGGCGAAATGGTCGACGTTCCTGTGCCTGGTGGTTTCGCCTACGACCAGATCACGCTCCACCAATCGCTGACCGAGATCGATCTGCTCTGCTCTGTGCCCATGATGAAGACCCACACCATGGCCACTGTCACCCTGGGCATGAAAAACCTCATCGGCCTCTACCCGGGCACCGTCTACTACTCGGTCCGCTCCCGCGTTCATGACCACGCCGCCAACGCGGGCTCGCCGGGCGTTGCCTACGAGATCCTCGACATGGTCCGCGCCAACAAACTTGGCCTCACCGTCGTCGACGGCTCCATGGCTATGGAAGGCAACGGGCCCAGCGATGGCGAGCTGGTCAGGATGGACGTCATCATTGCCGGCACCGATCCCGTGGCCACCGACATGGTTGCTGCCCGCGTCATGGGCTTCCAACCCGAAGAGGTGCCCACCTTTGCTCAGGCCCATGCCTCCGGCATGGGGCCCAAAAGCAACGACGATATTGAGATACGCGGCGCCGCAGTCAACGAGGTCCAGCGTCAATTCAAGAAACCCGAAATCGTGCGCTGGCAAAGTATCAACGAATTCTGGGGTGTTAAGGAACTATAATCCCTTCAGGCTACCCCACATCCGAAATCCGAAATCCGAAATCCGGCATCACCAGCGCCTCGATTGTCTCGTAGAGCACGGGCAGCGCCTCACGCACCGCCGCCGACAGCGGCTCGCCGACCTCAAACTCCGTCCCCGTGATCCCCGCCAGATAGACGCACGGCCGTTTCCCGTAAAGCGCGTCTGCCAGCAGCAGCAGCTCCCCCGGCGTCACGTAATGCGAAAAAGCCCCCGAAGGCA
Source organism: Promineifilaceae bacterium (SeqCode) (assembly GCA_046259725.1). Taxonomy (GTDB): domain Bacteria; phylum Chloroflexota; class Anaerolineae; order Promineifilales; family Promineifilaceae; genus JAACFF01. The sequence goes on along the minus strand of JBJYWZ010000659.1, from coordinate 513 downwards.
GCCGTTCCGCCGCCCGCACCTCCTCAACAAAAACCTGTCCGGCCGGCGCCGCGTGCCGCGCATCAATCAACACGGCCGATTCATACCCCGCCAGCATCTCTGACAGGTCCGGCGTCAGCTGGTGCACCGCGCGCACATGCACGCCGTCATGCTCGCCAAAACGCTCCGCCAGGAACTCAACCGCTATCTGCCCCAGCGCGTCATCCCCGCGCATGGGGTTGCCATACCCTAAAATGAGGATCACGTTCAGTACTCAGTGTAAGTAATCGGCAACAAATAACGGAACACATTCAAAGTTGGCTCTGGTAGCGCCGCCATCCTGGCGGCATCCCTGTTGCAGTTACGAATGTGTGAAGTTTTTTTATCAAACTACTTACAGTAAACAGTATTCAGTATACCGGTCACTGTTCACTGGCCACTGGTCACTGGTCACTATCTTCTCGCCTCATCCAGCAGCGTCCCATCCGGCCCAAACAAACTCACCTGCAGCGGCATCTCGCCGGCGGCATGCGT
>JBJYWZ010000658.1:0-2574 GCA_046259725.1 Promineifilaceae bacterium (SeqCode) | reverse complement strand
GCAATGTTCTGCATGAACAAAAGCGGCGTGCCGCGCTGGCCGCAAAGCTGGATGAAATGGGTGGCCTTCAGGGCTGATGCGCCAAACAGCAGACCATTGTTGGCCACGATTCCCACAGGGATGCCCAGAATGTGGCCAAAGCCGCAGACAATGGTCGGGCCGTAGCGCGCCTTGAACTCGCTCAGTCGCGAGCCGTCCACGAGGCGAGCGATGACTTCGCGCACATCATAGGCCTGGCGGCTGTCAGCGGGAACCACGCCATAAAGTTCCTGTGGGTCATAGACAGGTTCTTCTACGGCCTGCATGACCACGGACATTGTTTGCGGGCGGTTGAGCTGGCTGACGATGTCGCGCACTTTTTCCAGCGCCTGCTCCTCATCCTCCGCGAAATGATCGGCCACGCCGCTGATGCGCGTGTGCACGTCTGCGCCGCCTAGCTCTTCCGCCGTTACTTCCTCGCCGGTCGCGGCCTTCACCAAAGGCGGTCCGGCTAAAAAGATGGTGCCATTACCCTTGACGATCACGGTCTCGTCGGCCATGGCCGGGATATAGGCCCCGCCGGCGGTGCATGATCCGAGCACGGCGGCGATCTGCGTGATGCCTTTGGCCGACATGCGTGCGATATTGTAGAAGATACGGCCGAAATGCTCGCGATCGGGAAAGACCTCCGCCTGCAGATGTAGAAAGGCGCCGCCGGAATCCACCAGATAAATAGTCGGCAAGTGGTTTTCCTCGGCGATGGTCTGGGCGCGAACATGTTTTTTGACTGTCTCCGGGAAATAGGTGCCCCCTTTTACCGTGGGATCGTTGGCGATAATCATACAGGTCAGGCCAGTGACACGGCCGATGCCGGTCACGATGCCGGCAGCCGGTGCTTCACCGTTATGCATATCCCAAGCGGCCAGCGGAGACAGTTCCAGGAAAGGGCTGTCTTGATCCAGCAGGGCGTCAATACGTTCGTGCACCAGCAGTTTGCCGCGATCGCGCTGGCGCTCAATGACACGTTCGGACCGCGAAAATGCCGCTACTTCCTGCCGCTGCCGCAGTTCATCGGCCAGCGCTTTATTATGCTTGAAATTGGTATTAAATTCCTCGCCGCCAGGGTCAATCCGGCTTATGATCTCACTCATGCATTCTATCTTGGTGTGGTAAAGAAAAGATTCAGATCCTACAACAGTAGCTGGACGGGCACAGGGACGCGCCCTAACATCATGATAGAATTATGCCTGAAATCTGAGAAACTGAGAAACCGGGTTTTTCGAAATGGAAGGCTTCTTATCACTATCAGTACCGGTGAACCTGGTTTCCAGAAAGTTTATTTTCTGGTCAACTATGAATTCGACAGACCTGGCTCGCTTCGTCGAGCAAAATGAGATTGAGGCTCAAATACTTCATTTGCAGTCGGAAACGCCGACCGTCGCCGCGGCTGCCGAAGCGGCGGGCGTGGAGCCGGAGCAGATCATTAAGTCTGTGCTGTTTATCGCCGACGGCCGTCCGGTTCTTGTCATTGCAAATGGCCTGACGCGCATTTTGCGCAAGCGGCTGGCTGATGAATTGGCCATGTCGCGCAGGCGCGTCAAGATGGCTGACGGCCGGCAGGTGGAGGAGATAACGGGCTACCCGATCGGCGCCGTGCCCCCATTTGGCCACCCGCAGAAGCTGGATACTCTGCTGGATGAGGGAGTCCTGCAGTTGGCAGAAGTTCTTGGCGGGGGAGGCGAGACAAACGCCCTGATGCGCGTGACTGTCCCCGAACTTCAGCGGGTGACCAGCGGCCTTATTGTCGATATCGCTGATCGTTAAGCGTGTAAGAAGGACGACTATGCAACCCGGTTTTTTTACTTGAATCATGTATCCATTTCGTAATCTGGTGTTTCAGGGTGGGGGCAGTAAAGCCTATGCGTATCATGGCGCGCTTCGCGTCCTGGAAATGGAAGGTATTCTCGAGCCCATCGAACGCGTTGCCGGTACATCCGCCGGGGCGACACTGGCCACGCTGCTCAGTATGCGCATGAGTGTCGAGGAAATTCTCGATTTCTACGCTTCGTTTGATGTGGACGGCTTCAACGCCGCGCTGTCGGGAAGGGCGGCAGAACACAGTAATCCGGCGCGTTTCCTGGGACGATTGCAGGGTAACATTACCTCCGTGAACCGCCTGGCGACCCGTTACGGCTGGAACAGCATGCAGTTCATGTACGAGTGGATGAAGGAGGCCATTGTGCCCTACTGCAAGGGCAATTCAAAGGCTACATTCGCCGATTTTCGCGCCTGGGGCTTTCGGGATCTCTACATTGTGACCACGAATGTGAGCAAGCGCAAAACGGAGATATTCAGTGCGGACAGGACACCCGATGTGGCTGTCATTGACGCCCTGCTCATCAGCCAGGCTATTCCCCTTTATTTTGAAAGCCTGCAGTTTGACGGCCGGCAGTTCGGCGCGGGGGATTTTTTTGCCGATGGCGGTGTGATCCTCAATTACCCCCTTCAGATCTTCGATGAACGGCCGTTTGCGCGCAACAATCGCTGGTATGTCAACGGCGTTAACTGGGAAAGCCTGGGCTGCCGCCTCTATAC
>JBJYWZ010000657.1:0-3219 GCA_046259725.1 Promineifilaceae bacterium (SeqCode) | reverse complement strand
CGCGCATTTCATCGCGTGATGTGGGCGGGAACATGGCCTGCACCGCCAGCGGGCTCTCCAGACCTGGCGGCAGCGCATCACCCGCCGGGGATTTGAAATGATCAAACTCCTGCGTCACGCGGCCGTCCCAGAACATCGTCGTCCACTGCGGTGCGCCGCGATTAAAGATCTCCGGTGCATTGCGAGGTATAAAGGCGCGATCCACCGCGATTTGCCTCGATGTTCCCAGACCCCGGGCTCCGGTCCCGAAGGGCAGCGCCAGCCCGTCGCCGCTGTGCAGCAGGGGATGGTGGCAGGTCGCGCAGGAGATATCACGATTTCCACTGATTTCCTTGTCGTAAAACAAGGCTTCGCCCAGCGCGACTTTCTCCGGAGACGGCGCCGCGCCCAGGTCGATTGCAGTCAATCCCACCTGCGCAACGGCCGTGCGCAGCTCTTCGTCCAGAGCCGCCGCCATCGACACGGCGCCCGCCTCCTCTCGCAGCCTATTCTCGCTGCGGAAATAGAATGCGCCCAGGGCGCTGACGGCGATGATGGCAATGGCCGTGGATACAATAGCAATAAGCGTTTGTGGCGTTCTATTCATAACTCGCACTCCGGCGCCAAAACGGTTTGCCCGCTGCCCGACCGCCGCCGCATGAACTGGCTTAACTTCAGGCCGGTTGCTCTTTAGTATAACATTGGGGGCGGCGAAAAGGGGTCAATTTTACGCCATTTGAACGGTCTTTCGGCCGTCCTGGCAGCGCGCTGCCAGGCAATTGCCAGCGCCTATACAAATCCGACCTGGAATCACGCATACACAGGTGCAAGCAGGTCTATTCAGAAGCCACGTGGCTCTTTGAAAGCGGTAAAAAGAAGGAGAAGGTGCTGCCCATATTCGGGCCGTCACTGACGGCCACCAATTCGCCGCCCATCGCCCAGGCCAGGTGGCGTGAGATTGAAAGGCCGATTCCGCTGCCGCTGACGTTGCGCTCGGTCGTGCTGCTGGTGCGGTAATAGCGCTCGAAAATAAAGGGCATTTCATCATCCGGAATACCATAACCGGTATCAGTTATGTCGACACGGGCCGAACTGCCGTCCTGCAAAATCTCCACGGTAACGGTTCCGCCCTCCGGCGTGTTGGCAAGCGAATTGGCCAGCAGATTGAGCAAAATCTGGTCCACGCGGTCGGGATCGGCGATAACAACGAGCGGTTTTTTCGGCTCAATCACTTCTACATTTATGCCGCTGGTGATCCACTGCGGCTGCAGCTTGATCGTCGCCTTTTTCACAAATGCCGGCAGTTCGAACGTCCCCATGCGCAGAGATATCTCTCCCGCCTGGACGCGAGAAAGTGTCTGCAAATCGTCAACAAGCCGGCGCATGCGCCGCACCTCACCGTACATCAGGGCCAGCGTCGCCTCCGTATCCGGAAACAGCCCGTCCATGATGCCTTCAATATAGCCCGACACGCCGCTCAGCGGCGTACGCAGTTCGTGCGAGAGATATCCAATCAGCGCGACACGGTTCTGCTGGACGCTGTCCAGGGCCTCGGCCATCACGTTAAATGATGCCGCGACCTCACCCAGTTCATCATGGCTGTCTATCTTGAGGCGCTCGCGGTACAGACCGCGCGCAATGCGCCGGCTGTCATGCTCCCATCTTGCATATGGGTCCATGATAACCTTTGTGAGCAGCAGGCTGGCGGCTAACGTTGTAATAACGGTGAAGGCTAACGCGATGGGGGTGGAATCGCGGTAGGCGCCGCCCACCACATCCTGTGCGTCCCGTGGCATGCCGGTTGCGACTTCCCCGGTACCGGCCTCATTGCCGGCGACAAACGCCTCCGGGCCGGCGGCGTTTGTCTCAGGACGAACGATCCTCGTAGAGAGTGCAGTCACACTAAAATAGGTCAGAACGGCAACTGCGGCGACTATCACATTTGCAGCCGCGATCTTCCAGCGCAGCTGCTGCCAGGGTCTCATACAAGTTCATCCACAAATTTGTAGCCGACGCCGCGAACCGTATGAATAAGCGGTTCGCCGCTGGCCTGTTCAATTTTGCGCCTGACCTGCCCAACATAGACATCGACAACACGATCGTTGCCGAAAAAGTCACTGCCCCATACGCTGTCGATGAGCTGATCGCGCGTCAAGACGCGGCCGGCATTTCGTGCCAGCTCCAGAAGCACATCAAACTCGGTCCGCGTCAAATCAAGAAGTTCGTCCCCGGCACGGACCTCGTAGCGGTTCGTGTCGATCTTCACGTGGGCGAATACCAGCGGCCGGTAGGCGCTGCGGCCATCGCGGCTGCGGCGCAATATCGCGTCCACGCGCGCGACCATTTCGCGCGGGCTGAATGGCTTGGTCAGGTAATCGTCAGCGCCAGTTCTCAGACCGGTTACGCGATCAGTCTCCTCATTACGCGCCGATAACATCAGGATATAAACATCGGATTCATCAAGGAGCTGCGAAGCCACTGACAGACCGTCAATTCCGGGCAAATTCAGGTCCAACACCACGAGGTCGGGACCCCATTCCCGTGCCTTCTCCAGGGCAACATGGCCATCCACCGCGGACGCAACAGCGTATCCTTCGTTCTCAAGATAGGTACCGACAATGCTGCGAATGCTGGGTTCATCTTCAACGACTAATATCTTAGCCTTTGTTTTTACGACTCCATCCTCAGAAACATTGTGCACAGCCATTTGGTCTCCAGTTGCCATTACCAAAACAAGAAAAACAGCTCTGTTTTTTCTTCAGTAAGCAAGAACTATAGTTTATAACGCATTTCAAGTTGCAGGTAGCAATAAATGCCTCCGGCCTACTCTGCATTTTACCGATTTTCCTTAAGTTGTTACTTAACGCTCCCAAGATCCTGCCTGACCAGATGCCGTCCGACAGCCAGCTAATTCTCCCGCTTTTGTGGCAAGGCGCCTCTGGCAGCGATAAAGCCCAGCTCGCTGAGACCTGGATATCCCGCGAAAACCGCGGCCATGTCGTCGACACGGCCTCCCAGCCTGATCGCCAGCGCCACCGGGCCCAATATATCAGCCGCGTGCGGGCCAACAGCCACGGCCCCAAGCACACGGCCGTCCGAGCTGCAATAGGCCAGGTCCAGGAATCCCTCTCCTTCAGGCAGGAGATAGGACTTTAATGTCTGTGCGAAGCGAACACGCGTGACCGCGCCATCATCCCCGCCAGCCATATCTCCGACCTGCGCTACCTGCGGCAGCGTATA
>JBJYWZ010000656.1:0-1677 GCA_046259725.1 Promineifilaceae bacterium (SeqCode) | reverse complement strand
CCGGCATCCCTGCCGGTACGGAGCGCCGGCATCCTTGCCGGCACAAACTTGATAGTGGCCGCCAGGATGCCGGCGCTACAATTTCGCGTTCCATCTGCAGACATAGAAAAACGTGGAACGCGATGGGAAGAGTACCGCATTCCACGCTGTATGCTCCAACGGCCGTTCGACGGAAAGGCCCTGTTTAGGCCACGAGCCAATCCTGATTCTACATCAGGTCAACAATCTGGTCCGGGTGATCGGCAACCTGAACGCCGGCGGCGCGCAATGCCTGCACCTTGCCCTCGGCCGTGCCGCTCTTTCCTTCGACAATAGCCCCGGCGTGGCCCATGCGCCGTCCTGGCGGCGCGGTGCGCCCGGCGATAAAGGCTGTGACCGGTTTGCTCATATTCGCGGCGATAAATTCGGCCGCCTGCTCTTCCGCGTTGCCGCCGATCTCGCCGATCAGGATCACCTGTTCGGTCTGCGGATCCTCTTCAAAAAGCTGCAAGACATCGATGAAATTCAGACCCTTAATCGGGTCGCCGCCGATGCCCACGCAGGTCGATTGGCCCGTTCCCCGTTCGGTGAGCGCGAAGACGACCTCATAGGTCAGCGTCCCGCTCTTGGAGACCACGCCCACATTACCCGGCATGACGATCGAGCCGGGGATGATGCCCACCTTCGCTTCACCCGGCGTGATCAGGCCGGGGCAGTTGGGACCGATTAACTTCGTGTCCAGGGTATCCAGGTAATTGCGCGCCTTGATCATATCCAGGACCGGGATGTATTCGGTCAGGCAAACGATCAGCTCGATCCCCGCGTCGGCCGCTTCGTAAATGGCATCCACAGCGAAGCGCGCAGGCACGAAAATGCAGCTCGTATTGGCGCCCGTTTCTTCTACCGCCTTCTTCACCGTATTAAAAACCGGCACCTTGCTCCCGTCCGATTCAAAGGTCTGCCCGCCCTTGCCCGGCGTCACACCGGCGACGACATTGGTGCCGTACTCAATCATCTGGCTTGTATGGAAAGAGCCTTCACGTCCGGTGATGCCCTGAACAAGCAGCCGTGTATTCTTGTCAACTAAAATGCTCATCGTTACGCTCCCTCCCCTTGCGCCGCGGCGACCGCTTTCCTGGCCGCGTCAGACAGGGTGTCGGCCGTTTCCATATCGGCATCCTTCAAAATTTCGCGCCCTTCTTCAGCGTTGGTCCCCGCCAGGCGTACGACCATGGGCACATCGGTGTCTATCTCGCCCAGTGCATCCAGGATGCCTTTGGCAACCTCATCTCCGCGCGTGATGCCGCCAAAAATATTAAACAGCACCGCCTTTACGTTGGGATCGGAAAGGATCAGGCGCAGGCCCGTGGCCACCTGATCCGCCTTAGCGCCGCCACCGATATCCAGGAAATTGGCCGGCTCACCGCCGAAGAGTTTGATGATGTCCATGGTGGACATGGCCAGCCCCGCTCCATTCACCATACAGCCGATATTGCCATCCAGTTGAATGAAGTTGATGCCCGCCATGCGCGCCTCGCGCTCCGAATCCGGTTCTTCCTCGAAATCGCGCATTTCGGCCAGCCGCTGGTGGCGCGAGAGCGCATTGTCGTCAATGCTCATCTTGCCGTCCACGGCCAGCAGCTTGCCTTCGCCCGTGATCACCAGGGGATTGATTTCCGTGAGCGAGGCGTCATTCTC
>JBJYWZ010000655.1:0-2159 GCA_046259725.1 Promineifilaceae bacterium (SeqCode) | reverse complement strand
GCGGCTGGCCGGCGCCGTTCGGCATCTCCCTGGTCGCCGATCTGCTGGCCGCGCTCTTCGTGGTCATGACGCAGCTAATCATGGTGACGGGCATCATCTACGCGCGCGGCAGCAAGGACAAGGTGGTCACCTACCCCACCTTTTACGCCCTTTTCCTGACCCTGGCCGCGGCGCTGACCGGGGCAATGCTCACCGGCGACATTTTCAACATGTATGTCTTCGCCGAACTGCTGGTCATCTCCGGCACGGTGCTGACCGCCATCTCCGATGATCGCTACGGCACGGAAGCGGCGTATAAATATTTCTACATCAGCCTGCTGGCCTCCTTCTTCATGCTGCTGGCCGTCGGCGCGCTGTACGCCGAGTACGGCACGCTGAATATGGCCGACCTGTCGCTGAAAGTGTCGGGCGAAGGGCCGGCGCCCCTGCTGTGGCCGGCGATCGCCTTCCTGATGGCGACCTTTATGATCAAGAGCGCCGTCTTTCCCTTTCATTTCTGGCAGCCGGATTTCCACACGGCCGCGCCCACGGCCGTCAGCGCCATGCTTTCTTCGGTTGTGGTCAAGCTGGGCGTCTACGGCTTTTTACGCATGACCACCCTGCTCTTCATCGTGCAGGCGCCGCAAATCCAGACCATTCTGCTCGTTTTGGGTGTGATTGGCGTCATATTCGGCGGGCTGTCGGCGATCGGCACGCACAACGTCAAACGCATGCTGGCTTATTCCACGCTGGCCCAGGTGGGCTTCATCCTGGTCGGCATCGGCTGGGGCACGCCTTTCTCGATCATGGCCGCGGTCATCTTCGCCTTTAACCACAGCGTGATTAAGGCGGCGATGTTGATGCTGGCCGGCTACGTGGCCAGCAAGGCGCCGGTGAAATCGGCGGCCTTTGACATCGTGACCGGCGTGGGACGGCCGCTGCCGGCGGCCGGGGCGCTTTTCTTCCTGGGCAGCCTGGCCCTGGCCGGCATCCCGCCCACGAATGGCTTTGTGAGCAAGATGACGCTGTTCAGCAGCGGGCTGGACGCGGAGCGCTTCTGGTCACTGCTTTTCATCGGCGTAACCAGCATCTTCACCCTGATCTACACCATGCGCGCCTTCCAGCGCATCTGGTGGTTGAAACCGGACGCAATGGGGAATGAGGCTTCGCAGGCGGGCACGAAAAAGGGCGACCGGCTGCTGGCGCCGGCGCTGTTGGTGCTGTTAATCCTTATCCTGGGCATCTGGGCCAATCCGCTGGTAACTGTGGCGCGTGAAACGGCCGTCTGGCTGGGCGACACGGGAATATATCTTGGCGCGGTGCTGAAATAAAGGTTGATCATGAACTTACTACGCGGTACTTTACTTCTGACGATTGTCTACCTTGCACTGACGGCTAATTTTCAGCTCAGCAACATTTTCGCTGGCCTGCTGCTGGGGCTGGGCGTGATGATCCTGCTGTCGCGGGCGGGGAGCACAGTGGAATGGCGCTTTTCCCCCGGCGGCGTGGCTGCCCTGGTTCGCTATATCTTCGTCCTCACCGTTGACCTGGCGTTGAGCGGCATCCAGGTCGCGCGCATCGTGCTCAGCCCGCGCCTGCCGATCGAGCAGGGCAATGTGGCCATCCCCACCAGCTGCGAAACCCCGGTGGCGCAGGCGCTGAGCGCGCACGCGATCACCGTCACGCCGGGCGAAATGGTGGTCGAAATGACGCCGGAAGGCACGATGTATACCCACGTACTGGACACCAGTGACGCGGTAGAGAATATTAAACGCGCCCAGGAAATGCGCGAAAAGATGCTTGAGAAAATCGCCTTATAGACCTGTTAGTGGCAAGATGCTTATGGAAAATATACTCATCATTACGCTCTTCATCGTCCTGATGCTCTATATCCTGATGACGGCCGTCGCCGTGTGGCGCGTGTGGCGTGGCGAGAACGTGATTGACCGCCTGATTGGCGTGGAGCTGGTCAGCACGTTGTTCCTGTCGATCCTGGTGCTGATCGCCCTCATTTATCGCGACAGCATCTACATCGACCTGGCGCTGGCGCTCGGCGCCCTGGGCTTCATCGGCAACATCGCCCTCGCCAAGTATGTGGCTGATGAGCAGATGTATTAGGACTGTGTTCAGTGAACAGTGAACGGTATACAGTGAGCGGTGCGGCGTAAGTAATCGCAATC
>JBJYWZ010000654.1:0-1718 GCA_046259725.1 Promineifilaceae bacterium (SeqCode) | reverse complement strand
CTGAAGCCGGGCAAGTACACGCTGGGTGTGGAATTCATCCGGGAGAAGGCGGGCGAGTACGGCGAGTCGCACGGCACGGCCAAGCTCTATATCAACGACAAGGTGGTGGCCGAAGGTCCAATGCGCACCCAGACTGGCAAGTTCACGCTGTGCGGTGACGGCCTGTGCGTTGGCCGCGACAGCGCCGATGCCGTGGCGGCGGAGTATACACCCGAGACCCAGGGTAAATTCACCGGCGGCACTATCCAGTATGTCGAGGTATCGGTCGAGAAGGAGCAGTACCGCGACCTGGAAATGGAGATGGCCGCGGCGATGGCGCTCGACTAGACTGCGATCCGTTTCACTTCTGATCATGCAAATTGCGGGGTACCGGCCTAGCCGGTACCCCAGCTAATAGGTGTCACAAGGATCTTGTGTAATGCCTGCTGTGCAATCTAAGAGCGGTAAAGTTTTTGAAAACAGGAAAGTATGAGTTCCCGCTTTTCTATTGAGAAACCGGCAGATTTTACTGCCCCATGAAAATCATCGTCTCGCTGCTGCGGGCTGGGCGTTTGGCCGAAGAGGTGATGCCCATCCTGGCTAAAGAAGCGATAGACTTACAGACCGCCGTAACCCAGGCGGGTCGTAATGACCTTTGCCCCTGCGGCAGCGGCCTGAAGACCAAACAGTGTCACGGCCGAAAGCGCACGGCCGTGACGCCAGAACCGATTAAATTAAACGGCCACCAGGCTCAACCGCGGATGAAAGTGATGGCGGTATCTGATCAACGGCTCGGGTAGTTTACTCGACTGAAATAATCGGTTCTTTCGATTTAGAAAAAGAGGAGCAAATTGAACGCTAAATTATCATCCTGGAATGAGACACCAACCAAACAAGCCATTGTGGAATTTGTAGAGGCGGTGACGGACAAAACCAACGCCAAATACGTGCCGCCAGAAGAGCGCATTGCTGTTTTTGACAATGACGGTACGTTGTGGTGCGAAAAACCGACCTATATCCAGGTTGGCTTCATCCTGCAGCGGTTGGCTGCGATGGCTGAAAAAGATCCTTCGCTGCGCAAGCAGCAGCCCTGGCAGGCCGCCTATGATAAGGATATGGAATGGTTCAATGACACGGTTGTCAAGCATTACCACGGCGATGACAGCAAGGTGAAGGTGCTGTTGGGTGGGGTGCTCAAGGCGTTTGATGCCATGTCCGTGAAGGCATTTGAGAAAAAGGCCGCCGACTTCATGCACCAGGCCAAGCACCCGACGCTTGGTGTTTCTTACATGGAAACGACTTTCCAACCGATGGTGGCTTTGCTGCGCTATTTGAAGGCACATGACTTCACCACTTACATTGCCTCGGCGAGCGGGCGTGACTTCATACGGCCGGTCACCGAGACACTCTATGGCATCCCGCCGGAACGGGTGATAGGCAGCGCCGTTAAGCTTGCTTTCCAGGCGAATGATCAGGGCGCCACGATTGTGCGGCAGCCCGGGTTAGATTTCATTGATGACGGCCCTGCCAAAGCGGTCCACATCTGGGAAGGCATCGGCCGTTACCCGATCTTTGCCGCCGGAAATGCCAACGGCGACATCCCCATGCTGCAGCTAACGGATGCGAACTCGCATGCCTCCTTGTGTATGCTGGTTAATCACGATGATGCCGCGCGGGAGTTTGCCTACACGGCCGGGGCTGAAGATGCCCTGAAAATGGCGCAGGACCGCGGTTGGGTG
>JBJYWZ010000653.1:0-3965 GCA_046259725.1 Promineifilaceae bacterium (SeqCode) | reverse complement strand
ATTTCGTCCTGATCCGGGCGTGGCAGCGGGCTGCCGCTTTGTTTGTCCAGCGCGGCAGGGGGACCTTCTTCGACACGGCCGATAGTTGCACAGGCGATGCCCGACCCGGCCAGGGCATCGATAATGGCCGCCGCATCCTGCTCAGGAGCAGTAAGCAGCAGGGCGCCGGAGGCGATTGTGGCCAGGGGGTTGAGGCCGAAAGCCGCGCAAACGCGTGCCGGCAGCGGGGGAATGGGTATCACTTCCAGATCTATTACCAGCTTCTTATCGCCCGCTTCAGCCATTTCCCACAGCGCGGTCAGCAGACCTCCCTCGGTGGGGTCGTGCATCGCCGTGACCCGACCCGCGGCCAGGGCGATTTGCGCGTCGCGAAGGACGCTGATGCCGGGATCGCGCAGGTAGTTTTGTGCCTGGGCCAATTCTGCTGTGCTCAAGACACCTGCCAGGCGCTCGGGAAATTCGTTAGCCAGGATCGCCGTGGCTTCAATGGGTACGCCCTTGGTCAGCAGCAGGCAGTCACCGGCGCGCATACCCCGCGGCCTGACCAGGCCCTCGCGTGCCACTTCGCCGATCAATGTACCGGCGAGAATCGGCCGCTCGAGACCGTGCGTGATCTCCGTGTGGCCGCCGATGACGCTGATGCCCGACGCGGCGCATGCTTCGTAGACCTGCCCGGCGATCGCTTCCACTGTTTCAACCGTCGTCGATCCTTCGGGCAGCAGCGTGGTGACCAGCAGCCAGCGCGGCCTGGCCCCGGTAGTGGCGATATCATTACTATTGACCTGCACCAGGTACCAGCCGATGGACTCCGTGGCAAAGGTGATCGGGTCGGATTTGAGCACCAGCAGGCGTTCACCCAGGTCGAGGACGGCGCAGTCAACGCCGACGCTGGGCCCGAGCAGGATGCGCGCGTCATCCTGGGGCGCGCCGGCCAGTAACGGCCGTAATAATTCGACAGGTAATTTGCCCACGGGCAGTGCTTCGCTCATAGCAGAATCATAGAGAGGGGCATCAAAATGAGCAAGCCGGGTGTGCCGTGTGCTGCCCACTCGCCCAGATTCTGGCAGAATCTGTTACAATGAATTTGGTGATTTCGGCTCCGAAATCGACATTATCGACAACAACGATAGAGATCACACGCGTGGATAAACCGCAATCACAATTTCAGCCTGGACGACGGTTCATCAATGAAACCCCGCGCGTGGATAAACCGCTTGCTGTCCGGCTGCTGGGAGCGCCGGAGATCACCTGGAAGGGACGGCCGCATGCGGTACCGCGCCGGCAAACACGCGCGCTTCTTTACCGGCTGGCGGCCGGGATGGAGCCGGTCTCCCGCGATCAGCTGCTGCTGCTCTTCTGGCCGGACAAAGCGGACGCCCAGGCACGCCGCTCCCTGACGCGCCTCATCAGCTCGCTGCGCCGGGCACTGCCCCAACCTGATCTGCTGCTGGCTGATACAACGGCCGTCGCCCTGGACCCATCTCTCGCATCCTGCGACGCAGCCTCATTTTTCCACCTCGTCGACCACGCCGATCCGGCCTCCTTGGAAGAAGCCGTGGCGCTGGTCAATGGCCTATTCCTGGATGGTTTCGCTCTCGCCGGCAGCCCGGAATTTGATTCCTGGCAGTCAATGATGCAGGGGCAGGTCGAGCAGCGCTATCTGGGCGCATTGGCCGCCTTAGTGGACGCAAAATCAGAGGCTCCGCCTGCTTCAGGCGGCCCCGATCTTGCCGCGGCTGTTCGCTACGCTAACCAATACCTGGCCACCGATGAACTGGCGGAAACGATCCACCGCCGGCTGATTACCCTTTACGCGCGCCGCGGCGAAAGGGAGGCAGCAATGCGCCAATTTGAAGCATGCGTGCGCACGCTGGAGCGGGAACTGGGCGTTGACCCGCTCCCGGAGACACGCGCCGCCTTCGAAGCAGCGCAGCGCGGCGAAACGGATGGCCAGCCGGGGACGGCCGGGTCCCTGCCGCGCCCGAAGTGGCATACCCTGCCCAGCCTGGATCTGCCGCTGATCGGCCGGGAGAAAGAGAGTCGGCTTTTGGCGGCGGCATTAGAAAGCACAACCGGCGGCGGCATAATTTTCATCAGCGGCGAGCCGGGCATTGGCAAATCGCGCCTGATGCAGGCGGCAGCATTTGCGCAGGCAGCCCCTCCGCAGGTGGCCCCTCCGCAGGAGGGCATGATCTTGCTGGGAGAGTGCCGCCAGGCGACGCAGTCGCTGCCGTTTCAGCCGCTGGTGGAAGCACTGCGTCTCGCGCTGCCCTGGCCGGATTTTGGTGCGGGCGTGCGTCCGGTCTGGCTGGCGGAGGCAGCACGTCTGCTGCCGGAGCTGCGAGAACGTTTCCCGGATCTGCCTCAAACATCCGGCGCTGCGGAGGATCAGGCGCGCCTGTTTGAGGCTCTGATCCAGCTTTTCCTGGGGCTCGCCGCACAGCATCCCCTGCTGCTGTGCCTGGATGATCTGCAGTGGGCGGATGAGACGACGTTGAGATGGCTGCAGGTTCTTGCGCCGCGCCTGTCAGGCAGCGCCCTGCGACTGCTGGCCACCTATCGCAGCGCGGAGGCGGATCTGCTGCTTCCCTTGCAGCGGGCGCTGCGGCGATTGGGTCCTGTGACGGACGTGCGGCTGGGCCCGCTCTCCGAAGAAGCGATCGACGCCATTGTCGACCATATCAGTGCGGGCCAGGCGCCACCAAATTTGTCTGGCCGCATTTACCGCATGACCGGCGGCAACACATTTTTTGTCCTGGAGCTGGTGCGCGATCTGTCGGAACAGAAGCTCCTGAAGAATCCTCCACAGACACTGCCGGTGCCCCAATCCGTGCTGGAAACGGTGCAGCAGCGCGTCGGCCGTCTGACGCCGCTGGCCCGGCAGCTCCTGGACGCGGCTGCGATCCTGGAAACGAACCTCAATGCCGGCGTCATCCAGCTGACGACCGGTCGTTCGGACCTGGAGGTTGGTGACGGGCTCGATGAATTGGTGCAGCGCCAGCTGTTACTGCCGCAGGGGGCCGGGTTTCGTTTTCAACATGATCTGGTACAGACGGCCGTAAACCAGCAGTTAACTCCCTGGCGCAGCCGCCTACTCAACCGCCGCGCGGGCGAAGCCCTGGAGGCCGTATTCGAGCACGATCTGGATGCTGCAGCCGCGCAAATGGCCCAACACTTTGATAAAGCGGGTGAAGTTGTGTCAGCCGTGCGCAATTATGAACGCGCCGCGGCATTCGCACAGCGCGTCTATGCCAATTATGAAGCTGTCCGCTATTACGAAAGGGCGATAGAACTCCTGTTGAACGACAGGTCCGCTGACGGCCGTCAAAGCCTGATCCGCTTGTATGAAGGGCTGGGACAGGTGGCCAGGCGGCAGGCCGTTTATGATAAGGCGGAAGAAGCATTTCGATCGATGCTCGCCACGGCCGAGGAACTGGGCGATCAGCAAGCGGCGGCACAAGCTTTGCTGCGCCTGGGCCAGGTCCAGGACAGCCGGCGGCATTATGCCGCGTCTCTCGAGAGTGCAGTTAAAGCCAGAGAAATCGCCGCCCAGGTCGGGTTGGATGATATCTATGGCCACGCCCTCTATGCCCATGCCTGGTCTCTCTTCCGCCTCGATCAATTCGACAAAGCGCTGCCCATTGCCCAGGAGGCACTCGAGCATGGCATGGAGGCAAGTGATCGCCAGTTGATGGCCTATAGCCAGAATACGATCGGAGCGATATATAAGTATCAGGGCCATTTCCGGCAGTCGGATAAGCACCAGCAGGAGGCCCTGAAATTGTTTGAGGAAATTGGGGATACGCGGCGTGTAGCCGGTATGCTCAACAACCTGGGCGAAACGGCGCGCTTGCGTGGGGATTACGATCAGGCGCTTGTCTTTTACCGGCAGGCAGTTGCTATCGCCGGTCAGATAGGCGAGCGAGACTGGTTGGTTGAATTTCTTTACAATCTCGGTCTGGTCC
>JBJYWZ010000652.1:0-3710 GCA_046259725.1 Promineifilaceae bacterium (SeqCode) | reverse complement strand
CCGATCCCGAGGTTGGCCTGATCCTGCTAGATATCGTGCTGGGCGAGGGCGCTCATCCGGATCCGGCGTCCGAACTGGCCCCGGCCATCGCCGAAATAACGAATAAGACAGATATCGCGGTCATGGCCATCGTATTGGGAACGGATGAAGATCCGCAGGGCGTGGATGGGCAAATTGCAAAACTGCAACAGGCCGGAGCCGTTGTGAAGCGCGATGTGTCGCAAACAGTTGCTGAAATAAGCCGGCGGATGAAATTGCCGTACCGATATGAATTTGCGCCGGTTTCCACAGATGGGCTCGACGACGGTCTGGCGGCTATCAATGTCGGGCTGGAATCGTTCTATGATAGTTTGAAGGCCCAGGGGGCGCAGGCGGTGCACGTGGATTGGCGTCCGCCCGCGGGCGGCAAAGAAGACCTGATGGCGATCCTGGCCAGGATGAAAAATTTGTAGCATGGGAGGAAGGACATGGTAGATATCCAACAAGCGAACGAAACGGCCGTAGAGCGCATGATGTCCGCACGGCCGATCCTGAAGAGCGTTGCTGCGGCGCGGGACGTGATCCCCGGGATGCATGACAAACTGCTGCTGCATGCCGGGCCGCCAATAACCTGGGAACGGGCATCCGGCCCGATGCGCGGCGCCATCATTGGCGGTCTCATTTTTGAAGGTCTGGCCGGCGATGAAGCGGAAGCCGAATCACTGGTCACGTCCGGCGAAATCGAGCTCGCGCCCTGTCACGAACACGATGCAGTTGGTCCCATGGCCGGTGTGACGACGCCCTCAATGCTGGTATACGTCGTCGAGAACGTTACGCACGGCAACGTGGCCTACTCCAACTTGAACGAGGGGTATGGCAAGGTACTGCGCTATGGGGCCTATTCGCAGGAAGTGCTCGACAAACTGCGCTGGATGAATGAGGTGATGGGACCGGCAATCAATGACGCGCTGGCGACAGGTGAAGATGGTCTCGATTTGCGAACTCTTTTATCGGAATCGCTGCATATGGGTGACGAAGGTCACAATCGTAACAAGGCCGGGTCTATCATTTTTACGACGAAGCTGGCCCCCGGGATCACGGCAACGGCCAAAGACCGCGCCGTCGCGGCCGAAATAATCAAGTTCCTGGGTGACAACGCCCTTTCCGTACTCAACCCTGTGATGGCGGCCTGCAAGGCGATGGCCGATGCCGGGCACGGCATCGAGGGCAGTACGATCATGACTATTATGGCGCGCAATGGCACTGACCTGGGTATTCGCGTCAGCGGCCTGGGTGATCGCTGGTTTACAGGGCCGGTCGGCCAACCTGACGGGCTGTACTTCGCTGGATTCACGGCCGACGATGCCAGCGGCGATATCGGCGACAGCACGATCACGGAAACGGCAGGAATCGGCGCCTTTGCCATGGCCGCGGCTCCGGCTATTGTCACATTCGTCAGCGGCACGCCGCAGGATGCGCTGAATGCCACGCTGGAAATGTATGAAATAACGGCTGCAGAGCACAAATATTTCACGATCCCCGTGCTCGACTTCCGCGGCACGCCGACCGGCGTTGATATCCGCAAAGTTGTTGAACTGGGCATCACGCCGCGTATCAACACGGGCATCGCTCATAGAGAAGCAGGCATCGGGCAGGTGGGTGCGGGATTGGTTCGTCCGCCGTTGTCCGTGTTTGAGGAAGCGCTCATTGCCTACGCAGAGACGTATCTGTAAGAAAAAAAATACCTCAGTCAGGTTAATGCCTGGAGGATTAACGATGGAACGGGAAGAGTTTATCAACATATTGAGCGACGCCAGGTGGTTTGATCTGACGCAGGGATTGAGTGTTTTCACACCGCCATGGCCCGGGGAAATGCCGCTTCAGGTTCATTTCTTCAAGCGCCTGACTGGCTCCTTTGGCGGCGGCCAGGGCGCCAATGGCCAGCTTATCGAGTGGAGCAATAACACGGGGACTCACCTCGTTGGTCCGCGGGCATTTCATTCCGGTGCGAGGGCAATTGCCGACTTGCCGCTGACAGAGTTATGCGGCGAAGGTGTCATTGTGGATATTTCGGACGCTGTGTCTGACTATAGTCTATATACACCGCAAATGATCCTGGATCGTGTTGAGGTTAGGAATGGAGACATCCTGATCATCAATACCGGCTACCATAAATATGGCTGGGACCAGCCGGATGTGCTCAACCCGCAGGCACAGGGAGGAATTGAGAACAAGGAGTTTGGCTACTATCTGCGCCATCCCGGCCCGTCGCCCGAATTCTTTGAGTGGGCCCTGCAAATGAAGCTGCGCCTCATCGGCGTTGACTGCGGCTGCGCGGAACATCCCATGAATACGAATTTGCGCACGATGCACGCGCGCGAATTTGAAAAGGCGGAAGCGAAGCTTAAGGAAACGCATGGCAAGGCCTGGGATGAATTGTACCCGCCCGAGTGGTATCACGAACTGACACATATCACGATGCCGGAGGCCGGACTCCTGCTGTCGGAATCTCTGGGTGGACAGATCGACGAATTAAGCAACCAGCGGGCCTGGATCATGATCCAGCCGATCCCCTTCATGGAAACGGATTCCGCCTGGTGCCGTGCTGCCGCCTTGCAGCCACCGGAGAATATGGATGAGGCGGAATTTCTTGACTTCATGCATTCGGCCGAGATGCTGGACCTGACCGTTCCCTTCAGCGTGCAGACGCCGCAGTGGGCGAATTACGAGCCGCTGACGGTCAAGTATACCAAGCGCGTCGGCGGCCAATATTTTGGTCTCGGTCGCAACAACGCCCACTGCCGCGCCAGCTTCCACCTGGGGACACATATGGATGGCGAAAAACATTTCCATGCGGCGGGGCGCACAATTGGCGAAATGCCCTTTGATTATTGGTTTGGTCCAGGCGTCATCGCGGATATCTCCGATGTCGTCAGTGATTCGAGCGTTTACACACCGCAGATGATCGAGGATGCGGTTGATGTCCGTCCGGGGGATATTTTGCTTGTCAAAACAGGCTGGTACAGGATGGGATGGAACAGTCCCGATTCCGATGAGTTCCGCTATATGATCAAACATCCCGGTCCATCGCCCGATTTCGCCGACTGGTGTGTGGAGATGGATATTAAATGGCTGGGCGTGGACTGCGTGGCTATGGAACATCCCATGAATACGATTCAGCGCATCTGGCACCCGAAGACGTTTGCCGAAGCTAACCAGAAGTTGATTGACCAGTACGGCAAAGATTGGGATGAGATGTACCCGCTGGACAAGTATTACCAGGATATGCACCTGAATCTGTTCCCAAAGGGGATCATTCATGCGGAAAATCTGGGCAAACAGTTGGCGGAGGCGGAAAACGGCCGTTACTTCATCGCCTGCTTTGTCCAGAAAGGCATGGAGTTGGCTTCCTGCTGGGCGCGATTTGTGGCTTTCAAGGAAAGTGAAGAGCATGGCGGCGACACGTAATTTTGGTAAGCGCATAAAACGGAATGAAGACCCGCGCCTGCTGACCGGGCAGGCTTTGTTCGTCGACGATATCGATCTGCCCGACATGGGGCATGCTGCTTTTGTGCGCAGCCCATATGCGCACGCGCGCATTATTGATATCGACGTTTCGGCCGCTTTAGAGAAAGAAGGTGTTATTGGCGTCTACACCGCTGAATCGATTGGCGACATCTGGCAGCCGGGCCCGCTGCTGGTGCAGCCGCCGCCAATCGAAGGCCTGGTCT
>JBJYWZ010000651.1:0-8141 GCA_046259725.1 Promineifilaceae bacterium (SeqCode) | reverse complement strand
TTCCACGCCGGACAGGGGCAGGGAGATGGGGTCGCTGACGTATTCGCCCGCGTGCCAAACATTCGTGGGGTAGGACCAGTCGCGCGGCACGCCGTCCAGTTGGGCGACCAGCTCGCCGCTCTCAGCATCAAAGAGATGCACGAAATACTTGTAGGAGATGTCCATCTCTTCTTTCGCTTGCCAGAAAAGCGTCAAATCCAGGCTCTGGCTGCTCTGGCGCGGGCCGTCAAAGCCGGCCAGGGCCAGCGCCGAACCGAGGTCAACGGCCAGCGGCGTTTCCGGCGCGGGGGCCGAGAACTGCCGCCCTTCTCCGCTCACGTAAAGGGTGCCAACATCGAAACGGCCGCTTTCCTGCCCATCGTCTGCAGAGAGCGTCACGGTGACCTGGTAACGGCCGTCCTCCTGAAGCAGCGCCAGGGGTAACTCATGGCGCGCGCGCACCAGCTCGACATCACCGGTAGATGGCGGCGGAAAGTCAAGCCGCTGGCAGCTTTCGGCCGCGCTCTGCCCCCCGTCGTCTATGAATTCGTAGCAGGCCGTCCAGCCCCGCTCCACAACAGGTTCCAGGGCCCAGTGTGTATAGGCTGTCGCCTGCTGTTCGTTCCCGGCGCCATCCTGGTAGATCTGACCGGCAACAAATGACAGTCCCGGCGTCTGCGTATCCAGGACGCCGTAATCCTCTCCGGGGACGAGCGCAGTCGGGTAGACCAGCAGTTCGTCATCGTCGTTCAGCGGGGCGATGCCCAGCCAGCGCCGCCATTGGCTGACCTGCTCCGGCGATAGGAAACGTTTGTGAATGATCAAATACGGCAGATTGTGTTCCGCCAGAGGCCTGAGCATCGCCGCCACATCGGCCGTTTCCGGAGGCACGGGGCTGCGTTCGCGCAGGCCGGCCAGGAAGGGCGTGCCCTTTAGAAAATCGTAAGCCTCGCGCGGCGGCCGTGAGACATGCCCTTCCACCAGCGGCTTGTTGTGTGTGAGCTGGTAGGTCATGGCGTACTCGTCAAAAGTGCGCGTCAGGGGAATTGTGACCAGGCCAAAGCTTCCCGGCTCGGCGGCCAGCGATTCATACCACGCCGGCGTTTCCAGGTCCAGCAGCGGGTAGTCGGGCACGCGGTAACCCAGGGCGATCAGAATGGCCAGGACAGCCGTGATGCCCCAGGATACAGGAGCCGTGAAGCGGTCGGACAGCAGGACCAACAGTCCGTAACCCGCAAGAACGGCCGCGGGCACGGCCAGAAGCGCCGAAAAGCGTGATGGGTAGCGTATCAACTGCACGACGAAAAGATGGTCCTCCAGCCAGGCATAGGGTAGGGGGAAATATGTCTGGCCGTTGATCGTCAAAATCCGCCCGAGGGCCAGGAATAGAATCAGCAGGGCCATGCCCAGCCACAGCCATTTATCCCTGCGTTTGCTGAAAAGGCCCAGGATGGCCAGCGCGAGGGTAACCAGACCGATCGGTGTATGGGTCAGCAGGTCGGGAAAGCGTTGTGCGGCCAGCGGTCCCAGAACCGGCGCGCCTTCTCCAGGCAGAAAATAACCCAGCAGATCAGCCTCACCCCATTCCGCCTCATCGCGCAGGATGTCCGCGGCAAATTCGCGCGTCATCTGAAATTGAATCACCGGCCCTGCAAAGGGCGCCAGGATCAGGATCGCCAGCCCGGCGGCGGCCGCGAACTGCGCAAAGCTCAACTTCCATGCGCCCGCGCGCTCCTGCCACAGCCAATAGAGCGCGGCCAGGAGCAGCAGCGGCGCGCTCATGATCAGCATCTGGTAGCGGCTGAGGCCGATGCCGGCCACAGCCAGCGACAGCCAGATCACGTCGATCCAGCGCCGGCTGGTTACCAGGCGGTGCATGGCCAGCAGGGACAGGGGCACGAAAGCAATGAAGATCAGATTGGGCTGGCTGAAGCGGGTGATGATATAGGGCCAGCCGGTGACGATGAATCCGCCCAGAAACGACGCCGGCTCGCTGCCCGTGAGGTGGCGCAGCAGGAAATAGGTCGCCGCGCCGTTGAATATGATGACGATCAGATAGACAAGTGTATAGGCGGCCGGCCCGCCAACAAGCGCCTGCAGCGGCAGCCACAAGGCGATATTCAGCCAGGCGAAATTGTGCGTATAAAGGGCGACGCCCTGCGGGTAGAAAAGGCGGTCGGTGTAGAAAGGGCTCTGCCCGCTGAGCAGGGCATCGCGGACCCAGTCGTAGGTCCACAAATGGACGAAGGCATCCCCTTCATTGCCGGGGATCGCCGCGCCCAGATTGCCCAGCGCCGGCCAGGTCAGCCAAGCAGCGAACAGGGCGTAGGCCAGGACAGCCAGGAAAGGCGCGCGGCGGCTAATCTTGTCAGACATAGGGGCTCTATTTTAACCCCTTTTTGCAGTTGTTCCTGAAACTCCCCGCCTGGCTGCTGGCGCGTTTCCGGGATAATCGCCGAAAGAATTAACCCGGAAACACACCAGCTATCCCGGAAACTGATATGCTACCAGTCTCCAGGATAATAAACTCACTGTACCTGACCCTCCATCGCTTCCTGGACCTGGCCCTGCACCTGACCCTGAACCTGTCCGTCAGACAGATCCAGAATAAGCGCCGGTCGCGGCCATGGAGGCGTAATCACGGTATCGACGGCCTGGATGACACCGTTATCGGCTGTCATATCCGTCTGGATAACCTTGGAGTCGTCATTGACATAAAAGTCGCCTTCATAATACTTCAGGCCCGCGATGCTGCCATTAGCCATCGTCACATCACCCAACATGGCCTTCAAGTTGCCGGTTGAGTGATTGCCGCTCAGGAGATGGTAGCGGATTATGTTCGCAAGTTCGGCGGCGCTGTACTCACCGGCCACGTTGTCTGCGTTGAGGCCTATTTTGGCGAAGGCAGCGTCGGTCGGGGCGAAAAGCGTCCACTCTCCGCCGCTGAGTTCGTTGAGCAGACCCGCGGCAGCGGCTGCGGCATAAAGCGTGTCAAAACGGCCGTCTGCCATGACCATACCGGCGATACTGTTCTCAGGTATTGCCGGCGCCTGTTCTTCGGCGCTCTGCACCTGGCCGGCGATCGCTTCCTGCACCTGACCTTCAGTGCCAGCCTGAACCTGCCCATCAGTTGAGGCCTGGACCTGTCCTTCTGTACTTTCCTGGACCTGTCCCGCGATACTCTCCTCCACGGCCACGCGCGGCCACGGGGGTTGGATAACCGTGTCAACGGCCTGAATATAGCCATTGTCTGCGGGTTCGTTGGGTCCGGTTACCTTCGAGTCGTCATTGACGTAGAGGCTGTTCCTGTACCACTTTAGCCCGGCCAGGGCACCATTTTCCATTGTGACATCTCCGAGCATAGTCCGCAGATCGGCCGTACTCTTTCTGCCGCTCAAGGTATGGTACAGGATCATGTCACGCAGCTCTTCACTGCTGTAGGTGTCCGCGATATTCTTGGCGTTCAGGCCCAACTTGTTAAACGCTCTATTGGTGGGCACAAACAATGTCCACTCGCCGCCTGCAAACATGCCGGTCAGGCCCGCCGCCTCGATCGCGGCTTCCATCGTCCCATAGGCCGATCTCTCCATAATGATGCCGCTTATACTGTTCGCGGGGACGGCCGGTGCCTCGTCTTGCGCCAGGACGGCCGGAACGACGGCCAGCAGCAGGGCAAGTAGTAATAGGTACTTGCTGATCTGTTTCATGTGTCAAATACTCCTTTTTCTAGCTTGGTTGTTATGGCGTCGCTGCTGGATCATTCGCATAATCAACGAGCGCGATCCAGGCACACGACAGGAAAAGGTATGGTGGCAGAAGGAAAGCAAACCTGATTCTCACCGTAATTCGTTATCCACAAGCGTCTGTTTCATTACGCTTGATTACCCACCGGCCCGCATTGTATCAGTAACAAACAGCCTCCCCCAAGCACTAAGCTGCCGGCCTAATAATGCTATAAGCTTACTTAAATTCAACGGTCGCGAACACGGCCGTCCCCTGTCAGCAGAGCGAAAGAACCTCACACTGGTTTGTAATGATGAATCTATTCAGCCGACGAGCGTCATCGCAATCTATTGGTCACTACGAACAGTCGCGTTTCACTGCATACTGGAGTCTGTTTACTGCCCACTGTTCGCCGAATACCGCTCTTGTACAAGAATGGCATTGACGACGGTGCGGTTCACAGGCGTATCAATGGCATGTTTCTCCCCCAGATCAACGACCTTGCCCCCGAAAATCTCCACCTCCGTCTTGCGTCCGGCCTCGACATCTTGCAGCATGGATGTCTTTCCCGCGGGCGAGAGCGTATTTAAGAAGTCATACCAGCCCTGCAGGTCGCTCTCATTGAGATCGATTCCCTCGGCGTTGGCTACGGCGATTGCTTCGCGCATCAGCGATTCCATGATCTCCTGCGCCTGGGGGTCGGTCTGGAAGGTGCCGTAAGGCGCGCGCAGCAGGGCCGATGCCTGGTTGATGCCCACGTTGATCATAAATTTCCGCCACATGGCGCGCTCCATGTTTGCTGGGATTTCAAAAGGGATGTCCGCCTTTTCAAGCGCATCGCGCACGAGAATGACGCGCTCCGATAAGGAATCATTCCGCGCATCGCCGAAGAAAATCTTGCCCCCGGCCGAATAGTCAATGCGATTGCCTTGACGCACCGCGTCAATGCCCAGTGCCATGGCAAAGAGCACCTTCTCCATGCCATACTCGCTTCCCAGGGTGTATTCGCTGTCCAGGCCGTTCATCACGGACATGATCGTCGTTTGCGGTCCGACGAAGGGCCGCAGGTCGCCTACCGCTCCGGCCAGATGCTGGTGCTTCAGGGCGACGATGATCAGGTCCGCGGTTGGCAAAACGGCCGTTTGCTCTTCATCCCCCTCAGGACGGACCACGGGAGCGGCAATCCGCTCTCCGTTGACGATCAGCCCATCGCGCCGCAGGCGGTCGCAGCGCTCTCCGCGGGCGATGAACCAGGTCTCAAAATCCGGCGAATCCAGGAAGCGGCTGCCGTAGGCGGCGCCCAGGCCCCCTGCGCCAAGGATAGCGATGCGTTGGATACTCATTGATAACTCCGAAGCGATTATCCCGGAAACTTCGAGTTTCAGGGATAGTGACAAAATTGGTAATTAAATATCCGGACCCAGGCGCAGGTCCAGTTCAGCAAACTCCCCGCGGAATTCCGCTTCCATTTTTCGTTTTTCTGCCTCCGGCAGCAGGCTGGCGCGCACGCCGTTGAGCACAAAAGCCTTGATCTGCGCCAGGTCGAAGTCAAAAGCATCGTAGATGCGCAGGTATTCTGCCGTGAGGGTCGTGTTGAACATCGGTGGGTCGTCGCTGTTGATCGTCACACACAGGCCTTCTTGCAGCAGGCGGGGCAGGGGATGGTCAGCCAGACTAGGAACCACCCCGAGGCACACATTGCTGCTGGGAGAGACATCGAGCGGGATTTGCCGCTCGCGTAGTTCCCGCACGAGGTCAGGATCGTCCAGGCAGCGCACCCCATGCCCTATGCGCACGGCGTGCAGCGCCTCCAGTGCGCCCCAGATGCTGGCCGGCCCTTCGGTTTCTCCGGCGTGCGGCAGGCCAGGCAGGCCGGCTTCGTGAACGAGATCGAAAGCTTCGGCGAACAGCTCCGGTGGGTTGTCGATTTCCGGCCCGCCGAGGCCCAGGGCGATGACGCCCCTGTCCCTGTTATCCAGCGCCCATTGGGCGACCTCGAGGCTGTGTTCGATCGGCCGAACGTTGCGTGATATGTCCGGCACCAGGGCCATGGTTACGTCCAGCTCCTCTTCGGCCCAGGCACGCGCGCGGTTGATGGCTGCCACTTGATCGTCCATGGAGACGTGTTTGTGATGCGTGAACGGCGTAAAGATGACCTCGCTGTAGCGGATGTTTTGCGCCTCCTGGCCGCGCAGGAATTCGGCTGTAATCAGCTCAAAATCTGCCGGAGTGCGCAGGCAGTCACAGATAGCAAAATACACTTCGATGAAATGGGCGAAGTCGCTAAAGCGGTACCACCGTTCCAGCTCTTCGACGCTGCCGGCAGGCAGGGTAACGCCGTTGCGTTCGGCAAGCGCCAGCAGTGTGGCCGGGCGGATGGAGCCTTCCAGGTGAACATGCAGTTCCACCTTGGGCATCAGGCGGATAAACTGTTCAAGAGACATGATTTTGGTTATCGGCCGTCAGCCGTCAGCTTTACGCTCCTGGTTGTTCAGCCATTTCAACGCTTCACGCGCGCCCAGTGGAGATAGCTCCGTACGGGCGACGAAATCGCGAACGGCCGTTTCGTCCGTTTTTGAATATTCTCGCAGCGCCCAGCCGATAGCCTTCTGAATGAAAAACTCGCCGTCGTCCAAATTCTGCTCGATCAGTGAAAAGAGCAGCGGCGCATCGGTCCGATCCTTGTACTTGAGCTGGAAGAGCAGTGTTGTGCGCCGCAGCCAGATATTCTCTTGCTCGCGCCAACGACTGACTGTCTCCGCCCGCACCTCAGGATAGGCGTTGAAGAGCGCGCCGGCGATCCAACCGGCCAGCCCATCCACCGTATCCCACCACGACTTGGTCGTAATCAGCCACTCCAGGTCGGAAACAAACTCGGGCCCGAGCTTCTTCCGCCCGCGGCGCAAAATATCCATCGCACTGTACTGGTGTTCGCGTTCGGGCAGATCCCACAAAGCACGAGCCACGGCAGGCATATCTTCAGCATCTGGGAGTCCCGCTTCTTTCAAGAAAGCGCTCAGCACCTTCCGTCGTTCAGGTGATTTTATGCCCAGGAAAGGAAATTGGTCGCGCATATAGGCGGCCATCTGAACGGCGTTCTCTGCGTTTGCTGCCGCGGCCATGTTGTCGACCAGGGGTTGGAGGTAGTGGCTCATTTTACGCACTAAGGTGCCAGGCACTTCAAAAGTGCCTGGCACCTGTTAACTGTATTCAATATTCAGTCCACTCTATACTGAATACTGTATACTGCTTACCGATCACCCAAGCGTATTGACGTTATTAAGCTCCTCGCAGGCGCGAGTCAGGCGGGCTACGAAAGATTCCTCGGCTTTGCGCAGCCAGGCGCGCGGGTCGTAATATTTCTTGTTCGGCGCATCAGGCCCGGTCGGGTTGCCCAGCTGCGTCTGCAAGTAGGCCTCATTCTCTTTGTAGTAGTGCAGAACGCCGTCCCACATAGCCCACTGCGTATCGGTGTCGATATTCATCTTGATCACGCCGTAGCTGATCGCCTCGGCGATTTCCGCGGGGGTGGAGCCGGAGCCGCCGTGGAAAACGAAGTAAATCGGCTTATCATCCGTGCCGTACTTTTCCTGCACGTAAAGCTGCGAATCGCGCAAAATGGTTGGCGTCAGCTTAACATTGCCCGGCTTGTAAACGCCGTGCACATTACCGAAGGAGGCGGCGACGGTGAAGCGGCTGCTGACCTTGCTCAGTTCCTCGTACGCGTAAGCGACATCTTCAGGCTGCGTATACAGGCGCGAGCTGTCCACGCCGGAATGATCGATGCCGTCTTCTTCGCCGCCGGTGATGCCCAGCTCGAATTCCAGGGTCATATCGAGCTTGCTCATGCGCTCCAGATACTTCTTGCAGGTCTCGATGTTCTGTTCGATCGGCTCGGTAGACAGGTCGATCATGTGCGAGCTGTACAGCGGCACGCCATGCGCCTTATAGAACTCTTCACCAACGTCCAGCAGGCCGTCCAGCCAGGCCAGGCGTTTGCGCGGGCAGTGGTCGGTGTGCAGCATGACATACGCGCCGTATTTGGGAGCCAGATCGTGAATGTGCATGGCCGCGGCCACGGAGCCGGCGACTGAGCCTTCCATATTGTCGTTAGGCAGGGTCTTGCCGGCGTAGAAAAGCGCGCCGCTGCTGGAAAACTGGATCATCAACGGCGAATTAACCTTAACGGCCGTTTCCATCGCCGCGTTAACGTTGTTTGTGCCCGTCGTGTTAACTGCGGGCAGGGCAAACTGGTGCGCCTGAGCATAGGCGAACACCTTCTGCACGTCATCCCCGGTGATTACGCCGGGAGAAAGCATCTCTTTTAATGTACTCATCAAAGTCTCCATTTATTAACTGAATTTGGATAGCTCGTATGTCAAAGTTCGGCCGTTTATGGCGCAAAACCAACAGCCATATTACCACAAAAATGGTGTGAG
>JBJYWZ010000650.1:0-3370 GCA_046259725.1 Promineifilaceae bacterium (SeqCode) | reverse complement strand
GACAAAGCCGTCCACCGTCCGCAGCAGGCGATCCCGGTGCGCATGGAACTCTATCAACCTCGCTTGCAGTTCCTGATATCGCCCCCCACCGTGAAGCGATAGAAGCTCCTCGGCAATATCGTGGAACTCCCGGTGGAGTCGTCTTGCAGTCCTGACAGCGGCTTGTGTCCGGAGCGTACCCGGACCCTGAGCAGTCAGCCATTTACCGAATCGACACGTTTGGAAATCGGCTGACGGTGGTGACGCTGGCATGCCTACCGCCAGGGCATCCATTGCTCGTGACCAGGCTCCTATTTCGGCTCTTGCGTGAAGCAGCGCGACGGCGTTCTCGCCGAGCCGCTCTGCATTGGTCCAAGCGCGGGGAGGTTTCCAAGAGCCGGTCCAGCTCGCCAGAGCTTCACCAGGCATGGCAGCGGCGATCCCGAAACCCTGCCCAACCTCACAGCCAAGTTGCACAAGTAACCGTCCGTGCTCCTCCGACTCAACGCCTTCAGCGATTACCTCGAGTCGAAACGTCGCCGCAAGGCCAAGTATCGCCTCGAGGATGCTCAAATCGTCGGGATCGTACAGGATGTTCCGCACAAAGCTACAGTCGATCTTGAGCTGATCGACGGGCAAGCGCTTGAGATGGGTAAGGGATGCCCATCCCGTTCCGAAGTCGTCCAGGGAGAAGCGAAATCCTCTCTGGCGGCATCTGTTCATCACCGCAGATGCATAGACCAGGTCTTTTAGTGCACTTCGCTCGACCACCTCCACCTGCAGCCAGCCTTCCGCCATTAAGGGATATGCTGAGATCAAATCGGTTAGGCAGGTCTCGAAGGCCGGATCTTGGAGCATCCCCGCGCCAATGTTGACGGACACTGGGATCTTGACGCCCTCAGCGTGCCAGCTCGCCAGCTGCGTGGCGGCACTTTTCAGTACCCATCGGTCAAGATCGATGGCTACGCGGTGGTCTGCAAGGTCGGGGAGAAAGGCAGCGGGGAGCAGGACAACGTGGTCCGGTAGCTCCCACCGAAGCAAGGCTTCGACAGCGAGAATTTCGCCGGTGCGCATGTTGACCTGTGGCTGGTAATAGAGCTTGAATTCGTTTTTCTCCAAGGCTCTCCGCGCCTGCGCAATCTTGCCGGCATTGCTTCCGGCTGCCCGAGGATGCTTGTCCTGGTAGGCCCGATAATTATTTTTTCCGGAGAGCTTAACACGATATAGGGCCTCATCGGCCTGACTCAGGAGTTGTTGTACAGTCACATCGTCTTCTTGCGGATAGAATGTAATGCCAATACTGACAGATACGGAGATGTCTAGATCGCGAATTCGAATTGGATTTGCCGCAGCGGAGAGCAGCCGACCCATAATGGGCTCAATCTCGGAAGGCTTGTCGAGATTGGAGACGACGATAACGAACTCATCCCCACCGAGACGCGCAATCATGTCGCCCTCACGAAGTGCCGTCTGGAATCGAGCCGCGAGAAGCGCTAACAGTTCGTCGCCCACCCCATGGCCATGCGAATCGTTGACGACCTTGAAATCATCGATGTCAAGATAGCCAACCACGATCGAGCGCTGACGCTGTTGGGCTTGGGCCATGGCGTGGCGAAGACGATCGTCCAGCAGCCTGCGATTCGGCAGCTTCGTCAGTGAATCATGGTGTGCGATGTACTTGAAACGCAGTTCCTCCTGCTTCTGCTCGGATATATCGGTGAACAACGCCACGTACCGCTGATTCTCCGCCCGGGCATCGGATATCGCACTGATGGTCACTAAGGTAGGGTAGCGGCAGCCATTCTTGTGCCGATTCCAGACCTCCCCCGTCCAATGGCCCCTTGTGCTCAACTGTCGCCACATGTGCGAATCGAACGCGGTGCTGGGCGGGTCCGGGCCAACGATGCTCAGAAGGTTTCCCACGGCCTCGTCGCGGGAAAATCCCGTGATACGGGAGAACGCTGTGTTGATTTCGAAGATTCTCCCATCAGCTTCGGTGATAACGATGCCTTCGTGCGCATGCTGGAATACGCTTGCGGCGAGCAGGCAGTGTTCCTCGGCTATTTTGCGCGCAGTGATGTCTTGAATCGTTCCGAACATTTCCCTGACTTGCTGTTTGTCGTCTAGCACGAGGTGACCCAGGCCGTGGACCCATTTCTCCTCTCCGGTCGCAACGGCAATAATCTTGTACTCCTTGTCGAATTTCCGGCGCTGACCTAGCACGCTCTCACGGAAGTACCGGGTCATTGCTTCACGGAAGCTAGGATGCACGATACGCAACCAGCCCTCAAACGTCCGCTCGTAGCCGTGCTCAATTCCAAAAATGGCGTCTAGGGCGGGGGAGCTGGTCCAACAGAAAGTGGTTGCATCAAATGAATAATGACCAAGTCGCGCTAGCCGTTGCGATTGCGTTAGACAGTTTTCGCTCGCTCTAAGCACCTGTTCCATATGCCAGCGAGGTAATACACTACGAAGGATATCCGCAATGAGTTCGACTGTCCTGATGTCTTGACTGGACCAGGCTCGCTGTCTGCAAATGGACTGGAAGCAGATCAAGCCGACGCCGTGTGAATCCGTGCTCATCTCGCAGGCAAGAGCCGACTTGGTCTCCTTGTTACCTAGTAGGGCTATTTCCTCAGCCGCCTGGACCATGGTATTGGCCGTGTCGGTAATTATTAAAGTACCGTGGGAGTTCAAATACTCCGACCACTTTGAAATACTCGGCCTCACGAGTGTGAGGAGCTTGTGGGAGCATCGATCGATGCCGGGTGCATACCACTCATGGATAAGCGCGCTCTGTCGTTCCTGTTGGGGCAGCCAGAGCGAACAGACGCGGTCCACAGCGAGATGAGTGCCGCTCGAGTTCAGAATCTCCTCAAGCCTGGCGCGGATGTCGGGGGGGTCGCTGTTCAGGGCATTGGCGATCACGTCGGAGATGAATCGCCAAGTGTTGCCTTGGGGCATTTCTGTGCACACCATGGTATTAGCAACCCGTTAGTTGACAAACGAATAACTTATGTTGAACGACCCCGCGCACGCGCTGCGGTCCGAGGAAATCCATTCTGCGGGACCGGCACCGCGTTTCGGGGCAATGCGATCCCTCAGATATCACGAAGATACGGGGTCTGCATTTTGTGTTTTTATGGTCAGTGAAGATTGGCATTGAGCCCGGCTGGGAAACGTGCAGACCGCGGGTAGGGGCCTGGCAATAAGTGTTCCGCTCGCGTTGTTAGCATCGAAGCGTCCACCCCTCAGCGGGGTCTCGCTATGCTCCAGTCCTTCAGCGATCGGACCGAGCGGCGTCTGAAAACCGGTTTCGGCCGAATCCCGCCGTCCTGGACCCGGAGCGTCAATGTGAGCTTTTCGCCGAATCCTGCCCGCCTGGACCACG
>JBJYWZ010000649.1:0-2703 GCA_046259725.1 Promineifilaceae bacterium (SeqCode) | reverse complement strand
AGCGCCCACTGCAGTTTGAGCTCCTTTCTGACCCCATAAAGGATCCCTGTGGCCGCCCAACTGGTCAGCACTGGCACAGCCGCGAGCATGAAGCGGAACTGGGGCTGCAGGCGATTGATGTTTATTCGCAAATAGGATAGGACGACGGCTGTAATCCAGATGATGCAAATCCACAGCAGGATGCGCTGATTGATTGTTGTGCTGTTTCGCCAGAATAAAAAGAGCCCTGCGGCCGCAGCCAGGGCAAATAAAGCCCACCAGATATAAGCATGGATCAGTGGTGCGGGCAGGTTCATCCAGCCCAATCGCGCCCACCCGGAGCTCAGTGTCAATACGAAAAAGTCCTTCCAGTATGCTGCAGTGCGTGCTGCCGTGGACATGCCGGAGAAACTGCTGCTGCTGATAGTCAGGTGTTCGCGAAGGACGGGCTGGAAAAACAAGAGGGCCGCGGTCGCCAGCCACATAACCGCCGACACGAGGATTGCCCTGATATAATCAGCTCTTTCCTCTTTGTAAGCGGCGAACTCAATGATCCAGGCGATGATAATCACAACAATGCCGAAGGCCACCGTGATCTTGGCCAATAACGCCAGCGCGGAAATGACGGCCAGGGCAATGTAACGTTTCGGGCGGCCAACGCGTGTGAGTAGCAATAGGGTAATCACAGCAAGGGCCGTGGCCAGCGCGTCATTACTGATTGCGCGGCTCATGAAAGCGAGCTGCGGCCACCCGGCCGCCAGCACTCCGGCCAGTACGGCGATCGCCGGCTCCTGCGGCATCAAGCGCAGACCCAGCGCAAAACTCCCCACGACCGTGACTAATCCCAATAAGAGCGATAACAGGCGCAAACTGATAAGGGTTGCTGGTTCGGGGAGCTGCCAGAGAGAGGGCTCATCGTGAATAAAGAGGGCGGCTTCCGCGCCAAAATCTTCATTTGTGGGCGGAAATTGAAACGGTACATTGGTACCGCTGATAACGGCCGTGGATTGTAAGATAGTTCCCGCGACCAGGTAATAGAGCGGCATGTGATAGCACATCCTGCCCGACAAAATCTGGCCTCGCGACCACCAGGTGTCTCCTGCGGGGGCCGGTTCCGTTAGCGGCAGCCGCTGGTACAAGGCGACCTGTTCGATACACTGCAAATGCCCCGGCTCATCAGGAGACTCTCCCACCGGGATTGCCAGAAGATAAAGCACCGAAAGGAACAGGTATAATGCCAGTGGTAATACAATCAGGCGCCCACGCTTACCACTGGCTTGTCCATGCGCCATGTTTCCTGCCTGCTAGGCGGGTGTTAATCGCTGGCCACTACCGGCATCGCCGCGTAATCGCTGCGGACGATGACAGTTCCCTGGCCGGTATTGTCGACGTTGCCCGTCGGAGATTCCTGGATTTCACCCTCGCTGTCAACCACGACCCAGAACTGGTGAGCGCCTTTGCTGAGCCCGGTCCAATCAACGGCCGCTTTATAGGACGTAGTCGCACACCCTTTCACCAAGGGATTGATTCTGACCGTGCCGATCTTGGCTGTCAGGCCGCTGTTACTGTAAAAGGTCACGTTAAATGGTTGCTGAACATCAGCGTTGCCATTATTGCGCAATAGTACGCTGATACGGGCGGTGGCGTTGTTATCAGGCTGCGCCTGGACCGCCACGTTGTCAACTCTATCGACAACCAGGTTGCGATAAACAGGCTCATTTGCTACGTAGTCGCGGAAAGTTCGGCCGACCTGCGTCAAAGTCTTATGATCACTTTCAAGCAGATTGCTGGAGTTGCCGTTATCCCCGGGATTGCGATAAGTAGCGAACCACATCCACTGCTGAACAAGCCGGTAATCATCTGCTGGATAGCCGAGGTCCGTGCTTTTGGTTTGATTAAGATAGTTAAAACTCTCGACCATAAATTTGCTGATGCGATCCGGTACAAAGCACTTGCCGAATTCGTCCATCAGGTAGCAGCCCTGGCTGTCGACGATGTAGGGCCACAACACGGAGTATTCACTGATGATCAGCGGTTTGTCTTGCTGCCCATGGTCTTTCATCCACTGGCGCATTCTGATGATCTGCTCGGCAAAGACGTCCATGTCGTCGTGCTCGGCATAGCAGTAAATGTTGTCATAGGGATCGCCGCATTGGTTGGGAGTTAGATCACTTTCACGTTTACCCAGATTGATGTCTGTACCCAGGGCGACCCCGGCTCTACTTGGCTTTAATTCACCATTTTGCAGCACGACTTCGGGAAGCGGGTAGAGGTGCATGTTCCAGATGTCAACAGGTATTGCCGTGCCGTAGGTGCGCATGTAGGTGTCCCAGACAATATCCAGGTATTGGGTGCGCATTGGCGTCACTTCGACCAGACCTGAGATCGCTATCTGAGCAGTCGGATCCGCCTTCTTGATGAAGTTGTAAACATCATGATATGCCAGAGCATACAGGTCCGGGTGTATTTCACCCTGACCTTTACGATCGATCTCGTTGCCCAACAAATACTTGCTTCCGGGTTTACTCTTGATGTAATTGGCCAATTCATTGTTCAAAGGGGGAATGGTATACCACGATGGTAGGTATCCGGTTGTGCCAATATTCTGCTTGACGTGAATGATATGAGCAAACTCAGCGTTGTTGGCCGGCTTTGCCCCATATGGGTAAGGCTGGAAATTGAGATACCAACCGGCGCCGATCTGCGTAACCGCGTTTACATCGT
>JBJYWZ010000648.1:0-2366 GCA_046259725.1 Promineifilaceae bacterium (SeqCode) | reverse complement strand
TCTGGCTGTGCCAGGCCAGGGCCTGCAGCACACGAGCCTCGACCAGCAGACGGATGCGCCCGCCCGCTTCCAGTTCAGGCACCGCCTCCTGCAGCAGTTCGAGCGCCTCATCGCTCTTGCCCTGGGCCAGCCGGATGCGCGCCAGCAGTAAATCGGCTGATTGGCTGAGTAAGGGCGTGAGTTGATGTTCGCTGCCGCGGCGAAGCCGGTCATACTCATCAGCCCAGGAAATTGCTGCGGCATGGTTACCCCATCTTAATCCGTGCCGTGCCCGGTGCATGGCAATCTGGGCCGCAATGGGAGCGGAATGCAGTGGAACGGCCGTTTCGACAGCCAGATCGAGCGCTTCCCGCGCCATGTCTTCGTCCCCCTGCGCCGCCGCCACCGCCGCCAGCTTCAGGTAACCATCAATCAACGCCAGTAACATATCGCCTGACCGGGCCAGCTCGATTTCCTGCCGGGCATAGGTATATGCTTCTTGTAGATTATTCCACTCGAGAAACAAATCACTCAACTGCCCGAACACTTCGCCAGCCATGATCAACGGCTCGTAACCAGCATCCAGCGCGCGGCTGCGCAGCGTTTCAACCGTTTGCCACGCATGGTGCAGCCGTCCCTGCATGACTTGAATGCCGGCAATGCGATAAAGCGGCAGTTGAGCCATAAAGAAATTGCCCATGGCCATGAATTGGCCGTGAGCCTGGCTGTAGGCGGCCTGCGCGGCATCCAACTGCCCCAGGCCACGGTATGCATTGCCCAACGCCTGGTAAGCCGCGGCGAAGCTCAGATAATCACCTATCTCTATCAAGGTGAGCGCTTTGTTGGCCCACTCGATGCTCTGGTCCAGGCGGCCATAGAGAGAGGCATAGACGGCGCGCACCGCCAATATCTCACCCTGAAAAGAGGGGCCGGCTTCCGCCGGTATCGCCGAAATGCTGCTGATAATGCGATCTACGTCTGGTTCGCCGATTTCATAGACGCGGCACCAGGCGCCGGCCAGCCGCAGGCGCGGCGATTGATATGCGGGAGGAAGCGTGGCCAACCACTTTTGCAGGGAGACCAGCAGCCCTTGCGCCAAAAATGTCTTATAGGTTTGCGTAAGCAGCGCAGCCATGAACTCGTAATCTTCTGCAGCCAGGGCATTGCGAACCGCATCCTGAATAAGCTGCCGCCCGGCGTACCAGCGCGCCGCCCGTCGATGGCATTCCCGCCGTGCGTCGTCGTCCAGATTGGCGCGCAGCATCTCGGCAAAGAGCGGGTGATAACGAAACCAGTTACCCACCGAACTTGTTTGGGCATCGTCCAGCGGGGTGATGAACAGGTTGTCACTGACCAGCTTGTGCAGGAGGCTGCCAGCATCGGCCTGGCCGGTAACCGCCGCGCATAATGGACCGCAGAATTGGCGCAGCACGGCCGTTTGCTGCAAGAATTGGCGGACTTCTTCCGTCTGGTGCCGCAGAACTTCTTCCATCAGGTAGGCAAAAACATGCTGTTTGATCCCTGCAAAAGTCTGTACAAGATGCGTCACATCTTCCTGACGGCGCAGGTAGAGAGCCGCCAACTGCAGGCCGGCCGCCCATCCTTCAGTCTGTTCCGCCAGCAGAAGCAAATTATCTTCTGAGAGATTCAACGCAGTCGTCTCTGTGAAAAATGCGGCCATTTCTGGTTGTGTCAGGCGCAGGTCCGCTGCCCGCAGTTCTTCCAGCCGCCCCGTGACACGCAGGCGCGCCAGCGACAGCGGCGGGTCGGCGCGCGTCAGCAGGATCAGGTGCAGCTGCGGCGGCTGGTGTTGGAGCAGGTAGTTGAAGCTTTGAAAAATCGAGGCCGTATGTATCCAATGGAAATCGTCCAGCACCAGGGTCAGGATGCCATCCGCGGGGATGACATTACTGATGTCGTTAATGAGCAGCGTGACGGCCGTTTCCAGCGAAATCCTGTCGTAAGCCGACAGGATGGCCGCCGCCTGTTGGCCCAGCCGGCCGTCCACGACCTGTAAGGCGGCGATGAGATAGCGCCAGAACAGAATGGGATCATTGTCTTGCTCGTCCAGCGTCAACCAGGCCACGGGCTCCTTCTGCCGGCGAACCCAGTCGATGACCAGCGTCGACTTGCCAAAACCGGCCGGAGCTGAAAGAAGGGTGAGGGTCCCATCCGGCCGCAGGTGCAGCCGCTCGTTAAGGCGCGGGCGGCTCAGCAGCGAGGGCGTGGTGCCCGGTATGTGCAGCTTGGTATACAGCAGCGGCCGGTCAACCGCAATAGAAAGTGGCGAACGGGCAGTATCGTCTGCACCCGGGAGATCTTCCTTCATTTATCCTGCCTGCAATGGACCCTTTTCATGCAGGATATATGATACGGGAAACCGGCGC
>JBJYWZ010000647.1:0-8062 GCA_046259725.1 Promineifilaceae bacterium (SeqCode) | reverse complement strand
GGCACAACGAGCGTGATCAGCAACGTGGATTTGCGAACGGGCAGAATCCTGA
The DNA here is from genome assembly GCA_046259725.1 of Promineifilaceae bacterium (SeqCode). Lineage (GTDB taxonomy): Bacteria > Chloroflexota > Anaerolineae > Promineifilales > Promineifilaceae > JAACFF01. The sequence goes on along the minus strand of JBJYWZ010000647.1, from coordinate 8,010 downwards.
ACACGTTTAGCGGGCACACGGCCGACGTTTACGAGATTGATATCAGCGAGGATGGCCAGACGGCCGTGTCCGCATCTCTGGATCACACGCTGCGTCTGTGGGATCTCGATCGCGGAAATGTTACCCGCCATATTACCGGACCAAGCAGCCTGACCTTTGAAGCGGACCTGAGTCCCGATGGGCGCAGCGCCCTGAGAGGGTCGACGGATGGCAAAGTCACCCTGTTCGACGTAGAAACAGGTGAAATCATTCATGAGCTGAGCGTTGACCAGCCGGTCATGTCCGTGGCTTTCTCTCCGGACGGCCGGACAGCCCTGATCGGTTCGGGTTATCGCTTTGCCCAAAAAGTTGAGCCGGGCCATATCATCCTCTGGGATGTCGACACGGGCGAGGAGATCCGTCGTTTAGAAGGACAGCCCTACGTTGTCTTTGACGTTGAATTCAGCTCTGACGGCAAACGGGCGGTCTCTTCCGGCAACGGGCCGATCGTAATTCTTTGGGACGTGGAAAGCGGTCAGGAGATCCGCCGCTTTGAGGATCTCTTTGTCGACGTTAATTCCGGTGGGGAATCATTTTGGGATGTGGCAATCAGTCCCGACGGGCGTACCATCCTGGCCCCTTATTCGAAGGGGCCGATCATTCAATGGGATGCTGAAACCGGGGAACTGATCAAACAATTTGAAGGGCACGGCACCGGCTCGCCGGGCATCACCTTTAACAGAGACGGGACAAAAGCCGTCACGGGCAGTTTTGATACGCAGGCCATCCTCTGGGATGTGCCGACGGGCAAAGCCATTCGCCATTTCACCGATCACGCCGGCTCCCTGGGCCAGGTGCAGTTTTCGCCTGATGAAAAGCTGCTGATAGGCAGCAGCGCTGATGACACGACACTGTGGGATATCGAGACGGGGGACGTGCTGCGCCGCTATGGGAATGGGTGGATCATGAAGTTCGTCTTTACCGAAGACGGGAACCAGGCATTGGCCGGCTACCGGGATGGGACGCTGGAGATGTGGCGAATCGATTCAACTCTGGATGAATTACTCTCCTGGACGGAGAACAATCGCTATGTACCGGATCTGACCTGCGAACAGCGCGAACTTTACAGCGTTGAACCGCTTTGCGAAGCGGCGGAGTCGTAAGCCATAAGCGACAGCGATTACGGCCGGAGACAGCGACGATATCGCTATCGCTTCAACTCAACCACCATAATCATACTCAGGCACCACAATATCAAAGCCCGGAAATGTCTGTCCTGTCTCGGGATTGGGATCCACGAAGCTGATGCTCTGCAAATAGGACAGGGCCAGCGACGGCCGCGGGTAGACCGCGTTCACCTCCTCCTCCGTGGCGCCGATCGCGGGCACTTCGCTCTTGGGCACGTAGTTGCTATCATCCGCATACTGCGTCGTCTGCACCACGTGCATCATGCCGTTGTCCTCGTGCAGTAAGATATGGCAGTGGTGCACATACTGGCCGACAAAATCGGCAAAGCGGGAGCGGAAGAGTACGCGCCCGCCGCCGCGCGGCAGCCATATCACATCCCCCCAGCGCGGCTCGGGCAAAATATTGACCAAATTGCCGTTTTCGTCGGGAACCTCAATGCGCAGCAGGTAGAAGGGGTTGATGTGGATGTGGAAGGGATGGTCGATGGCCTTGGTCACGATCTGGAAATCGGGATTTTCGGCGTTCAGCGCCTGGCCCTCCGCGCGCGTCATGGGATAACCGGCCTTGTTGGCCTTGGTCTGCACGCCGGGCGGCGTGTTTGCCGTATCGCCCCAGAGGGCGATCGAATTGTTGTAGACAGCCCACTCTTCGGCCGTATCGACGAGCATCTGCGCCATATCGGGGTCCGTGGGATCGAACTTGCGCGGCGGCGGGGGCGCTTCGCCGGAGCTGAGGTCAAAGCGGGCGTTGATGGCCATCGTGCGCGTCTGCGGCGCCAGCAGGTAGTGGACATCGCCGGGGCCGTCGTACGGCGCGTAAGTCAGATGCAGCAGCTCGGGATGGGCTTCCACAAAGGCAGGATTGGCATAGGTGAGCGGGAAATCGGCCGCGCCCCAGCCGGAATAGGAAAGCGTGCGCGTGCGCAGGTCGCCCGCGCTTACGTCCTCACGCGCAGCAACCTCGTCGTCCGAGACGCGCAGTTCTTCTTCGGTGATTGGCAGCAGGTAAGGCGGCGCATCCGGCAGCACGTCCATCAGGCTGAGCACGTCAAAAGGCGGGGCCGGGTCGTCATCAGGCACGTGCACATAGGCCACGACGATGTCTCCGGGAGGAGGAGGCAGTTTGCCGCTTTGCAGGCCGGCCTGGTAGTTGTCGCCGTGCACGACGACGGCTTTGGCCAGAATCGTAAAGATCTTGCCGCCCCCATCGCGCGGCGCCTGGAAAAAGAGGTCCGTGCGGTTACCCGGCGCCATGTAGACTTCGTTGGGGCGCACGTAGCAGTCCAGAACGCTTTGACTATCCACGAAGCAGGCCTGCAGGGCAGCCAGGGCGGCTTCGGCCGTCTCTTCGTCCGCCGGCGACAACTGTTCGGCATCCGGGTTCTGTTCCGCAAGGTCCTTGATGACGTAACGGCCGTCGGGCGACACGAGCGTCACGCCGTCCATGGACAGCTGGTACAGCCGCTGCTTGGCGGCGGCGATTTCCCCCGGCGTGACCGGGAGCAGCTCGCCGCTTGTTGGATCGCGCCGTCTGAGGAGATCGTTGTCGGTGGCGAACTCGCCTTCCAGGACCATGAAGCGCTTATAGCCACGGCCGTCCACGCTGCCGTTCAAAACGCGCCAGCGCTCTACCGCGCCAGGCCGCATGATGATGGTTGTGGGCTGGTTGCTGCCGTTGACCGTAGGGATGTTGGGCGAATCCGGCGTCTTCAGATCTGATTCTCCGGGAGGCGCATCTTTATCTGTCGAGGGGTTGACGGACACGCGCTGCATGAGCACCAGCCGTTCGCGGTAATCCCAGTCGCCGGTCTTGATCTGTGGATCGGGATCGGTCTCTCCAGTCATGACCTCGTTAATGGCATCATCGACATCTCCTTCGACGATCAGAAAGCCGGCCATGCCGCTGGAGACCTGGTTGTGCGTCGCGCCATGCGAGTGGGGATGGTACCAGTGCGTGCCCGGCGGGTGCGGCGCGTCCGGATCGCCCATCACGTCGCCCAGCTTGAACTTGTAGTTTGCTTCGCCGACCTGCTCGCGGTCCAGCAGGAAATGGCAGTCAAGATTTTCCGATTCCTGGCGCGCGTGCCAGTCGGCGTGACTCATCACACGTAGAATAATGTTGTCTGATTGGGTGCCGTCGGGGTTTCTGCCGGGCCGCACGTGCAGGCCGTGCGTGTGCAGGTTGCTAACATGGTTGGAGTGGATGCCGTTGGTGTGCTCGCCGATGCAGAAATCGAGGCGAAGCTGGTCACGGCGGTTGGCCTGCTCGACGGCTGCACCAGCCATTTCGTCGGTCAGCGGCTTGAGATCGGGGAATTCGCGCACGTACGTGGTACCGAAATCTTTTTGCAGAAAATTGCGCAGCTTGATGAACAGCGTCTCGTCGCCGCGCATGCGGATCGTCGGCCCCGGCGCGATGCCACCGTAGCTGAACAGGGAGGCATCGATGTTACCCAGGCCGAGCGCCGGGCCGGGATTCTGATTCTCGACGACATGCAGCGGCAGCTGTTCTCCGTTCCAGAGGGAGGGACGCCATACCCAGGGCTCCAGCCACGTCTCCTGCAGCGGCTGCGCCGGCGCACTCGTCGAGGCGGGCGTGGCCGCGGCCGCAGGCGTGGGTGCAGGCGTTGGGGCTGCGTCCTGGGCGGCCGCCTGCCCCGGTCCGAGGAGAGGCTGCTTTGCTTGCGAAGCCAGCACACTGCCGCCGGTTGCGGCGACAACAGCGCTGGCGCCGGCAACCCGCAGAAATCCACGCCGGCTCAGTCCGGGAGAAGAGGCCTCCTCTTCAGCGGCGAAAGAATTGTTTTTCGGGTTTGTTTTATTTTGCTCGTCCACGATCCACCTCCCTTTAGATATGACACGGACAAATAGCGTATTATACGATTTTGTATTCGTGATACATTATACTCAGGAACGGCCGTTTGTACGGTATCCTTGCAATCTTTTCACAATAGGGCTGCCTGCAGCAGGCAGTACGGCCGTTCGTGGACAGCGGTGGAGCTGTTAGACCTCGACTGCGCGAGCTGAATGGCAGCGGGTAAAATTACAGAGGTCGAAGGCGACGGCGATGCTGCCGGTTTATGACTCCGGCGCCGGCTCAGGATTCCAATGGCTTTCGGCCATCTCGTAGGCCTGCGCGCCAATGAGTCTGCCCATAATGCGCCCGTAGAGGTCCGCGTCTTGAAAGTGGATGCCGCCGTAGCGCCGTGAAAGGCCCGCTTCATCGGCCGCATCCTGGAAAGTCGGCCACTGCAAGATGATCACGTCCGACGGGCTGCCCTCGAATTTGTTGCCGCCCACCGGCACCAGGTGCTGGCCGAGCATGTCCGGGATGCCATCGCGATTGTAATCTTCGTAGTAAAGAATGGTACGGCCGTCATAGAAGCTGTTCGAACCGGTGAAGCGCGTGAGCACTTCCGCCGCGGCGGCGCTGAATGTGCTGTGGCCGGAGACGTATTCGGCGAACGGCGGCGTGACAAACGTCGACTGCTGGTACGGCCGCCAATCGGCGGCGGGGATGGACTGCGTGCCGCGGTCCGGCCCGCCCCAGGCCTCGATGTTCTGGCCGGCGTATAGATCCTGGATGGCCGATATCGGCCGTACGTAGTCGTAGGTGCGCTTGGCATCCCAGGCGGCGATACTGGCGTCAAAGACAGCGCCGTTCAGCGCGAGATAGAGTCTGGCATCCTCATCAATGCCCAACGCGTCACGTTCCGAGACGCCGTGCGCCAGGGCGTTCCAGTGGCCGGGCGGCGTCTCCGAGCGGGGCCCGTCGGCCCAATATTCGGCGATCACTTTTTGTTTATCCGTGAGTCCCGCGCTGAGGGCGGCGATCTCGCCTACCTGCCGGCGAAAGGCTTCATCATTCGTCATCGTCTGGCCAAGACCGTCGATATAGGGTTCCTCTGACCCGTACTGCGGCGGCGCGGGCGGGCGGAACTGGAACCCTCTCGTCAGAGCGAAGGGCGTGACGGCGCCCCAATGTGGTGTCAGGAAAACCTGGTCGACGAAGGATTCGGGAATCTGCGCATCGGCCGCCGGCTGGCCATATTCGTCGGTGAGGACGCCCGTGGGCACGCGCAGCGGCTGCCAGCGGCTGGGATGGTAGCCGTCGTTTCCCGGCGCATTATCGGCCAGCGGATCGGCGCTGTTCAGCGGCTGGTAAAGCTCGGGGTAGAGATCGGTGACGATGTCGGCGTAGTTATTGGCGGCGTTGGAGCCGTCCTGCGCACGGCCGTTGAGCACGGCCATCGCCGCCTGGTAACCGATGCTGTGCGCCGTCTGGCCGTCGCCCGCCGAGTCAAGCGCGGGATAGCCCTGCATGGCCAGGAGCGAACTGAACGCATGGCTGTTGGTCTCATAATCCGGGAAGAGGGCAATCAGCATCTGGTAAGCGGCTTGCGAAACGGCCGCCGCCTTGTTGGCCTCGGTATGCTCCTCCAGGGGGCGGCGCAGACTGGAATCCAGGTAAAACGGCTGCGCCACTTCATCGTAAGCGGCCCAGGCATCGTAGATAGCCTGATGCACCATGTATAGACTGCGGGAAATTACTGTCGGGCGCGGCGGGCCGCTGCGAACAGCGGCCAGCATGGCTTCATTCCAGAGCACGACCGGGCTGGGGTGATAAGCATAGCGCGGCTCTTCGGCGGCCGCTGCCTGGGAATCAATGCTCTCAGCCACTTCGGACGGCTCTTCGACAGAGCGCTCGAGAGGGGTCTCGACAACTTCAAGCGGCGGCAGGCAGAGCCGCGTCCCGGCATAAATGCGATTGGGGTTTGTAATGCCGTTGAGGGTGATAATCTCGTCCATCGCGACATTGTAGCGGCGTGCGATGCTGTACAATGTTTCCCCACGCTGGATGATGTGTTCCCGCTCACAGGCAGCTGCGTTGGGCTGCCTGTACTGTCCGGCAGCAGGGAACCACACCGTAAGGACCAGCAGCGCGGCCAGGACGCCGCCAGCAAACAGCCAGCGTTTCCAGGGTGCAAGCGCGCTGGCAAACCATTTTTTCTCCGGAGACTTCCACCTCATGTCTGCTTTTTTCCTCCTGCTCCCGGGGTTTTATATAAAATTGTCGGTGCCCACACAGGCACCATCCAGGCAACTTGCAGGCGTAGGTCAACAGCCTATCCCGGCTGCCGGGTACATCTTGTTGTTAGCGATAGTGCAATCTGGCTTACCAATCAATGTTTGCTATAAAACTTTATGGAAACTATAAAGGAGTGTTCACAGCTCTGTCAATGACCCTGGGCGTGAGCTGCCATGAGATTATCAGATATTTCACGGGTTACGGACGCTGTTCTCACGGCCAGGAGCAATATTGCGACAGCCTCGCCGGCCGGACGCCGGGCAGCGCGACGAAAGGGAAGGATTTTTTGGCGCTGATGACCTGAACCGCAAACGCAGTATAATACGACCACACAGTTGTTAACCATGATGCGCTTCCAGCCTGGTTTTTGGTATCCTGGTAGAGGCCTTCGGTCTGCAAAGCGATTGCTCATTGCTGTTGGTTTGACCCGTTGCGAGGAAACCTGGATTAACCTTGAGGACTTAGCAAAAAAGTCATGGATCAAAGGGCTGGCTTTCTGAGCAAGGATCGAGTGATAGGAGACCATGAGTAACGAGTATTGGCCCAGCGGCGCCGTTACCTTTCTGTTTTCGGATATTGAGGACAGCACGCGCCTCTGGGATCAGTATGGCGCGGCCATGCGGCCGGCTCTGGCGGCGCATGATGAAATTCTGCGCACGGCCGTTGAGCGGCACGGCGGGGTCGTCGTCAAGACAACGGGCGACGGCATCCATGCCGTCTTTGTCTCCCCTTCGGCGGCGCTTTCGGCGGCATTGGATGGGCAGCGCGCGCTGCGCGACGCCGCATGGCCTTCTATTGCCCCGGACACAATTCGCGTACGTATGGGCCTTCATTCCGGCGAAGCGGAACTGCGCGACGGGGACTATTACGGCACGGCCGTCAACCGCGCCGCGCGCCTGATGGCTATCGCTCATGGGGGCCAGGTGCTGGTCTCCGGCACGTCAGCACGCCTTGTCGAGGGCAGCCTGCCGGAAGAGATCACGCTGCTGGATCTGGGCGAGCAGCAGCTCAAAGGATTGTCGCGCCTGACGCGCGTCTACCAGATGCAGGTCCCCGACCTGCCGCAAGAGTTCCCAAGCCTGCGCGCTGCTGAGACGACCAGGGGCAACCTGCCGCAGCGGCCGACCAGCTTCATCGGCCGCGAGCGCGAGCTGGCGGATATCGAGAAATCGCTTGGAGAGACACACCTGCTGACATTGACCGGTCCGGGGGGTACGGGCAAGACGCGCCTCTCGCTGGAGGCGGCGGCTCTCGTTCAGCCACGGTACGAGCACGGCGTCTGGCTTGTGGAGTTGGCGCCGGTGACAGATCCGGAGCAGGTGACCACGGCGGTGGCAGGCGTTTTCGGCCTCCACGGACAGAGCATGGAGCAGACGAGGGGCATGTTATTTGATTACTTACGCGAGAAGGAGCTGCTGCTCGTGCTCGACAACTGCGAACATCTGGTTGAGGCGTGCGCGCGGCTGGCCGCGGACCTGATCGCCGCCTGCCCGCGCCTGACGATCCTGGCCAGCAGCCGCGAGGGGTTGGGCGTTTACGGCGAAACGACCTACCATTTGCCGACGCTGAGTTTGCCTGCCGCTGATAGTCAAACGGCCGATGAGACCGGTCAATCGGATGCGGTACAGCTCTTCGTGGATCGCGCAGCGGCGGCGCAGCGGGGGTTCAGGCTTACAGATGGCAACGCGACGGCCGTGGCCCAGATCGTACGCCGGCTGGACGGCATCCCGCTGGCCATCGAACTGGCCGCGGCGC
>JBJYWZ010000646.1:0-2856 GCA_046259725.1 Promineifilaceae bacterium (SeqCode) | reverse complement strand
AGCAAGCGGCTCATAACCGCTGGGTTCTAGGTTCGAATCCTAGCAGGCCCATAGTGACGGCCGTTCCTGATGAGGGGACGGCCGTTTTGTATTTTGAATCGTGTGAATTGCCACCTTCTTTTGGGGATTAAGCCGCCACATCTCGCATACGTAAGAAGTGTACTGCCCCGCCGGCATCGCTCACCGCAACGTCGTTCTCCACACCGCTGAACACGATATGCACTGGCCTTTGTTCAAGCTGAAATTGCGCCACTTCTTCGCCGCTGTCCAGAATCCACACACGAACCGATTTGTCGCTGCCGACTGTTACCAGCACATTAATGTCCGGTCGGGGAATGATGCGGCTGATGTTGCCGTTATGTCCCACAAACGATGCAAGTTCCTTTCCTCCCGAAACCTCCCACAGCTTGACGATCCCGGCCCCTTCGGCGGATAAAACCCGGTCTTTTCCATCTGCCGGTAGTAGATGGGTGATCCAGCTTGTATGTCCCACAAGATCTGCCACGAGCTTGCCACTGCCGCTGTCCCATAGTTTGATCGAGCCGTCATGTGCGGCTGTAACAACTCGACCCATCATCGTATTGAGCAGCAGTGCATCTATACTCGCCTCATGCCCGGACAGCTTATGAAGAGGTTGAGCCTGGGCGACATCCCAAACAATAATATCGTTTGCCCCAGCCGCGGAGACCAGTGTGGTCCCATCCTCGCTTAACTGAAATTTGGAGACAGCCCCTGAATGCCCTTCCAGGGCATTCCCCTCACCAGGCGATTCTAAATACCACAACTGTGGCTGCCCTGCTGTGTTTATCCCTGCGACAACGCTCTTAGCCTCATCCAGCTGAAACCCACTGCTAGAGCGAATCGTTGGTTCGAGGTCAGCAATCAGGGAACGTTCACCCAGATCCCAAAGCTTCAATCGACCATCATTCGCAAAGGAGAGAAGCTGTTTCCCATCTCCAACTAGAATTACTTCCAAAAGGCCTCCCTCGTGGCCCTTCAAAGTGTCAAGGAGATTGCCATCTTCCAGATTCCAGATATGAATAAGTGTATCGGATGCGGCCGTAATTAACTCTCCATCGGCCGTTATCGTCAGGTCACGGATACCTGCTTTGTGTTCGGCCATATCCAGCTGCAGGTCTCCTGAAGTGGGCTCCCAGGCTTTTGCTGTCCCGTCCAACGAGGCGCTTATCAACGGCCGGTTCCCCGTTCCGGATTTTAAAAGGGTCAAGTTTTCCGTATGCCCGTACAACCGGTGGCGCAGCGATCCATCCTCTGAATTCCAGACAATAATGGGTTCAGTCAGCGCAGCGGTAGCCAGCAGACCCTCTTCAGGAAGTGGCTGCATGAAGCGCGGATCGCTGTCATGAACCGCCATAGTTTCGATGGATTGTGAAATACGCCAGAGGCGTATTGTCCCGTCCATGGCCGCGCTAATCAACTCGTCACCGTCATCATCGCCGTATAGTGTCATCACTGTCCGTTCATGCCCGCGCAGCATGCGAAGGAGTTCACCTGATTCCATTGACCAGACGCGAAACAGTCCGTCAAAATCGGCAGTCAGCAGCATCTGATCGCCGTTGAGGAACTGCAGCGGTCCTGCGCCGCGATTATGGCCTGACAGCGCAAAGACCGCCTCCTCTTCGTTGATGTTCCAGACAAATACCTGATCCTCTTTCGCACCGGAGGCGAGCCTTATTTGGTCAGTGCTCAGGGCAATACTCCACACCTCAGATGTGTGACCGGAAAGCGATTTTACCGGTTCTGTATTGTCTAGATCCCAGACCGACACCAATTTATCCGCGGATGCCGTAATGAATTGCGTTTCTTCATTGAGCCAGAGCATCTGGTTAATCTTTGCCCCATGCCCCTTGAATTCAGTCTTCTGCTCACCGGCGCCAAGATCCCATGAAATGAGCGTCCCTTCTAGATCACCGGCGACAAGCGTCTTTTTATCGGATGATAGCAAAACGGCTGTCGGCCTTTCTTCGAGAGCATACCAGTCATGCACCATATCGCCTGATTCAATTGACCATACTTTTACATGCCGGTCATCACCCAGGGTCACCACCTGGCCGGTCCCATTAAGTATGTATAGATAGCGAACAGCCGTTTTGTGCCCAGCGATCTGGTGCAGCATCGCGCCGCTTCTTAGATCGAGGATCAACAACTGGCCTTTTTCAGTAGAGGCGCAGAGCACGCTTTCATCCACGTCCACTGCCATTCGAATGATAGGGTCTGTGTTCTGCGTGTTTTCGAAGGCGATTTTGCCCGAAACAGCGTCCCACCTGCGGAGTGCGCCGGCACTGTCTCCTGCCAGCAGCGACGCGCCATCCGAAAGCATAACGAGGGCTGTGACACCCGCCTCCGATGCCGATAGTTCTTGCAGCAATCGGCCATCTGTCAGATTCCATATTCTGATCACCGGATCGCCACTTCCAGCGGTGATAACTTGTGCCTGATCGGCTGTAACCAGGGCATCGACGATATATTCCTGATGCGCCTTGATTGTCAACTGCAGCGCGCCGCCGGCGGGTGTGAGTGAAGGCTGCAAGGGCTGCAGCCAGGGATACTCATCCCAGGCCAGGATTTGATCTGGAAGGTTGCCCCACGCATCGCTGTCCCAATAAACAATACGGCCTAGGAGTTGTCCCGGGAGCTGCTGCTGGTCGATCTCCAGCACCTGCGCCGACAGCCGCAGCGCATCTTGCACTATCTCAACACCGTCTTTCGGCAGTTCCTCAGGAGGATCATCGTATTGTTTCAACAGCTCATAGATTCCCGCCCGTTCCAACTCGCTGGCTATCCAATTAAAATCCAATAATCTTCGCTCATTGCTCATCTCATTACTCGCTTTTT
>JBJYWZ010000645.1:0-18581 GCA_046259725.1 Promineifilaceae bacterium (SeqCode) | reverse complement strand
TGAGGTGGCCCATGATTGATGAACGACTTTACGAAGAATTCCGCACGATCGGCCGTGATATTTTCGTGACCGGTCTGACGAGTTCACATGGCGGCAATATGAGCGTACGCGTCGGCGACAAGATCATTATTAAGAGACGCGGCGCGCAGTTCGGCCGGCTCAAGCGAACCGACTTTGTAGAGACCAGCTTTAAGGGCAAGGACAGCGGCATTGTTCGCGCGAGCACGGAATTGATCGTTCACCGTGCCATCTATGAGCAAACATCTGCGCTGGCTATTGTTCACTCGCACCCGCGAACGGCCATCGCGCTCAGTTTGAGCCGTGATGAGATCATTCCAATCGACAATGAGGGGTCTTACCTGCTGCGCAAGATACCGGTGGTTTCGGTGGAGATGGCTTCCGGCTCGCAGGAAATGGCGACCAAAATCTCGGAGGCTTTACGAGGGTACAAGATCGTCATGCAGCGCGGGCACGGTTGTTTCTCAACCGGCCAGACGTTGGAAGAGGCTTACGCCTGGGTATCTGCGCTGGAAGAGGTCTGTGATATTATTCTGGAGCACAAGTTGATGGGCGAGCCGATGATAGAGTATCGCAAACACAGTGATGATTATGCCAAATGGTAGATCGTGAATCTCCGAAGGGAAAACGCGTTTCCCTTTTCGTAACCTGCATGGTAGACATGCTCTACCCGCAGACGGGCATGTCCGTGGTGCAGGTACTGCGCCACCTGGGAGTTGAAGTTGACTTTCCGATGGCCCAGACCTGCTGCGGGCAGCCGGCTTATAACGGAGGCTACCGGGACGAGGCAAAGCAGGTGGCGGAGCAGTTCCTGCGCGCTTTTCGGGGCGCCGAAGTCATCGTGACCCCGTCCGGTTCCTGCGCGGCAATGGTGCGGCACGAATATCCAGCTTTATTTGAAAACGACCCCGAGTGGCGAGATGAGGCCAGGCGCGTGGCCGGCATTACCTGGGAGTTCAGCGAGTTTATTGTGGATGGACTGGGCGTGAGCGATCTTCACGGCCGTTTGCCGCAGCCTCAGAGTTTTGCCTTTCATGATTCCTGCCACGGTTTGCGCCTGCTGGGTCTGAAAGAGGCGGCGCGGACGCTGGTAGGGAATCTGGACAACGCGACCATCGTCGATTGGGACAACAGTGAAACCTGCTGTGGGTTTGGCGGCCTGTTCAGTGTAAAGATGGCCGATGTCAGCGGGGCGATGCTGCAAGATAAACTGGATCATATCGCGCGCAGCAAGGCCGATATGATCCTGACCGGGGATGTGAGCTGCCTTACACATATGAACGGTGGCCTGCAGAAGCAGGGCAAAGATAAACGCGTGAAGCATATCGCCGACGTGCTGGCTGAGGGCATCAGAAAAGACAAACGACATGGAAATTCTGTGTAACGATTTTATCCCGGCGGCCCGGGTGGCCATCAATGACGCAGAACAGCATTCGGCCGTCGTCTTCGGGACGGACAGCGGCTTTACCAAGCGGCAGGCTGCCATGTATGCCGGGGGCGAAGCGCACGGTCAGGCGATGCGGCAGCAGGCAGCGGCCATCAAGCGGGATGCATTGAACCGCCTCCCCGCGCTGCTGGAGCAGGCCGAAGCGGCCATGAGTGACAACGGTATCGAGGTGCTCTGGGCTGTTGACGCGGCTGAGGCCAACCGCCTGGTGCTGGAGATCGCGCAGCGACACGGTGTACAGACGGCCGTGAAAAGCAAGAGCATGGTGACGGAGGAAATCGGCCTGAACCATGAGCTGGAGGCCGCTTCTATTGACGTCCTGGAGACGGACCTGGGGGAATTCATTGTGCAGCTTGGTGGTGAAACCCCCAGTCACATTGTGGTGCCTATTGTGCACAAATCGAAGGAAAGTATCCGCAATCTGCTCGTGGAGAAGGTGGGCATGCCGCCTACCGATGATACCGAAAAGATGGCGCTGTTCGCGCGAGAATATCTGCGGCAGCCTTTCCTGACGGCCGATATGGGCATCTCGGGAGCGAATTTTATCATCGCCGAAACAGGCACCATCTGTTTTGTTTCCAACGAAGGCAATATCCGCCTGGTAACCAGCATGCCGCGGATTCATGTGGCCCTGGTGGGCATTGAAAAAGTAATCCCAACGGTAGAAGATTATGCCACGCTGACGCAGGTGCTGCCGCGCAGTGCAACAGGCCAGACGATGACGGTCTACACGCATATGGTCAACGGGCCGCGGCGCGAAGATGAAGATGATGGGCCGGAAAAAGTGTATGTGATCTTAATTGATAACGGCCGTTCGCGGATTTATAGTGGTGATTATTGCGAGGCATTGGCCTGTATTCGCTGCGGCGCCTGCCTCAACGGCTGCCCGGTTTACAAACAGACCGGTGGGCATGCCTATGGCTGGGTTTATCCCGGACCGATCGGCGCCGTCATTACGCCCTTATTCGTTGGATTGGAAAACGCCACGCCCCTTCCCTATGCCAGCAGCCTGTGCGGCATGTGCAAAGAAGTCTGCCCGGTCATCATTGACATCCCGCGTATGCTTTTAGATCTGCGTTATGACCTCGTCCGTGAGGGCCACACCAGCCGCGTATGGGATATGGGCATGAAGGCCTGGGAAATCGGCAATACCTCACCAGGTCTTTTTGGTATGGGCGGCCGGGTCGCCAGTCTCCTGACTAACAAGATAACGATAAATTCAGCGCCAGGGCCGTTAGCCGGTTGGACCGATTACCGGGCGACGCCTGAGTTTGCAGGGAAATCCTTCCGGCAGCTGTGGGAAGAAGGCAAAGGTAAAACAGGAGACGGCAATGACGACTAGCCGGCGGGAGATATTGAGCCGTTTGCAGCGGGGAACGCCCCCGTTCCCTGGTGCTGAACCACCGGTAGCGTATCTGCCCATGGTTCAACTGCCCGAGCTCGAGGCGGATGCGCTGCAAGATTTATTTGTGTTCGAGGCGCAGAAAGCGGCTTGTCTTGTTCATCAGGCTGCTTCCCGCGAAGAGGCCGTGGATGTTGTTCTGCGCCTGATCGGTGAGGAAACGCTGATTTCTTGTTGGGAGCCGGAACAGATTCCTCTGCCCGGTCTGGAAGAGTCGCTGAGAGGTGCCGGCATCACGTGCGTCGGGCAGGACGCCTCCGTCCGGCTGGGTGTGACGGGTGTTGACGCAGCGCTGGCGGCGACGGGGAGTCTGGTATTGAGAAGCGGAAACGGCCGTTATCGCGCGGCGTCGCTGCTGCCTCAGGTCCATGTCGCCGTGGTCGATTGCAGACAAATCCTGCCCGATCTGGAGCATTGGTGGGCGCGGCAAAGAGAAGGGGGGCTCGACCGGGTGCGGCGATCCAGCAACATTGTGGTCATCTCCGGTCCCAGCCGAACGGCCGATATCGCCATGGAATTGGTCATGGGCATGCATGGCCCACGCGAACTGCATATCGTGCTGATCAGCGAGCGTTAAGCAGCACTTTCTCGTACCAGATTGGCAAAAAACCTGTTTCCAGGTATCATATTTACATAACAAATCTGCTGGATGATTTGCAGTAAATCAACGGACAGTTTACTGCAAGCCAGTTCACGCAGATGTAAAATTCTCACAAGTAGTACGCAAAACCGAACTTCCTTTATCTAGTAGGTGCTATGATGAACAGCTTCCTGACGCTTCTCACGCCTGATAATATTCGCCACCGCCGTGGTTTTGGCGATCGAGTTATGTGGATCAATCGTGGTATTACTGACCCCGATGATTTCACCAGCCACCAGCGCTTACTCATTAGCGGCCCGGCCCACATTGGCAAAACGCGAGAGGCGCTGGAGCTGATATATCGTGCCGTCAAGAGCGGAATGGTCGCGGAAGATCGCGTTGTCGAACTAAGCCCTGAGGCCCGTATATCTGACCCCCATTTTCTCAGGCGAGAATTGAGCCGGCAGGTCGACCCGGCAAAGCCCTTGCTGCTATTTCTGGATGATCTGCCGGCCCAGTATGGCGATGCGGACAGACTGAGCAATCTGGAAATCGCTCTACAGGCGCTTGACGAGGCGGGGGCGCTTTATGTGGTCGCCACAGCCCGTTCGCAGCAGGTTACCGCGATAGTTAAGGAGTGGCTTGACGCGCAAGGTTTTAGCGAGCAAGCAGTGCGTGGCCTGACTGAAGATGAAACGGCGCGTCTCATCGCCGGTGCGGTCGGGGCGACGGGTATACATACCGACTATGACGTCTCTGAAAAACTTATTGCAGCGAACGACGGCACGCCAGAGCGCACGCTGTTGACGTACCTGCAAGTTGCAGAAGAGGGCCTGGACGAGATTGACGGGCAGGCGGCCGGGCAATTCCAGAATGCTGATGTCCGGGAGTTGTGGGCCGGGATTCGCCAGAGCCTGCTGCAAAGGGATGCCGATATTGAGCCGCTTTTGCTTTCCCTGGCAGTGTTCCAGAAGGCAGGCGTGACGCCTTTTGCCGGCCCGGTTGTTGCATTTGCTAAAGCCCAGAAAGGGGCCGATCCGGCTGCTGATGACGCAGGGCGTTTGCGAGCTGTATTAGAGGAGAAGCTGGATAAATATGTTGTTATCTGCGGCAACCGGCTTTTTTTCAATGACGTGATTACAGCGGCCGAAAATCCCGGAAGCCGGCAGGAAACAGTGGAGCGACTGACGCAGTTCTTCCTGGCCAACCACCGTTACTTCCGTTCGCAAAGCCTTCTTGGGAAGGATCAAATTATCGAAGGCGTTGTTCCCGATTTGTTCGAGCTGGTGGATGAGAATCTGGGCGCCGGAGACCAGAAAAGGGCACGGGAATTGAGCGATCTCATTCTGGATCTGGATCCAGAGAATGCCGCCGCTTTTACGATTCGCGGGAACTCATATATCACCCTTGGTGAGCCGGACAAGGCGTTGGCCGACTACAATGAGGCGGTTGCGCATGATGCTGATTACGTGGCGGCCTTCAGAAGTCGATTCGCCATACTCGCAGCACAAGGCCGGTTTGAAGAGGCATTGGCTGACAGTGATGAGATCGTTCGCCTGCTGCCTGATGAGTCGCGGGCCTATCTTGATCGCGCGGCCATTCAGTACCAGCTTGGCGAGTTCGAAAATTCTCTGTCCGACTATGATGAGGCCATACGCCTCGATCCCGAGAGCGTCCGCGCATTTGCAGGGCGTGGCCTGGTTCAGGCAGCGAAGCAGAACTATTCCCAGGCCCTGGCGGATTACGATAAGGCCCTGCATCTCAACCCGCAGCAGCCCGACGTACTGGCGCAGCGCGGCAGGCTGAAGGTCCGCCTCGGCCGCTTAGAAGAAGCCCTGGAAGATTTTGATGAAGCGCTCCGTGTCGAACCGCTTGATGCGGCGATCTTTTGCGATCGCGGCGATCTATACCATGCGCTTGACCGTATACCGGAAGCCATAGCGGATTATGACGAAGCCATCCGCCTGAATCCGGACGAGGTGCGTTTCTACCGGGGACGCGCCAATGCTAACCTGGACCGCGAAGAATTTGAACAGGCGAGAAAGGACTACGAAGTTGTTGTGGATCGCAAGCCGTCGGACGCCCAGGCCCATGCTCGTCTCGCCTCCACATATGAGGCGCTGAATCTGCCCGCAGAAGCGCTGACTCATTACAGCGCGGCTGTGCAGCTAAATTCGCAGGATGCGCGCTCGTTTTACCGCCGGGGCAGCATTTATCAGCAGCACAAGCATTATGACGAGGCCATCGGCGATTATAATCAGGCTGTGCGCCTGAACCCGGCCCTGGCGCAGGCGCTGCTGAACCGCGGGGAATGCTATGAGGCGCTTGGGGAGTACGCGCTGGCTCTCGATGATTATGACGGGGCGATCAGATTGGGCATCCAGGATGCGGCGGTCTATGCACGTCGCGGCCGCCTGCATCAAACTCTCGAGCAGCATGAAGAAGCTATCGCCGACTATGACCGGGCGTTTGATCTCGGCGGTCAGGATGCTGCGCTTTACGCCAGGCGCGGCCGGTGCAGCTATGCCCTCGGCCGTTATGCAGACGCGGTGGTGGACTTTGACGCCGCGCTTGAATTGGATCCTGGCCAGACACAACTTACGTTCGAACGTGGGCTGGCTTATCGAGGACAGGGGCTGTTGGAGGAGGCGCTGGTCGACCTGAGGCGCGTTGTCAAGCGTGAACCTGACAATGGCGCCGCGCAGCGAGAAATCGGCGCGATCTATCTGGCTCAGCAGAAGCACGAGGAAGCGTTGGCCGCCTATAACGAAGCGATACGTATTGAGCCGCAGGACGCTCACAATTTTGTCAGCCGCGGCATGTTGTTTGTGGCCCTCGACAATTCTGATCGGGCCGTGGCGGACTTTGAAGAGGCGATCCGCCTCGATCCTGCGCTCGCTGAGGCTTATTTTGAGCGCGGAAAACTGCGGCGATCGCAGGATGAACAACAAGCAGCGCTGGCAGATTTCAATCACGCGATAGCATTGAATGCTGCTTATGCTGAGGCTTACAGCGAGCGCGGCGGCGTGCACAAAGCGCTGTCACAGATCAACGCGGCGCAGAATGATTACGATGAAGCGATTCGCCTGAATCCGCTGGATGCCGCCGCATATTATCATCGCGGTACGATCTACCAGACCAGGCATCTCGCTGAAGAAGCGCTTGCTGATTTTGACGCCAGCCTCGAACTCGATGCGCAGAACGCGGCAGCATATCACAGCCGCGGTACTGTCTTCCAGGGACAGGGACGGTATGAAGAAGCGCTGGCAGACTTTGACAGGGCCATTTCATTAAACCCGGCGGGTACAGCGTCTTATATCGGCAGAGGAGATGTATATCAGGCACTCGGCCGTCTTGAGGAAGCACTGTCGGATTATGGACAGGCGATTGACCACTACCCGGACAACGCTGCCGTCTACTTCAGGCAGGGCTCTGTTTATCGCCAACTTGGCCGCTATGAAGAGGCTCTGGCTGATTACATGAGCGCGGTAGACATCAATCCGCGCAGTGCCGTGGCTTACTACGGTCGTGGCAAGGTATATGAAGATCTTGGACAGACGGAGAATGCGCTTGCCGATTACTTCAAAGTGGTGCGGCTTGATCCGGCCAATGCAGACGCCTACCGGGCCCGCGCGCATATCTATCGCAATCTCGGCCGTTTTGATGAGGCCGTGGACGATTTCGAAGAAGTGCTGCGCCTTAACAGCAATGATGCCGCAGCTTACTATTATCGTGGCAGAACTTACCACGACCTCGGTCAATTGCCGGAAGCACTCGATGATTATGACAGATCCGCTGAACTGAATCCTGATAATACGGATCTGTTTCTATGGCGTGCTTCCGCCAATCAGGCGCTCCGTAACTATGAGCAGGCCCTGGCCGATTACGACGAGGTGGTCAGGCGGGACGCTGCAAGCACGGCCGTCTTCATCTGCCGCGGAGATGTTCATAGAGCCCTGGGGCAGTATGCACAAGCTGCGGGAGATTACAGCACGGCGATCGAGCTGGGTGCGGAAGACGCCCTGCTGTATGCCGGCCGCGGCGACTGTTGGTACGCACTCGGCCAATTTGAGGACGCGCTTTCCGATTATGATAAAGCGCTTTCTCTCGATCCACAGTTATCGCCCGTCTATCTGGAACGCGGCCGAACTTTGCGCGAACTGGATAGACCCGACGAGGCCCTGGCCGACTTCACCTCGTTCGCAGACATGGAGCCGGAAAACAGGTCAGTTTACCAGGCGATGGGTGAGGTATATGAGCGTCTGGAACAGGTTGAGGAAGCCTGGACCAGCTA
Source organism: Promineifilaceae bacterium (SeqCode) (assembly GCA_046259725.1). Lineage (GTDB taxonomy): Bacteria > Chloroflexota > Anaerolineae > Promineifilales > Promineifilaceae > JAACFF01. Next base: position 10,840 of record JBJYWZ010000645.1, on the reverse strand, counting down.
TGATTTGGCCATTCATCTCAATCCTGAGGATGCTGCCACTTTTGTCAATCGCGGGCGAATGAGCGCGCTGCTTGGTCGCATGGCGAGTGCACTGGCCGATTATGAGGAGGCGATCCGGCTCGACGCCCAATTTGCGCCAGCATATTTCGAGCAGGGGAGACTTCATCGCAAGGACAACCAGCTGCGTAAAGCGCTTGATGATTTCAGCCAGGCTATCGCGCTGGATCCTGCTCGTGCGTCTGCGTACCTGGAGCGAGGAAATACGTACATGGCGCTGGGCCAGACCGCTGCGGCATTGGCCGATCTGGACGAAGCTGTGCGGCTGAACCCGAATGATGCCGTCACCCACTTCGAGCGCGGCATGGTTTATCGGGCCAGGCAGCGTAACGGCGAAGCGCTGGCCGATCTGGACGCCTGCCTTATGTTGGACCCGAACCACGCGGCTGCCTACTTCAACCGCGGCGCCATTTATCAGGAAGAGGAACAATTCGAGAAAGCACTGAAGGATTTTAACAAGGCCATCAGCAGAAAACTGGATGGAGCGATAGTCTATTCCAGCCGCGGAGATGTTCACAGGCAGCTCGGCCATTTTGAAGAGGCGGTAAAAGATTACGCGGAATCGATCAAGCGCCAACCAGGTAGCGCAGTTACCTATTACAATCGAGGCATTTCCTACCAGGCGCTTGGCCATCTTCCTGAGGCAGTTGCAGATTTTGACGAAGCGATTCGCCTGAATCCCGACCTGGCGGGGGCACATGTCGGGAAGGCGCAATCGCACAGCGCGCTTGGCCAATGGCCGGAGGCACTGATCGCTTATGATGCGGCACTTGAACTCAAACCAGGAAACCCGGACTTATTGGTTGAACGGGGCTGCGTACACACTGAACTAAACAATATTCAAGAAGCGCTGGCTGATTACAACCATGCGCTGCTTGCCGATCCCAACAATGCGGAAGCCTTCACAGCGCGCGCCACTATCTATCTCGAACAAGGACACTACGTTGAGGCGGTTGGCGATTATGGAAATGGGATTCGTTTAGGGCACGATGTAACGGGCAGTTACCGTGGAAGGGCCGCTGCTTACCAGGCAATTGGCAGATATGAAGAAGCCGTGGGGGACTTTGATGAGTTAATTCTCCTTGATGCCGCGGATGGTGAGCTTTTTACCAGACGTGGCCAATGTCTCCAGGCGCTCGATCGGGACGAGGAGGCTCTGGAGAGTTACGAAAACGCACTGCAAATTGACCCGCAACAGATCGAGGCTTACGCTGGTCGCGGCGCACTGCTGCTGGCGATGGGCGAACTTGCGCGTGCATTGGCTGACTACAACCAGGTTATAGATTCCGGTTCCGCAGACGTTCAGATGTATGCGAGGCGCGGTCATATCAACAGGGAGCTTGGCCAATATGAGGATGCGCTTGCGGACTACGACACGGCCGTCACCCTCAATCCCGAGGATGCCGAAAATTACTTTTGGCGCGGCCAGATTTATGAAGCGCTCGAACGCGGGCAGGATGCCCGCAACGATTACAGCAGTGCGATTAGCCTGGGCTGGCGTACCGTGCCCCTGTTTTATCACCGCGGGCGTATCAACCGGGATGAGGGCAGCCTGCAGGATGCGCTGTCTGATTTTAATCAGGCGATCCAGCTTGGGGCTGATGATCCTGAAATTTACCTCTACGGTGGGCTGACCGCTGAAGAGTTGGGTCTGCAAGAGGAGGCACTGGCGAGCTACGATCAGGTGATCGAACGGGGAGGCGTTTTCGCGCAGGCCTATGATCATCGCGGTGGGATCAGGCAGGCCCAGGGCGAATTCGAAAACGCCTTGAGCGATTACAACGAGGCCATCCAACTGGACCCGGATAACGGAAACTTGTATTTAAGACGCGCGCAGACGCTGAGCGCCCTCGAGCATTACGAAGAGGCCCTGGGTGATTTTGATAAGGCGATTAAGTATGTACCGCAGAGCGCTGTAGCCTATGCCGGCAAAGGGGACGTATACCTGGCCCTGGGACAATACGAAGAGGCGCTTGCCGACTACGATAAGGCCATCAGCTTTGCGCCCGATGAAGCCGGCAGCTATGCCGCACGCGCCATTGCTTACGAGGCGCTTGGCGATCAGGATGAGGCGCTGCTGAATTACGGCGAAGCGATAGAGCGCGATCCCGGTATGGTCCGGGCATATGACAATAGGGCCAAGATCTTTGCGGAGCTGGGACGGGACGAAGAAGCGCTGGGTGACTATGATGAGGTGCTGAGGCTGGAACCTGAAAATGGATCGGCGTACAACAGGCGTGGCCGCAGTCATGGCTTGCTGGCTCGATACGAGGAAGCGCTTGAAGATTACCAGCAGGCAGCGATGCTCCTTCCGGATGATGCCGGCGTTTATCTGGGATTGGGCGACACATATCGCATGCTGCGCCGCTTCCCGGAAGCTGTAGAGAATTACGACCGGGCAGTCCAACTCAATCCGGACTATAGCGCAGCATTTGTCGGCCGTGGGCAGACATACTTCGCGCAGGGGCAGTTGGACGACGCTCGAGCCGACTATGACCGGGCTGCCGAACTCGAGCCTGATAATCCGGCGGTTTACCTTAGCCGCGGCGAGTTGTACGATGTTCTTGATCGCCCGGATATGGCCGCTGACGACTACGGTGAAGCGATTCGTCTGCAGCCACAAAATGGAGAGGCATTTTACCGCCGCGCTGCGGCTTATGCCTCGCTGGGCCGGCTTGAAGATGCTCTTTTAGACTTCAATGACGCGGTTCGTCTGGACCCGGAGCATGCAGCTGTCTTGAGTGGGCGCGGCGACGTGCTGTACGCGCTGGGCCAGGAGGATGAGGCACTGCTTGACTACGATGCGTCAATAGCTGTCAACCCCGCAGACGCGGCGGTTCGCTATCAACGCGGTCGAATTTACCTGTCTCGCGAGCAGCTTTCTGAGGCGCTGGCCGACTTTGACGTGGCAGTCAAATTCAATCCCGAAGACAGCGAAATTATCTTCAATCGTGGCCAGACCAACCTGTTGTTGGGCCATCTACCGCAGGCGCTGGTTGATTTTGACAGGGTATTGACCCTGGAGCCACAAAACAGCGATGCGCTCTTTAATCGTGGGTCTGTTTATCAACAGTTGGAACGGTATCCCGAGGCACTGGCAGATTTTAATGAGGTGCTTCGCCTCGACCCTGAACGCGATCAGGTCAATTTGAATCGCGGGTCTGTTTATGATGCTCTGGGTCGCTTCGAAGAGGCGCTGGCTGATTTTGATGTTGCTGTTGGGCGCGATCCCGGTGATGAACATGCTTATATTGGGCGCGGCATAGTCCATTGGGAGCTTGGCAATTACGGTAAAGCAACAGCCGATTTCAGTGAGGCGATCAGCCTGGATACACAAAATGAAAAAGCCCACTATGGGCTTGCGCTTACTTATCTGGCCCTTGACCGCTATGCAGATGCTCTGGATGAGTTCGACCAGGTGCTGGCGCTCAGCCCGGATCTCGCTGAAGGATTTTACAACCGCGGTCTGGTGTATGAAGCGCTTGATAATGAAAAGAAAGCCCTGGCTAATTATGACAAGGCTATTGCTCTGGATGATGAAGCTGCCAGATTCTACGCCAGTCGCGGCGATTTATATCAACGACTGGGGCGGACTGGTGATGCAGCCGCTGATTATGGAAAAGCGCTTAGCATCGATCCCGAAGATGTTGATAGTTACCGCAAACGAGGCGACATCTTTGAGAGTATGGGTGCGTTGGAAAAAGCGCTGTCGGACTACGATAACTTTATCGCGCGTAGAGATGATGATGCGGCAGTATACCGTTCACGAGCGGCGATTCTGCAAGCGCTCAATCGCCATGAGCAGGCGGCCGCGGACTACGAAAGGATAATCGAGCTGGATCCGCGTGACGGATCCGATTTGCGCAGACGCGGATACTCCTACCAGCGGCTGGATCGCCTGCCCGAGGCGCTTGCGGATTATGAGGAAGCAATCGGACTCAATCCCGAAGATGCCGATGCGTTTACCGGTCGAGGCGAGGTATGTCTGGCGCTCGGCCACTATGCCGAGGCGGTCGCTTATTTTGGCGAAGCGATTCGACTGGATCCCGCGAATGCAGCGGCGTATACCGGCCGCGGCCGTGTCCTGCGCACGCTGGGCCGGTATGAAGAAGCGCTTGACGATCTCAACCGGGCAATCGCAATTAATCCTGGTTTTACGGGCGTTCATTTCGAACGTGGGCAGATTTATGAGGTGCTGGGGCGGTGCATCGAGGCGACGGCCGACTATGAAACGGCCGTGCTGAACGACCCTGACGATGCGGCCGTGTTTTTCCACCGCGGCGAGCTATTGCGCTCAAGCGGCAGTATTGAGAAAGCGCTGGTCGATCTCGATGAAGCGCTACGTCTGGAAGAAGATTTTGCCGCCGCCTATATAAGCAGAGGAAAAGCGCGGCTGGCCCTTGAACAGGATGAAAAAGCCCTGGCCGATTTCGATCGGGCGCTTGAACTTGACCCGCAAGTTGGCGATGCCTGGCTCAGCCGCGGCATGGTTCTTGTCGCACTGGGCCGGCTAGAGGCGGCGATGGTCGATTACAATGCGGCCGTCCGTCTGATGCCGCGAAACTGTGAGGCGTACGTGCAGCGGGCTGAGCTTTATCAGGAACTCGAATGCCACGTTGAAGCACTTGCTGATCTGGATGCAGCGATCCGCTTCGATCCTGGTAATGCGGCGGCTATGATTCGTCGCGGTGAACTGCTGCTTGCCATGGACCGCGAATCGGAGGCGTTGGAGAGCTTCGACAGGGTGCTGCAAATTAATCCACGGGATGCTGATCTGCTGTACAGACGCGGCCTTATCTACCAGTCCGGCCAACAGTTCCTGAAGGCGCTGGCTGACTTTGAGGCCGCGGCCAGCTTCAGCCCGGACAATGGCGAAGTTATCTGCGCCCGCGGTCAGGTGAAGCTTTCATTGGAGCGGCTGCAAGACGCCGTCGCAGATTTTGATCACTGCATAGAAAATGATCTGGAAGTAGTAAATGCCCGCCTTTATCGCGGGATCGCCCAAATGGAGCTTGCACAATTTGACAAAGCTTTAGCTGATTTTGACGCGGTGCTCGATCTCAATCCGGGCCATATTGACGCGCTGGTCAAGCGCGGCGATACGTATATGGAAACGGCCGACTTCGCCGGCGCGCTGCAGAGCTACGGCGAGGCTCTCGAACGCGATCCGCATAATGCCGCGTTGTATATCAGGCGAGGCGAAGCGCGGCAGGCGCTGGGCCAATTCGAAGAAGCGTTGGAAGATCTGAGCGAAGCGATTCAGATGCAGCCGGCCAATGGTAAAGCGTACTACCAGCGCGCTGAACTGTACAACCAGGTGGAACGACCGGAAGATGCGCTTGCCGATTATAACCAGGCGGATTATCTGGGCTTGCAGGACGCCGCGCTTTTCAGCGGACGCGCCGCGACCCTGTGCGCACTGGGCCGGGAAGATGAAGCCGTGGTGAACTATGATATGATGCTTGGGCTCGACTCCACGAATGCAGAGGCTTATTTCGGACGCGGCCGTATTTACGCGGCCCGCGGCCGGTATCCTGAAGCGCTGGCCGATCTCGATCAGGCTGCCTGCTTCAATGCGCATGATACCGCTATCGCCTTCGAGAGGGGTAAGGTGTACGCGGCGCTCGGCCGTCACGCGGAGGCGCTGGTCGATTTCGACAACTGTGTGGCCGGCGATGGCAAAAATTTTGATTTTCTATTGAATCGTGCCCTTACCAACCAGAAACTCGGGCAATTTGGCGAGGCATTAGCTGACCTGGATACCCTCCTCGATCTTGAACCTGGCGATACCCAGCTCCGGCTCATTCGTGCAACGGTCTATCAGGCTGCTAACTGCCATCAAGAGGCCCTTGAAGATCTTGATATCGTGATGCTTGAGGAACCGGAAGAGGCGGGCATTCACTATATGCGCGGGCTGTCCTTTGCCGCACTCGGCGAAAACGCGCAAGCAATGGAGAGTTTTGCAGAGGCAATTCGCCTCGATCAGGGCTTGACAAGTGCCTATTACAATCGAGGAAAGCTGGGCCTGCTAGATGGTCGTTACCCGCAGGCGCTGGCTGATTTTGACGAAGTATTGAAACGGGAGCCGTCGAATAGGAGTGCCTATTTTAAGCGTGGTACTCTCCATAATCGACTGGGCCACTTGCAGATGGCGCTGGATGACTTTGCCAGAGCTATGCAGCCCGAGATAGAAAGTGCGTCCATCCCGACGCCTGTTGTTGAAACAAGGCAGGAATCTGGGGACATCGATGCGCTCGAACAATATTTGCGGACCTTTTCCGGCCAGATCGCCCAAATACCGCTGGATAGAAATGATATTGATGAAGATGCGAAGACATTGTTTAGCGCGACAGAGTCCCAAATAAACCGCGTAATGACAACAGAAGGCAATCCCGCGGAGCGGCAGGAGCTGTTTGACCGCTGGACGCGTTCACTTATGTTACCGCTGCTGCCTCAAACCACGGAATTGGAGCTGAGTCGCCTGGTGCGCAATGATGAAACGGAACTGCTTTTGATCGAGAGCCCCGGACCGCTGCGGCAGCGCAAACCTGTTACGATTACGCTCAACAAGCAAACGTTCCAACTTCCCCTGCTTAAATCGACGCGCCTCCTGCCCCTGCAAATTGATCTGAAAGGGGTGAATATTGAATTAGCCGATACGCGCGTTGTTTCCGATCCTGACGAGTTGGAACGCCTGATCAAATCTTTTAGCAAGCTGAAATGGTTGGTGCACATGGTTAACCTGGGGCAGGGACCCCAGTACAACATCTACGCCATGGCCCGGCCCATTGTGCGGGGCAACATCATTTCCATTCCCGGGAGACTTGACGAAGTCCTGCGGGAAGTAAAGGGCCAGGTGGAAGATCCGCCATCGTGGTTCACGGCCGTCAGCGGAATGCAGGTTGACGAGATCGCCCTGATCGCCGGTCGCAGCAAGCTGATGTATGGCAGCTTCATTCCCGCGGAATTTAAGCCGGTTTCGATCCGCGTGTTGATGGATGGAAGCGAAAAACGCGCCCTGATCATTCCTGTTGTCGCAAACGGCAAGGGGAATGTACTGGCGCCGCTCGGAAACGGAAGTTATCGCCTGGATTTCGAATTGGGCGAGCCACGTGCTGTTGAACCGGAGGGAGAGAAGAAGCCGCAGCATAATCGAGCATCACTTATCACACGATGGTGATCATAAGAAAATAAACGTCAGTGTGCGCCGGGATTCAGGTTTGCCCATCCGCGCTCCCGTATTACCGTCCGCAATGCCGCCGCGCCTGTATACCAATCATTGTGCACCCTTGGTTTAGCATATTGACTTAGCGATTTATCTCTGCTAGGATACTGGTACCGATAACGGTACCGATAACGGTACCGATAACGAACGGCCGATTTAACTGGGGTATCATGGCCAAAGTTGTCACTATCAGGGATGTTGCCAGGGTTGCCGGCGTTTCGCCAATGACGGTGTCACGCGTCTTGAATGACCGCCCTGATGTTTCCCCCTCCACTCGCCAGCATGTGCAAAAAGTTATCGACGATCTGGGTTATTCACCCAGCGTCATCGCCCGTAATCTGAGCCAGGGACGGAGCAGCACGATCGGTGTCGTAAGCTCGGGCCTGGAGTTTTATGGGCCTTCACGCACGCTGGTCGGCATAGAACGGCAGGCAAATGAGCTGGGCTATACGCTGATGGTCAGACTTCTGCATAATCCACTGGACAGCCGGGGTGAACGGGCGCTTAATGAGCTGGTGGCCAACCAGGTGGCAGGAATCATCTGGGCAGTGGCCGAGATTGGCGACCGGCGGGAGTGGCTGTACGGTAATCTTAAGGACGAAATGGTGCCCTTTGTATTCTTGAATATCAAGCCGCGTTCCAGCACGACGGCCGTCTCCGTAGATAACCGGCTGGGAGGGCAGCTTGCTGCCACTCATTTGCTGCAGCAGGGATACCAGAAAATTGCCATCATTACCGGTCCGGACACCTGGTGGGAGGCGCGCCAGCGAGAGCTCGGCTGGCGCGAGACGCTTCAGAAGGTCAGGTATAAGGACCTGGATCGTCTTCGTGAACGAGGGGATTGGACGGCCGCCAGCGGTCACAACGGCATGGTGAGACTACTTCAACGCGAGCCAGACCTGGAAGCAGTTTTTGTTTGCAATGATTCAATGGCCCTGGGGGCATTACAGGCGGCGTTGGATTACGGCCGTGCGGTGCCCGATGACCTGGCTATTATTGGCTTTGACGACATCCCCGAGTCGGCTTACTTTACGCCTCCACTGACGACGATTCGCCAGGATTTGCTGGAGGTCGGCTGCCGTGCCGTGTCTCTGCTCCATCAGCAGCTTCTGGCAAGACGTAAGGATGAAGTGCTGGCGGCGGAACTTTCAATTGTTGAACCGGAGCTGATCGTGCGCAAGAGTTCGATTAAGGAAAGTAGATGAAACCACGAGAGCGGGTGCAGGCAGCCCTCAACCATCAGGAACCGGATCGTTGTCCAATGCAAATCAGCTTTACGCCCGAATTCGCCGACCGATTGCGGAAAAACATGGCAATCCAGGGGCATCATGCGCATAATCCCCATGGAGGAGGCAATACATATGAACTGGAGCGCGCCCTTGGCCAGGATCTGCTGCTAACATCGGTTGGCTGGGCAAACTCCTATTATATGGATGATCATGCTTACGTTGATGAATGGGGTGTCGGCTGGGATATCCAGGCGTATGAAACCCCTTTCGGAACCGGGCATTACACTGAAATAGTGAAACACCCGCTGGCGGATGCTGCTGCTGTTGCCGTTTACCAGGCGCCCGATCCCAATCGCCCGGAACTGTATCGTGATGCGGAACAAACGATCGCCAGGTTCAAAGAGGATTATTGGATAGTTGGCGTTACGGTTACGACGATTCTGGAAACCGCCTGGGCGCTGCGCGGCCTCGAACAAATGCTGCTGGACATGGCCCTCGATCCGGGTATGGCCAATCAATTGCTGGATATCCCCTATCAATACCACCTGACTGCGGCTAAGAAGCTGGTTGAATTAGGAGTGGATATGATCTGGACCGGCGACGATGTTGGCGCCCAACACGAATTGATGATTTCACCGGGTATGTGGCGCAAATACTTGAAACCTCGCATGGCCAATTTCATTTCTGAATTGAAGGGGCTTAATCCGGATGTCAAGATCGCCTACCATTCGGACGGCAATATCGCGCGTATTATCCCTGAACTGATCGAAATCGGCTTGGATGTTTTGAATCCAATCCAGCCTGCCAGTATGGAACCAGCCTATATAAAAGATGAATTTGGCGAAAGGCTCTGTTTTTGGGGATCGATTGATGAGCAGCATACTCTGCCGTTTGGATCCGCGGAAGATGTCGAGGCGGAGGTTCTGCTGCGTCTGGAAACCATCGGCCGAGGCGGTGGGCTGATTCTTGCTCCAACGCATCATGTTCAACTGGATACGCCGATGGAAAATTTCTGGGCAATGACCAACACAATTACCAATACGCCTTACAGTGCGCTTCACTGATTGGCTATGATGATGAACCAAGCACAGGCACCCTGGTGGACAGTGGATATCGAAGCCATGGATGACTTCGAAATGTCAATGAAGCGTGTCTATGCCTGGTATGAAAACGAAGTTATTGACCGGCCGCCAGTACGCTTTATTGCTCACAATGAGTTTTTGGAGGCCGCGAAAGAGGATATATCTGCACTTTCGCCTGAGGAAAAGAAGGCGTGGTGGTTTGACGTTGAGACCCAGCTCGACCTCTTCTTGAAGTTAATTGAAGGACGCAGGTTTCACGGTGAAACCTTCCCGGTTTTCTTTCCAAATCTTGGCCCGGATGTTTATGCAGCGTTTTATGGTGCTGAACTGGTATTCGGTGAGGTAACGTCATGGTCATTACCTCTTGTTCGTGAGTGGGCGGATGCTGCAAAGCTCCAGTTCGACGTGAATAACGAGCACTTTCGCAAGCTTGAAGAAATGACAATTGCGGCTTTGGCCGAAGCGCCCGGCAAATTCCTGGTGGGCTACACCGACCTGCACCCGGGCCTGGATTGTGCTGCCGCATGGCGCGATCCGCAGCAGCTTTGCTTTGACATGATAGACAGCCCGGACAAAGTGAAAGAGCTGGCGAAGGTGGCCATCGCTGATTTTGTGACCATTTACGACCATTTCGATAAGATACTAAAGGCGCATGGCCAGCTCTCGGTGAGCTGGATGGGAATTCCATCGTTTGGAAGGATGCATATTCCCAGCTGTGACTTCTCAACGATGATATCGCCCGCTTTTTTTAAGGAGTTCGGACTGCCCATCTTGCAGCAAGAAGTGCAGACGATGACTCATAATATCTTCCACATTGACGGTAGGGGGGTTGCACGACACCTCGATACTATTTTGAGCGTGCCGCAGGTTCACGCTGTACAGTGGGTACAGGGCGTCGGAGATGATCTGCCGATTATGCAATGGGTGCCGTTCCTGAAGGAACTGCAAGCACGTGGCATGCCTATTATTGTCGATCTAAATAAGACTGAACTGGACGATTTTCTGGACGAGATGCATCCGCCCGGTCTGTTCTTGTGGATAGCGACAGAAAATGAAGATGAGGAGTTGGAAATTTTAAAGCGCCTATCCAGATGGGCGTAAAGAGAAAAATCCGCGTTCGCAGTAGGAGGTGATTATTAGGAGACAATACGCAAATAGTGAGTTCAGCCTTTCGATCGTTTTACAAACAATGGGAGAGAAAAATGAAAAAATATAGCGTTTTGATAATTGCCCTTCTGGTTTTCGGC
>JBJYWZ010000644.1:0-1711 GCA_046259725.1 Promineifilaceae bacterium (SeqCode) | reverse complement strand
TCAGCCTGGCCTTCCTGCTGGCCGGTGGGCTGTTGTCACTGCTCTGGTTTGGACGGGCGCCCTGATAAGATTATGACGTTTCTCTGGCCCTGGCTTCTCCTGCTGCTTCTGCTTATCCCACTGATCGTGGGCATTTATATATGGATACTGCGGCGCAAGCGTCGTTTTGCAGTGCGCTATTCCAGCCTCTCGCTCATCCGCGAGGCGCTGCCCAAACGATCACGCTGGCGCCAGCATGTGCCCTTTGCTCTCTTTCTACTCGCCCTGGCCATGCTCATTGTGTCCCTGGCACGGCCGGCCGCCGCCATAGAAGTTCCACTCAGCCGCACAACCATCATCCTGGCCCTCGATGTGTCGCGCAGCATGTGCGCCATCGACGTGCCGCCCAACCGGCTGACCGTGGCCCAGGAAGCAGCCCTGGCCTTTTTGGATGACCAGGTCGAGGGTACGCAGATTGGCCTCGTTGCTTTTGCCGGCTTCGCGGAAATCGCCGTACCACCTACGCGAGACAAGGAAGTGCTGAAAGATGCGATCAATAATTTCACCACATCGATCGGCACGGCCATCGGCAGCGCTACGCTCAAATCAATAGACGCCATCGCCGAAGTCAACGACTCGGTCGCTCCCAGCGGCGTGGAATTAGAACTCGAAGATGAAGAAGAAAACATCCCGGGAGAGGGTTCGTACCAGCCAGATATCATTGTCCTATTGACCGACGGCGCCAACAGCCGCGGCCCCTTCCCGCTTGATGCAGCCCAACAGGCGGCCGATCGAGGCATACGCGTCTATACAATCGGCTTCGGTTCTGATGATCCCCAGGAAATGGTCTGTACGCGTGAACAACTGGGCAGCGACGCCTTTAACGAAGGATTTGGCGGTATTGGGGGAGGACCTAACAGTTTTGGGGGCGGCGGGTTCGGCAACTTCCGCCGTTTTTTGATCATCGATGAGGACACTTTGCAGGAGATAGCCGACATGACCGGCGGCGAATATTTCCGCGCCGAAGACGCGGACCAGCTGCTGGATATTTTTCTCGAACTGCCGGCGCAGGTAGAGCTGCAAAGAGAAAATCTGGAAATCAGCGTCGTCTTTGCAGCCCTGGGTGCACTCCTGACCCTCATGGCAATCGCCCTGGCCGCACTCTGGAACCGCTTTCCATAATAAACGGCGGCAGCAGCGATCGCAAAACAGAAGCCAGCGAGGCGTTAGCAGTGGTGTTCCAGTACGCCGATCCTGAAAGCGATCTCAGCCTAAGAACCCGGCAGCTGGCCGGTTGCCTGTCCATGAATGGGCGCGAAACGCTAAAGGAGGCACAGATTCCGCTTAAAGAGGTTCTGAACCGGCTTCATCTTTGAATTCGCCAAAGCCAAACGGGCGAGATAGATGGAATCATTGCCGGTGATCAGGTGTCGCTGATACGGCGCTCAAACGAGTATGGCAGGCAGCCCAAATCTGATGTAAGCTACCTGCAAGATCGAACTGGAGAAAACAAAGATATGGAACAGGCGAAGAAGTCCGTAAAGAACCTGCAGAAAGCCATCGCGGATACTGAAGCAGACGAGGCGCAAGGCACCACACTGGACGAGATTTCCGTGCACATTGAAGAATTCCAAAAAGATCCTGAAGCACACGGCCGAACCTTACGCGAACGCCTGGAAGAGGCGCTGCTCGATTTTGATGCGGAACATCATCCGCTGTCGGAAACGATGCG
>JBJYWZ010000643.1:0-3598 GCA_046259725.1 Promineifilaceae bacterium (SeqCode) | reverse complement strand
GAGGTGGAGCGCGTGGTCAACATGGTCGACGGCGTGCTGCTGCTGGTGGATGCCGTGGAAGGGCCTATGCCGCAGACGCGCTTCGTGCTGCGCCAGGCGCTGCACAAAGGCTGCCAGGTGGTGGTGGTGATCAACAAGATCGACCGCCCGGCGGCACGGCCGAATTATGTGCTTAACGCGACTTTCGATCTCTTTATCGACCTGGGCGCCAGCGACGAACAGGCTGATTTCCCCGTCATCTTCACCAGGGCGCTCAGCGGGCAGGCGGGCTACGCGCCAGACGACCTGAGCGACGATCTGCAGCCGCTGTTCGAGGCGATCCGCGATTATCTGCCGCCGCCGCAGGTTGACCCGGACGGCCCCACGCAGTTCCTGGTGACGACACTGGAATACAGCCCCTACGTGGGCAAAATCGCCATCGGCCGTTTGAGCAGCGGCTCGATGCGCAGCGGCCAGGAAATCGCGCACATGACCGCCGGCGGCGAAATCAGGCCGGCAAAAGTAACCCAGGTTTATACCTTCCGCGATTTGCAGCGCAACGAACAGGAAGAAGTGACGGCAGGCGATATCATCGCCGTGGCCGGCATTCCCGACGTGGGCATCGGCGATACGCTGGCCGACCCCGAGAACCCGCAGGCGCTGCCGCCGATCAAGGTTGAAGAACCAACCGTGCGCATGACCTTCAGCGTCAACAACAGCCCCTTCGCCGGCCAGGAAGGCAAGTACCTGACTTCGCGCCAAATCCGCGAGCGGCTGCTGGCAGAACTGGAACGAAATGTCGCCCTGCGCGTTACCGAGACCGACAAGGCGGGCGAATTTATCGTCGCCGGACGCGGCGAGCTGCACCTGGCCATCCTCATCGAGACCATGCGCCGCGAGGGATACGAGTTCATGGTCAGCCGTCCCGAGGTCATCTTTCGCGAATCGCCGGAAGGCCTGCTGGAACCGGTTGAAGACGTGTTCCTGGAAGTACACAACGATTATCTGGGCATCCTGGCGGAGATGCTGGGACAGCGGCGCGGCCTGTTGAAAGAGATTCATTATGGCGAAGACGGCACCGTTTACTGCACCTACCAGGTTCCCACACGCGGCATGCTGGGCTTTCGCCAGCGCTTTCTGACCGCCACCAGGGGCACGGGTATCTTCCATACCTTATTTGATGATTACGTTCCCTATCGCGGCGACATTGAAACGGCCGAATTTGGATCGCTGGTCAGCCTGGAGACGGGGCGCGTCGCCGCCTACGCCCTGCAGCATTTGCGGCAGCGCGGCACCTTCTTCGTCATGCCCGGAGACCAGGTCTATGCCGGGCAGGTCGTCGGCGAGCATATTCGCGACGAGGACCTGGTGATCAACGTCTGCCGTACCAAGCACCTGACCGGACACCGCGCCGTGCCCACGGCCATTATCGAAGCCCTCTCCACTCCGCGGCTGATGTCGCTGGACGAAAGCATCGAATATTTGAGCGTGGATGAACTGCTGGAAGTGACGCCTGATGCGCTGCGCATCCGCAAGAAAGAGCTGAAGCACGAGCAGCGCATGAAGGATGCCAAGAAGGCGAAAAAAGTAGAGTAAGTTCGTCGTGGAGGCTTTAGCGCCTGACGGCTAAAGGCGTTACGAACTGATTTCCTCCAGGCGGGCTCTGGCCGTTCCTTTTTCCAACTGCAGGGCATACAGCGCGCCGTAGCCTTCGATCACCATTGAGGCGGAAACGAGGCCCATACGAGCCGCCTCCAGGGAATCGGCCGTTTGCGCCAGCCCGGCCAGAAAACCGCCGCAAAATGAATCCCCGGCGCCGGTCACATCGACGATGAGCGGATCGCCCGGCGGGAGATAAGCGGGCAGATGGAGGCGCCGGCCTTTTTCTTCATCCAGCAAGAGCACGCCCTGCGGCCCGATCTTAATCACAACCACTTTCGCTCCCCAATCTACCAGCCGGTCAGCCGCCTGCCAGAGATCGACATCCGCGCCAAAGAGGGAGCGTACTTCCTGGTCGCTGGGCAGGAAGGCGTCGACCTGCGGCAGCAGCCGGCGCAGGTAAGGTTCGCGGGCGGGAATCATGTACCGTTCGCCGGGATCGAGCGTGATCAGCTTCACGCCCGCCTGGCGCAGCTTTGGCGGGGCGTTCAGATGCGTGGCCAGGGGAAGCGGGGCCAGATGAACGCCCGCTGCCTGACCATATGCCGGCGGCCAATCTTCAGGCCGCACGGCCAGCGGTTCAAATTGGTGGGCATCATCCTGCTGAGGGGTGGAATGGATATAGCCCTCTAACTCCGGCGGGAAGTCGCGGCCGATGCGCGCGAAGTGCCCGGCCGGGTCGGTATCGTCGCGCGTCCCCTGTGCTGTATAGGCATAAAAGGTGCGGTGCTCGTGATTGTCCGGCAGATAAATCAGGCCCGTCGTGTCCAGTCCGCCTGCCGAGAGAGTTTCCATCCACATGCGCGGGTAATTCCGGCCGCAGCGCGCCCACAGGGCGACCTCGTCCGACCACAGCCTTGCTCCGGCGGCGGCGTAGAGAGCATTGCCGCCCGGCAGGCCGTAGTGCGCTTCTCCTTCACGTGTGATCAGGTAGTCAATGCGCAGCCCTCCGGCGCAAACGAGAAAACGGCCGTTCATTTCACTTTATTGAACCGCTGATTGTTACTTTTTCCGCAAACAATCAGCGGGCTCCGGCTGTATAACTTAACATAATGTTTCAACTAGTATGATAAACAGGCCTCATACAGGGCTTCGATGGCCTGCCGATCTGATGCAAAGCGATCCGGCGTCTGGCGCATGTGTTCAAAATACTTGCCTGTTTCCTGCGCAACGGCGGGGTCGGTCGCCAGCCATACGGGCGTCCTGGCCCCAGAGTCGGGCGATTCCGAGCCGCCGAATCCGAGATCGTTGCTCAGTTTGGAATTAACGTCGCCGGGATGGCAAACGTTGACGGTCACTTCGGCGGGATCGAAGCGTCCGGCGAAGGCGACGGTGAGCATGCGGTTGGCCTGCTTCGATTGGCGGTAAGCACGGCCGTTGCGGTAGCGGCGGCGCTTGAATTCCAGGTCGTCGAGCTCGAGATCGCCGGCCCAGTAGCTGGCCACGTTGACGACGCGGGCCGGGGCTGATTGGCGCAGGATTTCGGCAAAAGCCTGAGTCATCCAGAAGTAACCCAGGACATTGGTGGCGAACAACATTTCGATGCCTTCGGGGGTTTCCTCGCGGCGGCGCGGCGTGACGCCGGCATTGTTGATCAGCACGTCAAGGCGGCCCGGCCAGCGACCGGCCAGGGCGTCGATGGAGGCGCGGCGGGAGACGTCGACCAGTTCGTAGTAAACATTCTCGTTGCCGGTGGCTTTTCTGATTTCGGCGACGGCCTGGCGCGCCTTTGCCTCATCACGCGCGGCGAGAACGGCCGTATGGCCGTCCATAGCCGCTATCTGTCGGGCGATCGCCTTGCCGATAGCGCCGGTAGCCCCGGTGATGAGGACGGTTTTGTTAGCTGAGCCTTGTGGTTTCGCTTCGTAATATTTATCAGTCATGATTTTCCTTCCGAAAGCAGCCGCGCCCGGACAACGCCGCTGGTTCGAAGTGATGGCTTCAGCCTTCTATTGTGGCG
>JBJYWZ010000642.1:0-1970 GCA_046259725.1 Promineifilaceae bacterium (SeqCode) | reverse complement strand
TCCTGGCGCAGAAACAGCCACTGGTCGCGGTCAAGCGGGTAGTGCTCGGCGACATAATCATAGGCCGCCAGCAGAAAGCCGCCGGTGCCGCAGGCGGGGTCCATGACCGTTTCGCCCGGCCGCGGCTGGATCACGTCGACGATGGCCTGGATCAACGGCCGCGGCGTGAAATACTGCCCCGCGCCGGACTTCACATCCTGGGCGTTCTTCTCCAGCAGCCCTTCGTAGATCTCCGCCTTGACGTCCACATCGAGGCGGCTCCAATTCTCGCCGTCGATCAGCGTGACCAGGCGCTTCAGCTTGGCCGGATCCTGCACGCGGTTCTGCGCCTTGCGGAAGATAGTGGGGATCAGGCCTCTGCCCGTTCCCAATTGGGTGAGGATTTCGCGGTAGTGGGATTCCAGTTCATCGCCGTCGAGGCGCACCAGGGAGGACCAGCTCAGTTCTTCGGGAATGGGGCTGTCCTGGCCGATCATCTTGCGCTCCTCGGCCATTTTCAGGAAGAGGAGGTAGGTCAACTGCTCGACATAGTCTCCGTATGACAGCCCGTCGTCGCGCAGGACGGTGCAGTAGTTCCAGAGGCGCTGCACGATGGCGGATGATTGGTTGGACATAGTTTGTTCCTTTATTCTTCTGCCGGTCCCCAGCCCGCGGGTATGACTTCGACATCCACAACCTCTTTAAAATCGTGCAAATTATCAAGAGACGTTTGCCCGCTGTCTTTCTGTTTCCGAGCCTCACGCCATGCTTTTCGCTCGACTGTACCCAGAACCAGATAGTCGTTACCAATCACATCCGGGTTGTGCGGCAGCAGGGCGGCAACCAGCATCTCCTCAAGCTTGTCCTGGTGCAAAATTAGCAGATCACAAGAGGGACAGTATCTGGCCGACATGTTTAATAAAGCCAGTTGCATGGGATCCACGTGGACAAGAAATGGATGCTTGCGCACCTTCATTGTACGCTCGCACTGCGGGCAGGTTGTGAAACGGTATTCTTGGTAATGATTGAGGAAAAACCTGTATTTGGGAGCCAGTTTACCCAAACGATCACTTTTCTTAGACAAGTGCCCTACTCCTGGAGATCCGGTATGTATGGGATCAGGCCCTTCTCATAAGCCACAATCTGGATCTCAAGCGGCATGGACCGCGCATCCACAATCAGGCCATCGACCATGATCAACCAGGCCATAGGATTGCTATCTATTAGGCTGG
The DNA here is from genome assembly GCA_046259725.1 of Promineifilaceae bacterium (SeqCode). GTDB lineage: Bacteria > Chloroflexota > Anaerolineae > Promineifilales > Promineifilaceae > JAACFF01. The sequence goes on along the minus strand of JBJYWZ010000642.1, from coordinate 759 downwards.
GCAGCGTCCACTCGGGGTCCAGCGGGTAGATATCGAACAGGTCGCGGATTACTTTTGATTTGGCTGCAGGGCTGCTTTTGCCGACCCCGAAAAAGGCGCTGATGTCAGGAGCGGTGATATACGGGTCCTGGCTTTTGTCAAAGGCGAAGTTGACGGAGGCGATCGCGTGCACGACGCCGGCAGCCCAATTTTGCGGCCGTCCACTTGTGAGAGGCGACGGCCGTTTGCGGCACAGCTTGGCCGTCATCTGGCGGCACTTATCGGCATATTCATCATTGAGTTTTGCCCGGCAGAAATCATCGGTCAAAACGCTGATTGTCTCATAAGTGTCACGCATCGCTTTAGGTACAGAATACGGATCCTTCATCATATCTCCCTAAATTGGTTGTAAAGTCCATCGCGCCGCCCGTTCCTTAGATGTTGGACGATGTCCGATGATACCTTTTCAAGCATTGGCAAACCAGTCACCGTAGAGATGTAGGAGGTCATTTTGGGGTGAATTTGTATCCACGGCCGCCAGGTCGCACAGGGGAAACAGAAGTCGTTCCAGCTGTATCCCTCCTCCTCGCATTGCTCAACAAGAGATCCGGGAAGGTCGAGAAGCGTCAGGCTGTCAAAAGCGATGAGCGCCGTGCCTTCATCTTGATATATCTCGCTGACACGGCCGTGCCAGCCGCTCATGCCGACGTCCAGGTCGGGGTGACGAAAGCCATCGCGGACCTTGACGACATCGCCATATTTTAGATCTGGAATTGGGGA
>JBJYWZ010000641.1:0-8186 GCA_046259725.1 Promineifilaceae bacterium (SeqCode) | reverse complement strand
GCCTGGCTGGACGGCCGTCCCGACTACATAGCCTTCGCCGTGCAGACCATGTGCCGCGTGCTCTATACGCTGGAGAAGGGAGCGGTCGTTTCCAAAACGGCGGCCACGGAGTGGGCTTTAGAGACGGTGGACGCCAAGTGGCGTGATCTTATCGAAGCGGCCAACACCTGGCCGGACGGCCCGCCGCCCGATCTGAATCTCACGACAGACTTCATACGCTACGTCTCAGAGACTGCCGGATCACAAGCCTTCAGCTAATCAACCGGCTCAATATTCTGCGGCCCTTCATTCCGCGGGTTATTCACGGCCGTCGATACGGCGTACGCTTCCATCTCATCGGAGGGGTAGGGGCGCAGCAGGTGCAGTGTGTCCTGCGGCGTATCTCCGGGGTCCAGCCACATGCTGTAATCTTCCGGCTCGATGATCACGGGCATGCGATTATGGATAGGCTCCATCAGCTCGTTGGGCGTAGTCGTCAGGATGGTGCAGGTCTCGAGCAGACCGCCATCGGCATCGTGCCACATCTCCCACAAGCCTGCCAGGCCAAAAAGGGAGTCGTCATTCGGGCGAACAAAGATCGGCTGCTTGCCGCCATTCTGTTTTTGCCATTCGTAAAAGCCGCTGGCCGGTAGCAGGCAGTGCCGCCGCTTGAAAGCAGCGCGGAACGAGGGCTTTTCGGCCACCGTTTCCGAACGCGCGTTGATCATGCGCGAACCCATCGCCGGGTCCTTCGCCCACGAGGGAATCAACCCCCATTGAAAGTAGGTCAGCTCCCGTTTCCCGTCCTGGTTGAGGCGCACCGCGGCCACGGGCTGCGTCGGCGCGATGTTATAGCGTGGCGCGATTTCGTGCGCCACTTCCACGCCGAACTGCGCCGCTATCACAGGTCCGGGGGCTAATAGAGCAAATCTTCCACACATGATCGACACTCCTCATGATGCCTGTTGCATCCTGTTTGGTCTGGCATCCATTGTACCACCAATATGGTGGATGGAATGGGCGCTGCTTGATACAATCGCCCTTTAACCCTGACTTGCGCGGGAGAGCTTATGCGATGAAAATCAAGGGCAACACTTTTCTGGTAAGCGGCGGCAGTTCAGGCCTTGGCGCCGGCTGTGTTCGACGCCTGTCGGAAGCCGGCGCAAATGTAGTCATCGCCGACATCAATCAGCGGGACGGCGAAGCGTTGGCCGCCGGGCTCGGTGAAACGGCCGTTTTTGCTCTCTGTGATGTGACCGATGAAACGGCCGTGCAGCAGGCGGTCGATACGGCCGTCAAAACCTTTGGCGAACTGCGCGGGGCCATCAACTGCGCGGGCATCGTCATCGGCGAGCGCCTCGTAGGGCGAGGTGGGCCACACGACCTTGATCGCTTTCGCAAGGTGATCGACGTGAACCTGATCGGCACATTCAACATGCTGCGCTTCGCGGCCGCGGCCATGCAGGGGAACGAACCCGTCGAGGACGAACGGGGCGTCCTGATCAATACCGCATCCATTGCCGCCACCGACGGCCAGATCGGCCAGATCGCCTATGCGGCCTCAAAGGGCGGTGTGGCGGCCATGACCCTACCGGCGGCCCGCGAACTGGCCCGTTTCGGTATCCGCGTAGTGACCATCGCCCCGGGCATTTTCGACACGCCCATGATGGACGGGCTGCCGGAAGAGGCGCGCGCTTCCCTGGCTCAACAGGTGCCCTTTCCTTCTCGCCTGGGAACGGCTGCGGAATACGCAGGTCTGGCCGAACACATAATAAAAAATCAAATGCTAAATGGCGCGGTGATTCGCCTCGACGGCGCAATCCGTATGGCGCCGAAATGAGCCGCACGGCCGAGCTGCCGGGCCGCTCTTTAGGAGATAACGATGACAGACTATGATATTGAAAGACACGAGAAGGCAGCGAATACCATTCGCGGCCTGGCGATGGATGCAGTTCAGAAGGCGAACAGCGGCCATCCCGGCATGCCTATGGGCATGGCCGATGTGGCGACCGTTTTGTGGTCCAGATACCTGAAATTCAACCCGCAGCATCCTGAATGGCCAGATCGTGATCGTTTTGTCCTCTCCGCCGGGCACGGTTCCATGCTGCTCTACAGCCTGCTCTATCTGAGCGGCTATGAAGGCATGACTCTGGATGAGTTGAAGCAGTTCCGCCAGTGGGGCAGTATGACTCCTGGCCACCCGGAACGCAACCACCCGCCGGGCATCGAGACGACGACAGGGCCTTTAGGACAGGGCATCAGTAATGCCGTGGGCATGGCCCTGGCTGAACGCATGCTCGCCGCGCGCTACAACCGGCCCGATTTCGATATAGTCGATCATTACACCTATGTCATTGCCAGCGACGGCGACTTAATGGAAGGGATTTCCCATGAATCATGTGCCCTGGCCGGGCATCTGGGTCTTGGAAAGTTGATCGTTTACTATGATGACAATTCCATTACTATTGACGGTTCGACAAAACTTGCCTTCACCGAAGATGTGTTGGAGCGCTTCCGGGCTTACGGCTGGCACACGGAGCTGATTGACGGGCACGATCCCTCAGCCATTATCGCGGCCACGGAAATCGCACAGGCGGAAACATCACGGCCGTCTCTCATCGCCTGCCGCACCACAATCGGCTTTGGCAGCCCGCACAAACAGGGCACCTCCAGCGCCCATGGCGAGCCCCTCGGCGAGGAAGAAGTTCGCCTGACCAAGGTAGTGCTGGGTTTGCCGCAAGATGAGAAATTCTATGTCGCCCCCGGCGCAAAAGCGCATTTCTCGCGCGACGGCGTGCGCTTCGCCGCCTGGCAGCAGCGCTGGCGTGCTTATGCCGAGGCCTTCCCCACAGCGGCGATGTCTTACCAGGACGCACTGGCCGGCAAACTACCAACGAACTGGCAAGAATATCTGCCCCAGTTCGAGGTAGGCAAGGCCGCGGGAACGCGCGTTTTCTCAGGCCAGGTCATCGCCGCGCTTGCGCCGCACCTGCCGGTGCTGGTTGGCGGGTCGGCGGATCTGACCGGTTCCAACAAGACCAACATCCCTGATACGACTGACGTACAGCCGGACGATTTCAGCGGCCGCTACATCCGCTTCGGCGTGCGCGAACACGGCATGGGCGCCATCCTGAACGGCATGACGGCCCATGGCGGTTTTCGGCCGTTTGGCGGCACGTTTCTAGTTTTTTCCGACTACATGCGCCCTTCGATTCGCCTGGCGGCGATCATGGAACTGCCCGTCATCTACGTCTTTACCCATGACGGCATCGGCGTGGGGGAAGACGGCCCGACGCACCAGCCCATCGAACAGACCATGAGCCTGCGCCTCATTCCGCAGCTGACGGTCATTCGCCCCGCTGATGGCACTGAGACCGCTTGCGCCTGGCAGGCCGCTCTGGAAAACAAGGACGGCCCCACGGCCCTCATCCTCAGCCGCCAGGGTGTGCCCACGCTGGAAGAGTCGAGCGAAGATGCCCTGCGCGGAGCCTACATCCTGCGTGATACCGAGGAACCGCAGGTCATTCTGATTGGCACCGGAACCGAAGTGCACATCGCCCTCGCGGCGCAGGAACTGCTCGCCGGGCGCGGCGTGGCGGCGCGCGTGGTCTCCATGCCCTCCTGGGAGCTGTTCGCTAAACAGACGGCCGAATACCGCGAGAGTGTCCTGCCGCCACATATCCCGGCGCGCGTCTCCGTCGAGGCCGGCGTGACGATCGGTTGGAAAAACTACGTAGGCGATCAGGGTGTGGCCATTGGTCTGGATCGCTTCGGCGCGTCCGCTCCCTACAAGAAGGTCTATGAGGAACTGGGCATAACGGCCGAAGCTGTAGCCACGGCCGCCGAGGCGCTGCTGGTAGAAATTTAGTATATGGCGCGCCAGGCGGATTCACGATCGGCCTGGCGCGTTTTTTGTGAGGTCGACGCTTAGTGCTGGAATCTATCCTTGATGCTATCAGCAGTCAATTGCAGTCATTCCGGCAGGCGATATCTGACAATCTGATCGCCTATCTCAAGGATCGTCCTCAGGTCACGCTGCTGGGACTCCTGATCCTGTTGGCCGGCGCATGCGGTGGAAGCTTTCTGCTTGGCGGCGGGCCGGTCAATACCATCGAACGTCTTTTCTTTCCAACCCGCTTCGTGATCACGACAACGGGTGAAGCGGGCGACTGGTACGATGTCTACTTCACTGACCCGCCGCAGGAATACGATCCCCGCAATTTCGCCGGAGAAGCGCCTGACGCCTTGAGCGTCTTGATCGATCAGGCTCAGGATTCCATCCACATCGCCGCTTTTGAGTTCGATCTGACCCCCGTTGCCGATGCCTTAATCGACGCGCACGATCGCGGCGTAGACGTAAAGTGGTTCACCGATGATGAGCACGGGCTGGAAGCGGATACGGAATCGGGACATGGCCAATTCCAGATGCTTCTCAACGCCGGAATCCCGGTTCGCACCGATGAGCGCCAGGGTCTGATGCATGATAAGTTCATCGTTTTCGACAATGAGGTCGTGTGGACGGGTTCAACCAATCTGACCCGAAACGGCATGTTTAAGAACGACAATAACGTGATTGTATTTTATTCAGATCGCATGGCCGATAAATACGAGCGTGAGTTCGCAGAGCTGTGGAAAGGGAAGTCCAGTTCAGAACGGCGGGCCACAATTCGCAGGCAGACGTCCATGATCGAAGATACGCCGGTCCTGGTTCTTTTCGCGCCCGAAGACGATGCCATGGACTACTTGCTGCCGCTCGTCAAACAGGCAAAAGAGAGCATTCACTTCATGACCTTCGCCTTTACGCATGATGCGATGGGCCAGGAGCTGGTCAACAGGGCGAAGCGCGGCGTTGACGTAAGAGGTGTATTCGAATCACGCAATGCGACAACCGAGCACAGTGAAATACACCGCCTTTACTGCGCGGGAATTGATGTGCTGGAGGACGGCAATCCAGCAAATATGCACCATAAAGTATTCGTCATTGACGACAAAATCGTTGTTACCGGCTCCTATAATTTTTCAAATAACTCCGAAAACACCAATGACGAAAACCTGGTTTTTCTCAGCAACTATGACGTCGCAGCTGCCTATGAGCAGGAGTTCGCGCGAGTCTGGGCTGATGCTGTGCCGCCGGATGCTGCTGAAATCATCTGCCCGTGATACGGCCGTTTATGTCGTCAGCTTCAAGACACGCTGCACGTTCAGACGGTATACTTTTTCCAGCACATCGTCCGGTAAATAAAGGCCATATATGTTCCAGCGGCCCTGTCCGGGGATGGCGCCGCCATCGTAGCGAAAATATTCGTCCCTCGTCTCCAGAAAACGGTAATAGATGTGGTACGTGTCCAGCGACGGCCCTGCGTCGGTGCCGAAGAGGATGCGATCGCTGTACTTGAGGAAAAAGTCGCGAGCGCTGTATGGCTGGCGGCCTAATTCGCTGATGCGCGCGCTGATGTCCACATAGTAGTTCGGGCAGCGGTCGAGCATACGGCCGACCCAGGCCAGATTCTCCGCGTAACAGCCAACGTGTGCGCCGATGAACGTCGTACGCGGATGCCGAAGCACCAGGTTCTCCAGCTGCCCCAGGATGGCCATAAACGGCGGGTAGGGCGGGCTTGGGAAATGCCAATCGGGATGGGCGTGCAGCTCTTCCCAGCGTTCGTTAAAGGCATCCAGCGGCAAAAAAAAGGCCGCCGGATCGGCGACGTGAATCAACACCGGCATATTCAACTCGCCGGCCGTCTGCCAGATGGCATCGAGACGAACATCGTCCACCGCGGCCAGGTTGCCCTGCGGGTCCTTAACATGCAGTCCAAACGGTTTCCAAATTTTCAGACCTTCCGCGCCCCATCGCACCTGCTCGCGCAGGCGTCCAGCCGCCCAGTCTGCGAAATTGCTTCCCAGTTCCGGCCAACGATCCCAATCAACGCCACCAAATATATGAAAGCGCTGCGGCGCACCCTGTTTGAAATAGTCCAGGTGATGCTGCAAGATCGCTTCTCCCCAGCCGCCATCCAGATCAACGTAGGAGACGATATCCGCCTCGTCAAGCCGGTCCAGAAGCTCGGATAACGGCCGTTTGTCCCAGCCACCGCCAAATGGCTCGGCCAGGTGATTATGGGCGTCGATGGCCGCAAAGCGCGGCTTCTCAACGGCTGTCTCCGGGACAATTAACTGCGAAACGGGTGCAAATTCGTGTAGTAAGAGATCATCCATACAAATTACCCTTACCTTAAGGAAGGCTCGTCTGCTGAAGCTGGCTGCGGAAGAGATTGCGGTTGATCGCCACAAAGATCACCAATGCCGCCAATGCCGCGAACCCGGCAAAGTAGAAGAGCGATACAATCCCATAGGCATCATAAAGCAGGCCGCCGGCAAACGCGCCGAGCGCCGAACCCAGCCCCATCGCCATTCCTGAAAATACTCCCTGGGCAGTGGCCCCAAGGCCGGGCGGGGCACTTTCCGCAGCATAGGCCACCCCGGCGATCCACATCAACGCAAACGACGGCCCATGCAGCAGGCTGAAGAGCAGCGCCTGCCACGGTTCCGTCATGCCCACGTAGGCAAACGAGCGAATGGCTGTAAAGGCAATTGCCACGGCCAGGAGAAACGGGGCGCTCCAGCGCGACAGTAGGCGCCTGGTGAATAAAAAGACCGGTATCTCGCTCACCGTAGCCAGCGTCAACGTCAGGCCCATGATTGTGGCGCTGGTTCCTAGTTCGGCCAGATATATGAAGAGGAAATTGAGAAAGATGCTCAGGCTGAGCCCGCCAACAACGGCCGTTGCCACAAACAGCAGCCATTGGCGATTCGAGAGCAGCAGGCGAAAATCGCTCCAGAAGTTGGAACTGCCGCTGCCCTTCCTCATCGGTACGCGCGTGGCGACCAGGAAAAGCGGCAGGTATATCACCAGGAAGAGGATAAACGACCAGCTTAACCCGCGCGCTGCGATCACGCTGCCGGCTATGGCGCCTGTCAGCCCCCAACCATAAGAGCCCCACACCCGCTGGCGGCCGTATTCATTCCGCCGTTCAGCACCCAGATCTTCCACCACGGCATTGTCGACCAGCGGCATGATCGGCGCAAAGCAGAACGCATAGAAAACCACAATGGGCAGAAGCAGCAGAAAGGAACTCGTCCGGCTGATCAGAAGCACGCTCAACCAGGTGCCGGCAAGGGCCAGCAGGAACATCAACTGGTGGCGGCCTGTGGCGTCTGAAATCATGCTCCACAAGGAGGAAGCGAACATGATCACCAGGGGAACAATGCCAGCCAAGAATCCTATCTGGCGGCCGGTAAGTCCGACCTCCTGGTAATTGAGCGCCAGGAACGGCGCGAAACAGGCCAGGGCTGCGTAGAACACAAAATAGAACGTCTTGGCGGCTCTCACACTTTTTAACGGGACCTTCCCCATACCTCCACTTCGGCGATACAGGTATCTTCATAGGCCCAGCCTTCGAATTCATCCTCAATGACCAGCCTGATTGTGCCCGCTGTTACACCTGGTGTGACGTCGCCGGCAACGGCGTAGGACTGCCAATCGGCGCTGTCATCCAGCTCCCACTCGCCGAGCCGTACGTCATCGACATAAATCGATAATGTTTTCACGCGGTTGTTGAGTACATAAAGGTATTCGCCATCCTGGTAACCGTTGGCCAATCTGATCTCGGTTAGCTCCAGCGGAGTTGAAAAATCGAGCTGCAGCCATTCGCCGCTGCCAGGACCCGCGGCCCCTTCACACCAGGGTTCCGCCAATGATCCGTCAACGGCCGACCAGGCAAAATATGCGCCGCCTTCATCCGCGGCCAGCCTCGACGAAGTATACGGCATGGCAAACGGGGTCAGGTTGCGCGGCTGGTCTGATTTCAACGGCAGCTCCACCAGTCTTTGAACCTCGAGCGTCCGGCTGCCAACCGTTTCTTTTCCGGAAAGGACCACTTTTATGGCGGACCATGCCGCGGCGGCGAAGTTTTCGCGCATCCCGCTCTCCTGCGCCCCGATATCGAACCACTCCCCATCATCGCGCCGGAAGCGATATTCAACCAGCGAACCGGACGGCTGGCGATAGATGAATCCCCGCCAATCGCTAAATGCTGCTGCGGCGTCACTCGTCGCGGTCGGCTCGGCCGTCTCCACCGGCACTGCGGTCACCGTCGCGGTGGCTGGTAAGCCGGTGCAGCGCCAGTTGATCTCGGCCGTTCCGCTGT
>JBJYWZ010000640.1:0-17496 GCA_046259725.1 Promineifilaceae bacterium (SeqCode) | reverse complement strand
TCTAACCAAAAGCCGACGTCCTTAGTCTCGCCCTTGATGTCCGCTAAGTGCCAATAGGCGACATTGGGCTTGCGTACTTGCGTCCGATTTTGCTGCTCAGACGACCGCCGCGCCTTCCTAAGCGTCTCTACGAGGGCCGAGAAGAACGCCTTCATATCGATCACTCTGTGATTGGGCCCGATGTAACGCTGGATCAGCCCGTGCTCGATCTCCTACGCCCTAGCGTCGCTGTCGTTTGTCACTGGGAAGTCCCTCTGCGACTCCCCTGCGCAGGCTCACCATAGCGGCCTGGGGTGATCGGCCAAGGCAGTGGGTACGGCACTTTTCCCTTTGCCTCGGCGTGCCTTGGGCATTGGCGTTTGTAAGAGAGCCCGTCACAGAGAAGCCCCACACACAATGTGGGGGGCACAGGCGCAGGGCTTCTCCTGGTCCCCGGAAAACAGGGGCCTGCGGTGCAAGGGAGGGAGATGCACCGCGTGTTGTAAATATGTATCAAGTGAGACTTTTTCAACACGCGGCCCAGCGCGCTGCCACTCATCTCGTACTCGCGTCTCTTAGCGCCTGTACCAGCGCCGAGAAGAAAGCCCTCATGTCGATGACCTTGTGGTCCGGCCCGATGTAACCCTGGATCAGTCCGTGCGCGATCTCGCGCGCCTTGTCTTCTGTCATGGGAAGCCCCTTTGTGCTTCCCCCCGCGCAGAGAGAGACTAGCAACATGCACAGCAAAGCGTCGCGACTATTCGATTGCCATGGGCCACCGCATGAACCCGGCTGCGTGAACCGAAACCCCCCTTAACTATTAGCAAAGGCTTTCGGTGGCATCTTAGCCAGATGGTTAGTTCGACGCTCAGGAGCATGAACAGTTTCGACGCCTCCGCGATGGTGGCAGTTGGCATCATCGTGGCGCAACTACTGCTCGGTTATTTTTAGAACGCGCAATAGCGCGGATTTTTCTCACTTGGAGACCGCCCAGCATTTGACTGTGGATAGCCTTCTGGTGCGGCCCGATTGTCGCCACGCTTGCTGGTCACATTTTCATCGTCATTTCTGGGGGAACTAGCTCTTGCTAGGGAGAAAGCCTGGTTCGGGGGGACCGGGCTTTTTCTTTGTCTGGATCAGCAGGCAAAGAGAAGCCCCGGACAACGGGGGGACATGGCCGGGGCTTCTGGTTCCGATTAGGGGGGAACCTTTGTGATGCGAGGGAAACATCACTGCCCCGCACGTATGCCGGTGAATGGGGAGATTCCAGCCCTCGATGCAAAGTGAATCATTACAATTATGTAATGCGGACAATGGGCCCAAAGGGCTGAGATGAAAAAGCCCCGATCACGCGCGGGGGCAATGACCGGGGCCAGCAGGAAGGGTGATATAGCTAGTCTTGTTCTATGACGGTTTGGATACAGGATCATTCTAGGACACCAGGCCCGGCGTGGTTCCAGGGCGGGGGCGCGTTAGTGCACGTCCCTTCGTCCGCTTCGGGTCATTAGGCGACATCGAGGCGCTAATGGAGCATGTCCGTTTTGCACCTGAAAGCCGACATCCCCAGCTTCGAGTTTTAGGTCAGCTATGTGCCAGGAGCGGACATTTATTTGCTCCTTGGGTTGATGCTGTTTAATCAACGGGTGAAGCGTTCTCTCGCTCAAGGGTGCCGCGATATTGTAGCCAGGTTGCCAAGAGCCAGCAGCCGAGAGCCCAGGCGGTTCCGATGCACCAGCCCGCGATGACATCCGTCGGCCAATGGACTCCAAGAAAAATGCGCGTAAAGCCAACAATGACGGCGAGGATCAGTGCGATAGAGATAAGGTATATCTTCATGCGCCTTCGGCATTGCACGCTCGCGAGAAGGACACCGAGCGTGAGGTAGGTGATTGTTGCCATCGTCGCGTGGGCACTCGGAAAGCTGAACGAATTGACGTTGACCAGATGGGAGACGAGCTCTGGGCGCGGACGGGCAAAGCCGAGCTTCAAGAGCAAAGATAAAATTGCGCCACCCGCGATTGCTATTGCAACGAATAAGCCCACCGCTCGCTTGCCGTCGATCCACAGATAGCAAATAGCAGCAATCGTGATGAGGCCAAGCACTACAGGGCTGCCAAGGCTGGTTAGATCACGAAAAATCGATTCCAACCATTCCGGACCGATCGGATTGGAGGGGTCATTTGGCTCGCGCAGGGCCAATAGAATGGCTTGGTCAGCACTGTGCGTTTCGCCTTCGCGCATCTCGCTCAAGAGCTTGAAGAATGTAAAACTTGCGGCAGCGAGGGCAAAAATCGCCACAAGTACATCCAATTCGAGAGGATAGGACCGAATTTGCCGCCAAAGACCCGCTAATCTTGAGTTCAATCTCATGGTAGACGCCAAAATTTCTAGCTTAGAAAGTAACCGAGTAACTGAGTAACCGAGTGATTGCGACCCCGCGACCCTTTCCAATGAAGCGCGCGTTTTTCATTCTCCACAATCCCAATGCTGGTCCCGCCGCACATCGTCGCTATCATGCGGTTCTGCGGCTATTATGGGACCAGGGCGCAAGTACCGAGATCGTCGAGACAAGCCGACACGGCGAGGGCATGGGCATCGCGGCCGAAGCTGCCGCCTCGGGACGGTTCGAGGCCGTCGTCGCGGCTGGCGGCGACGGTACAGTTCATGACGTCGCGGCGGGCCTCCTAGGATCCCCAACTCCGCTCGGCATTATTCCCACTGGTACCGCGAACGTTTTTGCTCGGGAAGTTGGCCTACCATCCTCTCCCGAGCGGGCTGCCCAAATCTTGCTCCATGGGAAGGTTCGGAGAATTCCAGTTGGTCAGGTCAACGGACGTCCATTCCTGTTCGTCGTCGGCATCGGCTTCGATGCAGAGGCCGTTCGCCAGTTTGAGACCACCGGCACTCGCCAACTCGGCCAAGTAGGCTTTGCAGGGCCTGTTGTCCGCGCGCTGCTCTCTGAACGGCACCGAGACTTGCAGCTGACGACTGATCGCGGAAACAGTGAGGCGGAATGGATCATCATAACGAGGGCTCCGCGGTATGCCGGAGGATTTGTTTTGTGCAAAGACGCCGCGCTCACACAGACTAAGTTCCATGTGCTGCGCTTTGGGGGACGCGGTCCACTTGTTCGACTGCGGCAGCTTGCGGCGCTCGCATCTGGACTAATCCGCTTTGATCCTGATGTTCATATCGAGGTCGTAGGATGGGTTCGAGTGGACGGCCAAGTCGATATCCCCGTGCAAATAGACGGGGAGATGGTTGGCGCGCTGCCTGTCGAAATCAATCTTCACGCACAGCGGCTGCAAATCATCGCTCCATGATTGGGCGCCAAAGGGAGATGATACGTTGAGGGCACTTCTGCTGATTGTGATCTGGATTGCCTTCGGCGGCACAACTATCGCTCAGCAGAACCCAGTCCCGCCGTGCGAAGGCGTGCAGTCTGTTCCCAAATATGCGCGGCCTGGGAAGCCACCGAATGCTCGTTTGTGGAAGGAGGGTCATCCCGGAAAGTCATGGCTCCCGCCATCTTGCACGGGTTGGACCCCGAACGACGGCATCCTTGTGGCTGTTGCCGGCCAATTCCGTTATACCGGCGGCGTCGATGGGCTTCTATCGCGCTTCGGTGCAATTTCAACGCTACGAGGCCTCAAGTACTGGTCGGTCACAGACGAGAAGTGGCAAACGCTTATCACCCACGCTACCGCCTTGGATGGGCCCGATTTGGGACGCCCAAGGCCCGATTTCACAGTCTCTGAGGTGCAAAATCGCCCCTATCTTTATTTTGCAGAGACCGACAACAGAAGCGGTGAGGTTGTTGTATCCCGCATGCAGGTTGCAGCCGAGCCCGAGAGGGTCGTGGTCGCGATCGAAAACGTCACTCCGGTCAAGATCTTTATGGTGACGATGTTTGACCCGGGAGACCTGCAGTCGGTGCACTTTTTGACGCAGGCCGCACCGGGACTATGGAATTATTACGGGCTTGCAAGAACCGGCGGTTCGCTGGGAGCATTTTTGGGTCTCAACGACGCTTCGTACATCAATCGTGCGCTGGCGCTCTATTCCCATTTTGCGGGTGTGGCCATTGAGCCTGTCCGACCTTGACAGGCTGGGTGATTGTTAGCCCAGCGCAAGATGACCACTTTGCGTCATGAGCGGCCGTTGTGCCTTGGCTAGGCCACATCCGGTTTACACTCGTAAGCAGACATTCTCGGCTTCGGGCTTGACGTATGCCTCGTGCCAAAAATCGACATCAAGGCTTGGGCAATTGGGTCCGTTTGGACTGCTATGCAGTCGTACACCGCAAGGTATGAAAGGAACTGCAGATGGAAAAGCGTAGACTTGGGACAGAGGGACCCCTTGTCTCTCAAGTGGGGCTGGGCTGCATGGGCATGTCCGACCTCTACGGCCCGGCTGATCGCAACGAAGCCATCGAAACAATACGAACCGCACTCGACGCCGGAATCACCCTGTTGGACACCGGTGACTTCTACGGCATGGGTCACAATGAACTGCTCATTCGCGATGCGCTCGTCGGATACGACCGCAACGACGTTCAAATCAGTGTCAAGTTTGGCGCGCTACGTGACAGCGCGGGCGGATGGAACGGATACGATACTCGGCCCGTGGCTATAAAGAACTTCCTAGCCTACTCGTTGTGTCGGTTAGGCCTCGACTATGTCGACATCTACCGACCATCTCGTCTCGATCCGGCGGTCCCTATCGAGGAAACCATCGAAGCGATCGCCGATTTGGTGCAGGCCGGCTATGTACGCCATATTGGACTCTCCGAAGTCGGCGCCGAGACCATTCGAAGAGCGGCGAAGGTACATCCCATCTGCGATCTTCAGATTGAGTACTCCCTTATCAGTCGTGGCATCGAGCAAGAAATTTTGCCCATCTGCCGCGAGCTCGGCATCTCAATCACGGCATACGGGGTTCTGTCACGCGGCCTCCTTAGCGGACACTGGTCAAACGCCCGTGTGCTCGGCAGCGATGACTTCCGCAGCATTAGCCCGCGTTTTCGGGGTGAAAATCTGAAGATCAATCTCGAATTAGTCGAACGTCTGCGTGCAATCGCGCACGAAGTGGGTGCTTCAGCTGCTCAAATCGCCATCGCGTGGGTCGGCGCGCAAGGAAAGGATATCATTCCCCTGGTCGGAGCTCGCCGGCGGGATCAATTGATGGAGGCGCTGGGTGCGATGAACTTCCATCTAACACAGGCTCAACTCGACGCGCTGGCAGAGGCAGTACCGGTAGGCGCTGCTGCGGGTGCTCGCTATCCTGAAGCCCTGCTTGTGCACATGGACAGTGAACGCTCCATCAGGAGCCAGTAAGAGTACATGTTGGACTTCAAACCGGCGCCAATCACTTCCTGCGACCGGCCTCGTGGGCTGGAGTTCTATTGGGAATGTCCGCTATACTACCAAGAGCGGACATGCTCAGCCTCCTCATCATGTCCGCCAAGTGCCAGAAGCGGAAATATCCGACGGTCAAGGTCACATCACGCTGATCCGTGCTGCAAACACTATCAGATCTGCGGATGGTCCAGCAGCGGAGATTGTCTTCTCGGTGGCCGCTTTCGCGTCCCCCGCTGGACCGCGAGATTGAGTTCCTCTTTGCTGCAGAAATACTTGAACGTGGTGGTCTTCGAGATCCCGATCTCTGCCGCCAGGTGGCCCTCGACATGGCTCAATCCTGAGAGATTGTAACGCCCCAAGGTGCCGTTCCGGTCGGGATTGACTTCACGGCCTTCAGGCTGGGGACGTCGATCACCGACACATCGTTGCTGTTTCCGTTCGTTGCGAATAGCAGCTTCTGGTCGGGCGTGAAGGCGAGTTGCCAGACGCGTTTTCCGACAAGCAGATAATCCTCGACCTCGAATGTTTTCGCATCAATGACCGCCACGCGGTTCGCCGGCCCCAGCGCGACGAACGCCTTCGTACCGTCTTTCGTCACGCGCACGCCCACGGGCTGGACATAGAGTGGCTGGACGCCGGGGACGTGGAACTTGATGACCTTGATCACCTCGCGCGTATTGGTATCGATTACAGAAACCGTACCGGCCACCTCCGAAGAGACCCACAAGTGCTTCCCATCCGCTGTGAACTCGGCGAATCGTGGCCGTGTGCCCACCATAACGTTGTCGGTGATCTCGTAAGTTTCGGTATCGATGAAGTGGGCCATGTTGGTGGTTTCGGATGTCACCACAACCGTCTTGCCGTCGGGACTGACGCCGACACCCTCGGGCTCCACCCCAACCGGGACCTCCGCTAAAACCTTTGTCGTGTCGAGGTCGACAATCGTAAGCAGGTTGTCGTCTTCGTTGGCGATGTAGACGGGGCTGCCGGACGGATGAATGTTCAGAAGTTCGGGGTCGGGGCCCGACGGAAGGTCTGCCACAACCTCCCTTGAGGCGACGTCGAGCACTTGCACGGTATCGTCGTCGCTTGCGCAAATGAGGACTTGCTTTCCGTCCTTGGTCAGCATGATGCCGCGCGGCCGTTGCCCAACGGGGATCGTCGTCAGCACTTGCAGCGTTTCGCTGTCGATGACCGTCAGTGAGTTACCTTTCTCGTTGGAGACATAGACCGTGTAGGCAGCCGCATTGCCGGAGCCGCAAAGAAAGAGGGCCGTCGCGAGAACGGCTAACAGTGACAGTATCTTCACGCTGTCCTCCCAGGACTTTATCTTGCACTTAGGATTTGCTCTTGCACTAGAGCCTACATTTGGTCTCGGGCGCGTCGATCCCCAGCGTATCGACGTCATTGTGCTCGTGCAGGAATCCGCGCTGGGGCGACGTCGAGACGGGCAGGTCCGCGCCGGCGATGATGACCGGTTGCCGAAGCTGTCCGTCCCATTTACGGAACGTCACTTTCTGTCCCTTGAAAGCTGCGAGGTCGAAACTATCGCCGCGAATGTAGGCGTTGATAAGCGCATAGTCTCCGGACTGGGTGCGCGAGGCGGCTTCGCCAATGGCGCGAACGGCAATCCAGGCCTGGTGATCCAGCGGCAGCATGAAACGCTTGGCGAAACGCTGGAACCTGTTCTGCATCTGTGTTGCGCCCCATTGTTCATGCGCTGGATGCCAACTCATGGCTTTGAGACCGGCTGTCCCGGCAACGGGGCGTGGATCCCAGGTGCGAAATGGAAGATACGGTCCGAAGACCTCGCGCCGATCGGCTACCACCAGGACGTCATAGGATGGTACGGCTTGCGTAAAGACCGGCATTTGCTGCTGGATGCGTTGTTGGCCCGTATCGGAGCGTCGCGCCCCGGGGGTCTCTTTGTATTCGCGCTCATCGACGATCTTGGCGCCGAAGCGTTTCGCCGATCGGCGGATTGCATCCCGATACGCTTGATCTTCCGGAAAGACGCCGCTGACCACGAACCACCGTTGCCATTTCTTCCAAACGAGATATTGGGCAAGTGCGTCGGCAAGCATGGCAACGTCGGGCGCCGTATGTAGCACGTTCGCACGACAGTCTTCTTGACGGAGCCGAACGTCGGGTGCGCTCACGTTGAATAGCAGGACGTCATTGCCTTTGACCGCATCGGCGAGCGCCAGTAAGACCTCCGCCGGTGCATCGACCAACACAAACTGATGGCCGGTGTCGACAAGCGCGTTAAGAGCGGCGATGGGATCACCGCCGACCGGCACGCGTTCAACATCCAATGTGAATCTCTGGTTTGTAAAATTTCCCGTGGTGTTGTTATCGCGCAGCGCGATTTTCGCGCCTGCGATCCCTAGGTCGTCCGGCTTCACGTTCAAACGCGACAGGGGCATGAGGTCGTCAACCTCCTGTTTGAGGTAGCCGATGGCGACCAAAGAGGACTCCGATTTGGCCGAGGGAAGGGCGTGCAGGGCGGCCGGTGGCATCAAGGCGAGAAAAAGTCCCATGCAGCCAAGTATTCGTAGCGACGTCCAAAATGGCTTCAGCGGGGTGCTCCCAAGCACACACATGCCGTCGAACCGGACCGAACTTCGTAACCTCATACCATAACCCACCGTGATAACTCGGCTCTACTGTTTATGAGACGGTGCAAGTGTAGCCAGTTCAAGGCCTGCCGCGTAGAAACTCCGGCAGGCAGTAATGGTAAAGCGGCTGCCATTCAGCATCTTATGCGAGAAGATGTGCAACACTGCGTTGACAAGAACCAATCCCACGCGCAGGCTTCATATTTGAACCCATCTGGAGCTTCCGACCGACAGTGGCCGGTTGATATGGGTACCTAAGGGAGGAAAACATGGGGAGCTGTAAATCAGCCGCCACGATAGCTGGTGCGCTCGTAGTTAGTCTTGCTGGAACCACCGTGGCCTGGTCAGGCGCTGAGACGGAAACCGTCGTGACAACGACAACCAGAGAAGCACCTGTGCCATCCGTGTCGCAGGAAATGCTTAGCGGAGCGGCGGCAGATACCAAAAACAACCTTCATACCAACCTGAACTACGACCAGACTCGGTATTATCAGGGCAAGCAGATCAACAAGTCGAACGTTGGCAAGCTTCGCCCGGCCTGGATCTTCCAAACCGAAGTCGTTGAATCGCTTGAGACGACGCCGATTGTCGTCGACGGAGTAATGTACGTCACGACGTCGTTCAACCACGTCTACGCAATCGATGCGAAGACCGGTGAGCAGTTCTGGCACTACAAGCACAAGATGGGGCCCGTGACGACGTACTGTTGCGGTCCTAACAATCGCGGCGTTGCGATCTACGAAGACAAAGTCTTTATGGGGACGCTCGACGCGAAGCTCGTCGCTCTGGATGCCAAGACGGGAAGTCTCGTCTGGGAAACGGAGATTGCCGATCCCGAGCTAGGCTATTCGGAGACCATGGCGCCGACGATCGTCGACGGGAAGGTTCTGATCGGCACCAATGGCGGTGAATACGGCATCCGCGGTTTCGTCCGCGCCTATGACACCGAGACGGGCAAGCTCGTGTGGAACTTCCATACGATCCCCGAGGACTCCGTCGGTGTGTGGGCAACGCACGATGCCACGGGCAAGGATATGCACCGCGACATCGCGGCCGAGAAGGCGGCGCTCAAGAAGTTGGGTGATCCCTACAAGACCCTCGGCGGTGGCGTGTGGCAGAATCCGGCTGTCGATCTCAAGACGAAGCGCATCTACTTCGTCGTCGGCAACCCGTCCCCCGATCTCGACGGTTCGATCCGTCCGGGCGACAACCTCTATACGGACTCGCTGGTGGCGGTTGATCTCAACACCGGCGAATATGTATGCCACTTCCAATACATCGCCCACGACGTTTGGGATCTCGACGCGGTTAGCCCGCCGATCCTGGTCGATGTAAAGGACAAGGACGGCAAGACGGTTCCCGGCGTCATTCATGGCGGCAAGACTGGTAACGTCTATATCCACAATCGCGATGACTGCAGCCTCATCCGTTTCTCCGAGGCGATGGTCGATCAGACTGGCATGTGGACATTGCCGACTCCTGAAGGCGCCAAGATGCTTCCTGGCGCCAATGGCGGCGTGGAATGGTCGGTGATGTCGGTCAATCCAGACCTGGGCCTGACCTACGCGGTCAACCTGCATCAGCCGATGACCTACCACGTCGAGAGCTCGCCCTATCCGGGCGGCAAGCTCTGGCTCGGTGGCGCCTTCAAGGTGATTCCGGGGTCCGATCAGTTCGGCAACGTCACGGCCGTCGACTACAACACCGGCAAGATCAAGTGGCAGAAGAAGACGCCGCTGCCGATGATGGGCGGAACGTTGGCCACCGCTGGTGGGCTGGTGTTCACCGGTGAAGGCGATGGATGGTTCCGCGCCTATGATGCCGAGAACGGCGACGTGCTGTGGTCGTTCTTCGCCGGTGCTGGCGTTAATGCTCCGGCGACCGCCTACTCGGTGGACGGCAAGGAGTACATCGTGGTCGGCGCGGGCGGCAACACCCAGATCGACTTCAAGCGTGGCAACAACATCATCGCCTTTACCGTCGATTGATAGCGGTTACGTCGTGAACGATTAGAATGAAAGAGGACGGGGCACGGCCGTGCCCCGTCCTCTTTACGAATGGGCTTTTCTCAGAGGGATGCAGAATGCTTCAGGTGTCACGGCGAGCGGCTTGTGCGGCTCTTCTATTCGGTTGGACTCTGTTTGCCGGCGCAAGCAGCGCCGAAGAGTTCAACTTGGAAGAAAAGGTCAAACTCTGCGCGACCTGCCACGGGGCGGACGGCGTGCCAATCAACAAACAGACGCCCGTGATCTGGGGGCAGAACGAGGGCTACTTTTATTTGCAGCTCCGCGATTTCAAGCGGGGCATGCGCAAGAACCCACTGATGGAGCCGATCGCCGCGCAGTTCGAGAAGAAGGACATGTATGCGCTCGCCGCATACTTCAACAAGAAGAAATGGCCAAATCTCGGTCAGCCATCCGCACCGGCCAAGGTCGCGGCGAAGGCCGAGTCGGCGATCAAGTCCATTGGCTGCCGGGGCTGCCACCTCGACCATTTCCAGGGCGATGGCTCCACGGCCCGGCTTGCGGGTCAATCGCAAGAGTATCTGCTCGCGACGATGCTTGCATTTCGCGACGGCTCACGCGGCAACAATCCTGGTATGTCGAATCTTATGAGCGCGACGCCCGAGGACGACTTCGAAGCGCTCTCCCAATATCTGTCGGGTCTGCAGATCGATCAGTATCTCGGCCACGGCCGATAGGCCTAGCGCGCGGCCGATAGCTTCTCGCGCAACGCTGTCAGCGACGTGAGGTCGGCCGCCGACTTACCTTGATCGTCACGCAGGCTTTTGTCCGCACCGCGCTCGAGCAAGATGTCGACTGCGGCGGCGTGGTTGAGTTCGGCTGCGATCATCAGCGCCGTGCGGCCACGATTGTCCCGGTCGTCGACATTGGCACCGCGATCCAATAGCAGTTTCATCACCTCCACGATGTCCAAGACGCCGGCTTCGCTCGAATGACCAGCTGTCCACATCAGAACGGTGAGATTGTTGCCATAGCGCGCATTGACATCGACGCCGCTGTCGAGAAGAAGCCGAGTAACTGGCAGGAAGCCCCGGCCTGCCGCGTAGACGATCGCCGACTTCTTCGTCCCGTCGATCCAATTCGGATCGGCACCCTTCTCGATGAGATAGGCGGCGATGGGTTCGCTTCCCATGTAGGCGGCTGCGACCAGCGGCGTGATACCGCTACGGCCGGGAAGATCCACCGCGGCACCACGCTCCACCAGAAGTTTCACAATCTCCAACCGCCCATTTTCCGCGGACTTGTATAGCGCGGTGGAACCGTCGAGATTCCGCGCATCGATCGGCGCACCGTTATCGAGAAAGAGTTCGACGAGATCGGTCTGCCCGGACGCGGCCGCATGGGATAGCGGTTTCGCCCCGAGCCGATCTCGGGCCTCAAGAGAAGCGCCATCCTTTAGTGCACGGGCGGCCAACTCCCGACACCCCTTGTCGGTGGCGGAGAAAAGGGTGTTATTGACCTCAACCGTACTGGCGCCACGTTCGATCTGCGCGTAGCTCTGCTCAAGGTTCTGACAGGCACGGCGATTGGCAAGGGCCGCCTCGGGGAGCAGGATTGGAACGAGAAGGGAAGCGGCAAGAACACAATGAATCAAGAACAGCATTGCAGTCTCCAAGGGCGTCACCGCTCGTCGGAGCGGCTTTTCGCAATGTTGGGAATGGAGCGGGTTTCTGTCGTCTAACACTAATGCATCTTACCGCTTGGGCAACGGCCGCGCGGAGGTGTTGGCCGGGTTACTTCTGCTCACGACTGCCCGGGCCCGGGATTGGCCGAAGAGCTCTGTCCGGTGCGTTCGCGAGGAACGCACATTCGCGCCCATACTGCTCTCTATCCAAAGCCTGCATTCGCGATCGTTGCTGGCTGCTGTGGAAGATGTTCCAAATGACGTCGGCTGCGCCTTTGGTGACACGTCCAAATTCGGGATCGCAATGTTGGGTAAACGGAAGCGCCATAGGATAGGACGCCTGTCTCTCGAAACCAAATGGGCGCAGCGTAAAGACTGCGTGGGCCAGCTCATGCCCCAGCGCCCACAGCACAAAGAGTGGATCCTCGTACCGCATTGTGTTGCTGCCAATTTCGATTGAGAAAACGTCATTGGGTGCGCTCGGCGTGGGAAAAACGAAAACGCTGTATCTGTTCCGCGGCAGCGGTCCCACAAACACAGGTGGCGGTGCCAGATCAAGCGGTGCATTCACCTCTTGCTTCATCCAACACCAAATCCGGTTGGCGCTATCTCGGTCAATTCCCGCCGGAAGCGTCGTGAAGGCTCCCTCATCAGGGCAAGGTGACGACCGGCGAGCAGAGTCCGCCTCGGCCGCTGTCGACAGAGATAGGGCGGCTGCAAGGAGTATCTCTGTAAAGCGCTTCATGATCGGAGCACCTATTCAATATCTCGGATGCGCGGTTGTCACCCAGCCACCTACCTGACACGAGATTGCGCCGGGATGCCGGCGGCAGACGACGGAGATCCCGTCATGGCCATACCGATCATCGGGTGCAGAGGGTGTGTCTCCGCGCGGTAGAACCGGCCGAATAGATAATTGAGGAATACAAGAGCGTCGTCGATGCCCTCGATGCCGTGGCACCGCACGAGTGTATTCTGCCTTAACGATGCGAATCCAGGCCGGATCGAATTTTCGGAAAGGACAGCCAGTACGGCCAAATATGCCAGCGACTTATATGCCAGCATACCATTCGTAGCCGCGATCCTCCCAATAGCCTCCCTTGCCGCGACCGATGCCGGCGAAGCTGTGCACCGCCTCGATAGTGTGGACATATTTGGGCTGCTTGTAACCGAGCTGCCGCTCGATTCTGACGCGCAAAGGTGCGCCATTGGCGACAGGAAGCGTCTGGTCGTTCAGGCCATAGGCGAGGATCGTCTGGGGATGTGTGGCATCCATCAAATCGCAGCTCTCGTAGTAATTGGCTCGTGGCGGTCGCCCGCTCCCCATGGTGTCGTAGCAATGGAACACGATGAACCGTGCTTCGGACTTCAGCTTGACCTCATTCAGCACGACGGACAGCGGGGTCCCTGTCCATTTGGCGATACAACTCCATCCCTCCACGCAATCATGTCGCGTGATTTGCGTGCGAGACGGCATGTTGCGCAGCTCCTGCAACGAGTATGTCTTGGGCGTCTCAACAAGGCCGGTCACCGAAAGCCGGTAGTCGGCAAAGTTGTCCACTTTGAGCGCAAGATATTCATTCGATTGCGGATCAGTCGATCCGTTCGGCTTCTGACCTTGGCGAATCTCGCTCTCGGCATATTCAGGCGCCAAGGCATCGCCGATCAGTAAGCGCTGCACGCGGTAGGTCAGATCGTTGGCCTTCTCGAGCACGCCTCGAACACTGCCATTGCGATCAGCGAGAAAATTGAAAGCGTCGCAGCCGCCAAGCACTAGCGCGGAGCCTCCAACGGCACCGAATTTTAAAATCTGCCTTCGCGTTGCTACCAGCTTGCTCATGGCGCAGCGTCCGCCCCATTCTTGGGATCCGTACGGTACCAACCCGTTATCATCGAACGTAGCTCATTGATCGGACCGGCGGCGACAACCATGAAAATGTGTACGAGGAAGAACAGGACGAGCAGCGCCATGACGAGGAAATGGATCGTCCGCGCGGTCTGCCGTCCACCAAACAAGTCGAGAAGCCAAGGCCACGCGGCGTCCATGCCCGGGCTCATCGTCAATCCGGTGAGAATGATCGTGGGAAACAGCAAGAAAAAGACGATACAGTAGCTCAATTTCTGCAGCACATTGTATCGGCCCGTGTGATGGAACCGGAACCTCGCGTGATCGGCCACGTCCTTGGGCAGGTCCGCGAGATCGCGGCCAGTCGGGACCAGGTCCCGGCGAAGGTGTCCATTCAAGGCGCTGGCCAGGAACCACGCAAAGAGCGTAACGACGAAGACCCAGCCGAAGAAAAAATGAACGACTCGGCCGGTCGCCAAGTCGCGGTAGGATGGGATGGTGAGGGCGGAAGGAAACCCGCGTATCTGACGATCATCCATCGGACCGCTGACGCCAAACACGCCCGTGGTGTTGAACTCATGGCCCATAATTGCGGTGCGCCCCACCAGGTCATCAGGTGTCCTGACTGCACTCATCCTGAGAACGTCATTGTCGAAGGCAAAGCCGCTTTGTTGACCCAGATAAAGGGTCGAATGTGCATTGAAGATCTGGAACCCGGACAACAGCAGAAAGAAAAGCGCAATGACCCAAATCCAGTGGGTCAAGCGCGTCCAGATGGATTGCCGGTAGACGAGCGATCCTGCAGAGTCGGCGTCATCGCGCGCTTGCGGTGGAACCATGGGATCTTCTCCGAACTAGAGGCCTAGTGCGTTCTGAGATTGACCTAGCCTCGATCGCTACGAGGCATGGCGAAACGATAATCGAACTCTCGACGGACTCACAGACAATCCTCCGTGAGTTCCGCGTAATTAAGGGCTATGAGGGGCTCAGATGGCGGGCTTGAACGTCCCATAAGCGAGCGGCGCCGCGAACTCCGCTAGCATCTCCCCATCGAGGAGGTTTGATTGCAATAGAGCATCGATCCGCAAAGATATGAGATTCCATCAGACTTGGGAGCTGCGTGTAGAGATGAGAGAGCTGCGACAATCCCCCGCCAAGAACCAACATGTCGGGGTCGAGGATGTTAACGACGTGGGCTAGGCCCCGCGCTAGTCGGTCGGCATGACGCACAAGAGTGGCCTTCGCCGCATTGTCTCCGGATGCAGCACGTTCAGCAATCTCTTTGGCTGTATGAATTTTACCCGTCATGCTCGCGTGATCGGCAGCCATACCCGGTCCTGAAACCCAGGCCTCCAGACAACCTCTGCGGCCACACCAGCATTCAGGCCCTGGATATTCATTAGGCTTGGCCCAGGGAAGCGGGTTGTGGCCCCATTCACCGGAAATTCCGCGTGGACCATCCAGCAGGCTCCCATCGACTACTATGCCCCCGCCGCAGCCTGTTCCCAGGATAACTCCAAAAACGACGTGTGCATTCTCTGCCGCACCGTCGATTGCTTCAGATAAGGCGAAACAGTTTGCGTCATTAGCTAGCAGTACAGGTGTATCAAGTGCGGCAGCTAAGTCACGGTCGAATGCGCGTCCATTCAACCACGTTGAGTTAGCATTCTGCATCAGCCCCGAGACAGGCGATATGGAGCCTGGCACGGCAATGCCAATTTTGGCGCTAAATTGAATGTCGCGGACAAGATGTTCTTTGAGATCCGCGATGGCTACGATGGTAGCTGCGTAGTCATTGCGCGGCGTTGGCACACGATATCGAGTCAGCTCCGCGCCCTTGGCTCCCAGCAAGACCCCTTCGATCTTTGTTCCTCCGAGATCGATGCCGATCCGCAGTTCATCTTCAGCCATTGTTTTAACTAGACCTGACCCCAGGCATTTGATCGTTCGTCTTCCTATGATGATCTTAGTAGATGCACGTAAGGCGTAATGAGCTGCGAGGTACCCACGGGGCCTGTCCGATAGGGGTCCCAACCCCAGCCTTTCGAGGTCAGCTGTGCGGAGTAAAGGAGACGTTCTTGTTGCATGACGCTAACGTTAGCTTTTGATCCATAACGGACTTCCACAATCTTCCTGGCTGCGCAACCAGCCGGCAGAGGTCATCTCGGCCGTCGTCGCCTCCGTCCGCGAGGCGCTGGCACCCTACAAGGACGGTGCGAGCGTGCGCTTGCCTGGTGCGATGTGGTTGATCAGCAGCGCGTCTACCTGAACGAGCGCTGCCTCTAACCAACTTCGCGATCTCATGCCCGCTAAAGACACAAACCGAAACTCAACGGGTCAAGGTGACGGGGCCATTGACGGCGCG
Source organism: Promineifilaceae bacterium (SeqCode) (assembly GCA_046259725.1). GTDB lineage: Bacteria > Chloroflexota > Anaerolineae > Promineifilales > Promineifilaceae > JAACFF01. The sequence continues at coordinate 1,680 of JBJYWZ010000640.1, read as the reverse complement.
CTCACATCACCTCCATCGCGGCTTTCAGTCCCCTTCGCATATCGTCCGCATCCATGACGGGCAAAAGCTCGACCTCCGCATCGATGCCCATGAACAAAGGTTCGACAACCCCCGGAATATCCGCCGAATCGCGCATGTCGAAAAATATCATTGCCGTGCGCATACCGTCTTCGGCAACGAAATAGGCTGCCTCGGCTTTAAGTCTGTTCATGGCGCCTTCAAGAATCTTCGGCAACGTACCGTCCTTGATCGTGCGGTTGCCGGCCTCTGTCGGTATTATGATTTTGAGCATCATGCGCATGGTAGCACCTCCCTTTTCTGCCGCCTGAGCATACAGGATCGCAGGCCCGTATTGACAGTTCCAGACTCATTTGCCGCGCACCGCTATCCCGAACCGCAACGAAAATATTCGGGCACTCCCGCTGATAAAATACGGAACTTGAAAGCTCGAGTAGACTAGGTGCGACTTCTGCTATTCGCACTTAACAGCCCTGCATGAAGAAGAAGCCGACGGTGTCTGCTCGGGGGTACAAAGCGGTCGCGCTGTGTCGGCAGGCTGAGGTCAGCTAATGACCCACAGCAGACCTTCAGGCATTGGCCATCGAGCTGTCATGACATTAATCACCAACACCAGGGTTCGGTGAAAGAAGCTCTGCTTTATTAGGCTTGCCTTCCCAGTCTTTAGCATCCGGCGGCGGCACACGTTTTTGGGTGATGTTCGGCCAGACCTCCGCGTACTGACTATTAAGCTCAAGCCACTTTTCGAGTCCTGGTTCAGTATCAGGCTTTATCGCATCGACTGGACATTCCGGCTCACAAACACCGCAGTCAATACATTCATCGGGGTGGATGACAAGCATGTTCTCACCCTCATAAAAGCAGTCAACTGGACAAACCTCGACACAGTCCATGTACTTACATTTGATGCAACTCTCATTGACGATGTAGGTCAATCACGCCTCCTTCCAAACTGCCCACCCACCGGCCGATCTGCGGCGCGAAATCGGATCTGCATCATGCTAATGGGGCTCAGTTAGGGTGTGAGCAGGATTACGTGTGTCGCCGCGCCGGTTCGACCGGCGCACATACATGATGGTGGCCTGGGGTCGCTCGGCTTTGACCTTCAGTGCCGCGATGAGCGCATCGTCAGCGTCAACGATGACTCGGTCCGCTTTTTTATTGAATCGAAGTCCAACGGTGAACTGCCAAGACATTTTTTGCCTTCCCAAAATCTAAGTTAGACTACGAACGAGTGCTCCGCACATCAATCAACGCCTGCGTTTGCGGCGAGGTGCACTTGGCGCATCACTGCACCACCTCAACGGGTTTCGGACGTGGTCTGGGTTGATTGTCTCCGCACCTCTCGAACTGACTGTTCGAAGTGCCGCGGGGTCACCCGAGCGTAACGCCTTTTCGGTCGTAAGTCGCGAGCGTGGCGCGACTAGGCCATTGAGAATACTCCGATAATAGCGAGAATGATAGGCTGGCGAATGAGGCCAAAACCGATCCCTCGCCTGATGTCCGCTCATGGCACTTAGCAGACATCGTAGCCGAGGGGAGCGATGTCCGCTTTGGGGTAGAAACCGGACATCACGGGCCCGCATTCTCATGTCTGCTTTGTGCCATAAACAGACATGCGGACTAGGGCGCGTACTCATGAACTAGCAAATGCCGATGACC
>JBJYWZ010000639.1:0-1666 GCA_046259725.1 Promineifilaceae bacterium (SeqCode) | reverse complement strand
GATCCACAAACCGAATTCTATGTCGCCAAGAGAAACCAGGGCGCAATTTTGCAGATTGCCGGCCTTATTTCCAGCGGCGACACGGAAAGCGCCGACCTGATCCGAACCATGATTGAGATCCCGCAGTCCGTCTGGTTTGTGGGCGGCAGCCCACAGAAGGTGCAGCAAGATGTCAAGAACACCGTTCAACGCGCCGCGGGCAAGGGAACCGTTCCCGTTCTGGTCGCCTACAATATTCCCTTCCGCGACTGTTCGCAATATTCGGCCGGCGGGGCGACTTCGGTCGCGGAGTATGAAGCGTGGATCGATGGCTTCGCCGCGGGAATCGGCAGCCGCGAGGCGGTCGTCATTCTGGAACCTGACGGCCTGGGTATTATTCCCTGGTACAAGCAGTTCCGGGGTCTCCCCAGCGAGGCCGCGGATTACGAATGGTGCCAGCCGCCGGAAGCGGATGCGGCGACGGCCGCCGATGAGCGCTTCGAAATGCTCAATTACGCGGTCGATGCCTTAAAGGCACGGCCGAACACCTATGTCTATCTCGACGGCACGAACAGTCTCTGGCTCGGCTCCGGCGACGCCGCGCAGCGCCTCGTTCAGGCCGGCGTTGAACGAGCTGACGGTTTCTTCGTCAACGTGTCCAACTACCGCCCGACCGACCAGCTGGAAAAATACGGCACCTGGACTGCCAAGTGCATCTGGTTTGCCGACGATCCCGGATCATGGGGATACGGCCACTATGACTGGTGCGCCAGTCAATATTATCCGGCTGACCCCTATGATTTCTCAACCTGGTATAAGACCGACCAATGGTATGCCGACAATGTCGAGAGCCAGACATGGGTCCCCTATCCGGGTGATGAAGGATTGACGAACTTTGTAATCGATACCAGCCGTAATGGGCAGGGCGGCTGGATGCCGGAGGTCAGCTACCCGGACCCGCAGGATTGGTGCAACCCGCCCGACCGCGGCCTGGGCCTGCTGCCGACGGCCGACACCGGCTCGACCCTTGTCGATGCCTATCTATGGGTGAAGATTCCCGGTGAGTCCGACGGGGAATGCACGCGTGGGCTTGGCCAGGCGGGTGAGACGGTCGATCCCGAGTGGGGCCTGATCGATCCGGCGGCCGGCGCCTGGTTCCCGGAAATGGCCCTGCAGCTTGTTCACAACGCCAACCCGGCGCTGCCCGGCAACTGATAGCCCGCTGCAATATCCCGTTTTACACAGGAGCACACCACCCGGTGTGCTCCTTTTATGAAGAGGAAGGGTGATAACTATGACGAACCTCATTCGACCCGCTGTGCAAAGCGCGCTGCAGGCCATTGGCAATACGCCTCTGGTGCGCCTGAACAAGATCGTGCCGGAAGGCTCCGCAGAAGTTTATGTTAAGCTGGAGCTGGGTAACCCCACCGGCTCTTACAAAGACCGCATGGCGCTGGCCATGATCGAGGAGGCCGAGAAACAGGGCGAATTGCGCCCGGGAATGACCGTGCTCGAATATACCGGCGGCAGTACCGGTTCCTCGTTGGCATTCGTCTGCGCCGTCAAAGGGTATCCCTTCCATGTCATCTGCTCAGACGCCTTCGCGCAGGAAAAGCTGCGCACGATGGAGGCTTTCGGTGCACAGCTGGAAATCGAGCCCAGCGAAGGGGGCCTGATCACGCCGGAT
>JBJYWZ010000638.1:0-2744 GCA_046259725.1 Promineifilaceae bacterium (SeqCode) | reverse complement strand
CGCCGTCGATTGTGGGCACGGAAATTTCATCCCCGAGCGCGGCCTGGGCGACATTTATCTGCAAATCGAGCCAGATATCATCAGCACGGCGCTGGAAGAATTCATGGTCCTCAACGTGCAGGACGACGAAAAGATTGCCCGGAGGACCGCCGAAGACGCCGGGAGCTCCCTCGCCCGTCAACCTGATTTGTGTATCGTTATCAACACCAGGCGGGACCTTCACTTTTTTGGTTACAGTGCGCTGGACAACTTTCTGGCCGCGGCATTGGGTGCAGGGCTCGGATATGATCTCTCCGCTTCCGTTGCACTGAGAACAGGTCGTTACATTGACAAACGAACCCAAAATGGACTGCTGCACGCGCCGCACTTCGCCGCTGCCGCTGCATGTTGGGCAGGTAATTGGCGATGTGCCCGGTTCAGCACCGCTGCCATTACAGCGATCGCATGTCTCAGGCCGGCGAAGTTCGATATCCCTTTCGGTACCGAACATCGCCTCCTCGAACGTTATCTTTAGATCGTAACGAAGATCGCTGCCGCGCCGCGGGCCGCGCCGCTGGCGCCTGCGCCCACCGAATGCGCCGCCGAAAAACTCTTCGAAGATATCGGCAACGTTTCCGAAGTCTGCATCGAAGCCAGAGAAGCCGGCTCCTCCGTTCCCGAAACCGGCATGGCCGAAGCGGTCATAGGTCGCTCGTTTCTGATCGTCCGACAGCACCTCGTAAGCTTCGCTGATTTCTTTAAACCGTTCGTTGGCGTCGGGATCATCGCTGACATCCGGATGATATTGGCGGGCGAGGCGGCGATACGCCTTTTTCAGCTCTTCGGGCGTCGCCCCTCGAGACACACCCAGGACATCATAATAATCTCGCTTACTTGCCATAATGTAACCAAAACTCGCACATAATAAACCGCATGATGGTACGGTTTATTATGTGCTTAGCCTATTTCTATCAGCGAATATTAAGCGTCGCTGAACTCGCCTTCAATGACATCCTCGTCAGAGGAGTGATCGTCGTCAGTTTCAGGGCCAGGCTGGCCTTCTGCCTCAGGGGCCGGGCCGGCCTGCTGCTGCTGGTAAAGTGAAGCGCCCGCTTCCTGCATGACGGCCTGCAACTGGCTGCTGGTCGTCTTGATCGCCTCGGTGTCATCGCCGCCAAGGGCCGCTTTCGTGGCATCTATCTGGCTCTGGACAGAGGCTTTACTCGCTTCGGGCAGCTTGTCGCCGTTTTCACTGAGGAATTTTTCTGCGCTGTAAACGGCCGAATCTGCCATGTTGCGCGCTTCTACCGAATCCTTGCGCGTGGTATCGTCAGCGGCGTGTTTCTCAGCCTCATCAACCATACGGTCGATCTCGCTGTCACTCAGACCGCTGGAGGGGATGATCTGCATCGCCTGTTCGCGGCCTGTCGCCTTATCCTTGGCATTCACATTAAGAATACCATCGGCGTTGATGTCGAACGTCACTTCGATTTGCGGCACACCGCGCGGCGCCGGCGGAATGCCATCGAGGATGAATTTGCCCAGGCTCTTGTTATCCATGGCCATCGGACGTTCACCCTGCACGACATGAATTTCCACCTGCGTCTGGCTGTCTGCAGCCGTAGAGAAAACCTGGCTCTTTTTGGTGGGGATGGTCGTATTACGTTCGATCAAGGGCGTGGCCACGCCGCCTAGGGTTTCAATACCCAGGGTGAGAGGCGTCACATCCAACAGCAAGACATCTTTTACGTCGCCGCCGAGCACGCCGGCCTGAATCGCTGCGCCAAGGCCGACCACCTCATCGGGATTCACGCCTTTATGCGGTTCTCTGCCGAAAAATTCGCGCACAGCATCCTGGATTGCCGGCATACGCGTCATGCCGCCGACCAGAATGACCTCACCCACGTCAGAGGGGCTGACGCCGGCATCTTTCATCGCCTTACGTACCGGTTCAATTGAACGCTTGATCAGGTCTTCCGTGAGCTGTTCCAGCTTGGCGCGAGTCAGCGTCAGGTTCAGGTGCTTGGGTCCGGTTGCATCGGCCGTGATATACGGCAGATTGAGTTCCGTTTGCATCGTCGTCGAAAGCTCAATCTTGGCTTTTTCGGCTGCTTCGCGCAGGCGCTGTAAGGCCTGGCGATCATTGCGTAGATCAATGCCTTCCTGCATCTTGAATTGCTCGGCCGCCCAGTCGATGATCTTCTGGTCGAAGTCGTCACCGCCCAGGAATGTATCCCCGTTCGTCGACTTCACCTCGAATACGCCGTCGCCAACCTCAAGAATAGAAATATCAAACGTACCGCCGCCCAGGTCGTAAACGGCGATGATGCCGTCCTTATCATTTCCCAGGCCATAGGCCAGTGAAGAAGCCGTCGGCTCATTGACGATTCGCAGCACTTCGAGACCGGCGATTTTACCCGCATCTTTTGTCGCCTGGCGCTGGCTGTCATTGAAGTAAGCCGGCACGGTGATAACCGCCTGCGTCACCGGCTGGCCCAGATAAGCTTCGGCGTCGGTCTTGATTTTCTGCAGGATCATGGCCGAAATTTCAGGGGGTGAATACTCGCGTTCGTTCATGACCACGCGGACATCGCCGTTCGCTGCCTTACGCACCTCATAGGGCACGTAGGTGCGTGCTTTGGCCACTTCAGGATCGTCGTACTTGCGCCCCATAAAGCGCTTCACAGAATAAATCGTGTTGTCAGGATTGATTACAGCCTGACGCTTGGCGACTTGTCCCACAAGTCGCTCGCCGGTCTTGGGAT
>JBJYWZ010000637.1:0-1815 GCA_046259725.1 Promineifilaceae bacterium (SeqCode) | reverse complement strand
CTCGAAGCCCATCTCATCGATGATTAGAAGTCCGGTGTTCACATACTTCTTTCGACGTCGTCTGGCCGGAGACAGATCGGCGTCTTGCTTCAGGGCTGCCAGAAGCTCCTCGAGGCGGTAGAACACCACTCCGAAGCCGTTCTCCACGGCCTTGACGCCCAAGGCCACGGCCAGGTGCGTTTTGCCCACCCCCGGGGGGCCTTGAAGCAGAACAGTCCGATTTTCACGCAGCCACTGGCAGGTGGCCAGCGTCTCGATCCGGCTGCGCTCGATGGAGGGTTGAAACGAAAAATCAAAATCGGCCAGCGTCTGTCCCGTGGGCAATCCGGACAGCTTCAACGATGTGCGAACCCGACGTTCCTCGCGCCAGAGAAGTTCGCACTCCAGCAGCTGGTCGACGAACCGGTGAGGGCCGCCATCGTGTTTGATGGAAGCTGTCAACAACTCATCCAGGCGATCGGCCGCGTGCAGCAGACCCAGGCGCTCGAGACAGTTGCGGGTCTTGTCAATATCGACCTTGGCAGTGGATGACTGCCCGCCCTTGGCGCTCATCGGGCCACCTCCGCAAGCGCAGCATAAAGGTCAACAGGGCGCTGTGCCGGGCTCATGGTGGCGATCTCCTGCAGGCGCCTGCCCATGCGACCCAGTGGCGTCGGAGGCAGTACCTCTGAGCTGGCTTTCCCTTGATAGTGAGCCGGGTCGATCAATATACGCTCCGGCGTGTGGCGAGGGTGCTCGGCGACCACGCCCCCGTCATAAACCACCTGGACCACACCGGCGCAGCCGCGCACTTCTACCTGCCGGTCCAACAGCTCGAACGGCACCGAGTACCGGCGGCTCTCAAAGCCCACGGTACAGTCCGGCTGTACGCGTCGGGTTACCACCAGGTCGAAGGGTTCGGGCAGTAGCGGCACCGGAGAGAGAAAAAATCGTTCCTGGCGCCATGCCTCGATCACGGTGGTTCCGGTGGCCGGGCAGATCCTTCGCTCGGCAAGCTGCCGGTCCATGTTGTCGGCATGCTCCTGGAGCTGCTGCCAGCTGTCCCAGTGACGTCTGCGAACATCGCTGAAGTTCTGATGATCGAGAATGTCGCGTTCGACCTTGCCTTTGTGCTGCGGCGCCCGCGGCAGACAAGCATCGATGTGAAACCGCAATGCCCTGGCATAGCGCCGATAGCTGGGCGTCAGTTCTCCCCAGGGACCTGCACCCTTGGCCACAGCCGTCTTCACGTTGTCGACCCGCAGCGTTGCCGGAACCCCCTCCAGTCGCCGGAACGCTTCGTTATGGACCGCAAGCCACGACAACTGATCTTTGCGCGCCGACCATACCGTCGCCGGCATTCGGCTGTGACTCAGCTTCATGTGGAACCGGTAGCCGCGCACCGGTCGTCCGCCTACCCAGATGCGTTTATATTCATCCCAGTCGACCTGGGCCTGCGCACCGGGCGGTGTCTCCACTCGGCGACGAGCGCGTTTGCAGGGCTTGGGAAAATGTTTGCGATAGTAGCGCTGCACAGAACGACGGCTTCCGGGATAGTCGTGTTCGCTCACCAGCCAGTCGTGAAGGGCGGCCAGATTGATTGGACCGTCAGTACCAAGACTGGCTATATAATGGGTGATCGCCTCGCTCCAGCCTTCGGCCAAATGCAGTTGCCGGCTTCGGCCGTCTATCGCTCCGCTGTGCTCACGCCCCCGATGATAACGAACCACTCCTTCGGAAACACACAGCAAACGGGCAACCTGCCGGTTGCTGACACCCTTGCTGCATAAATGCTTAATCGTCATCTTTCCCTCCTGATCGATCTTCATGGCGGCT
>JBJYWZ010000636.1:0-1665 GCA_046259725.1 Promineifilaceae bacterium (SeqCode) | reverse complement strand
TGCCTTCCTCGACAGCCCTGACGACGGAGACGCGCAGCATGAGGTCCTGCACATTGGCGGCGGGGATCATGACGCCCTGATCGCCGCTAAGACCCTGCTCGCGGCAGACGTTGAACCACCCTTCCACCTTCTGAGTGACACCGCCGATGGCCTGGATTTCGCCGGCCTGATTGACGGAGCCGGTCACGGCCACGCCCTGGCGTATGGGGATGCCGGAAAGGCTGGACAGGAGTGCGTACAGCTCGGTTGAGGAGGCGCTGTCGCCATCGATACTGCCATAACTTTGTTCGAAGGTGAGCTGCGCGGAGAGAGAGAGGGGCATCTCCCCGGCATACTGCCCGCCGAGGTAGCCAACCAGGGTCATCAATCCTTTATTATGAATGGGGCCGGCAAGCTTGGCCTCGCGGTCGATCTGCACCACGCCTTCCTTGCCGACATAAGTGCGCGCCGTGAGCCTGGAGGGATGGCCGAAGCTGTAGTCACCTATCTGAAGGACTGTCAGCCCGTTGATCTGGCCGACGATTTGGCCATCGGTGCTGATCAACTGCCGCCCCTGGCGCAGGTTCTCGCGCATGCGCGTCTCGATGCGATTGTTGAGGAACTCACGATGATCGATGGCCATCTCCACGTCGGCTTCGGTGACGATTGCGCGGCCCTGCTTTTCGCTCCAATAGGTTGCCTCACGCACCAGGTCGGCAATCTGCCCGAAGCGCGTGCTGAGCTTGTCCTGCGTGCCAGCCAGGCGCGCGCCATATTCGATCACGCGGCCCACGGCCGGCTGGTCGAGATGCAGTAGTTCCTCTTCAATTACGCGCGTGGCGATGAAGGTGGCGTAGTCAAACTCATTTTCCGGCGTGCGGTCGACCTGCTCATCAAAATCAGCCATGACTTTGAAGATGGTCGGGAAATCTTCGTCCGCCTCGTGCAGCATGTAATAGAGCTCAGCAGGGCCGGTGAGGATGACCTTGACGTCGAGGGGAATCACTTCGGGATCGAGTGTGCGAACGGCCGTTCCGCTGCGTGTGGCCGGGTCGTCAGGCCTGACAACTTCGCTGACCAGGGCACGCTTCAACCCTTCCCACGCCGCGGGCGTAGAAAAGATGTCGCGCGCACGGATGACCAGGTAGCCGCCGTTGGCCGCGTGCAGCGCCCCCGCCCGAATCAGGGTGAAATCGGTGACGACGGCGCCGCCGCGTCGTGCTTCATGCTCCACACGGCCAAGGAGACGCGGCAGGGTAGGGTCCAGCTCCACAATCACGGGCGCGCTCCCTTCCTGATCATTGTCCACCAGGATGTTGACCTGGTAGCGGCGGAAACGTTCCGGCGTCTCCGAGGGCGGGCTGCCGTTTTCCCCTTCTTCCTCTTCCTCCGCTGTATGCCGGAACAGGTCGACGTTGTCGATAATGTCCTGGTGCAGCATTTTAAGGTAACGCTGCACCTTCTCATGATCGGCATAAGTCTTTTTCAGCTCGGCAATTGCGCCGTCAACGACGGAGGCGGCCACGCGCCGCTCCAGCGCTTCCAGCTCCTGGCGCGCACCGATTTCCATCTTGCGTGCCTGGTGCATCATTTCGTTTAATTCATGCTGCAGGCGGTTGTTCGTCTCTGTCCACGCCTCTTTATCCGCCTTGCTCAGCGCGCCATACTGTTCGGCCGTCATCGGCT
>JBJYWZ010000635.1:0-1785 GCA_046259725.1 Promineifilaceae bacterium (SeqCode) | reverse complement strand
AATGGATGAGACAACTTGCGGTAGGAAATTAGTGTAGGATTCCAACCGACAAGGAGTCGAACATGCAGGTCAAACTTGGCGTGACCAACGGAAACAGACGGGCGATGACCCAAGTGCCGGACCCACAAGTGGTGCCCAAGGCAGAACGGCGCCGGTTCAGCGCCGAATACAAGTTGAGCATTCTGGCCGAAGCGGACCGGTGTACGGAACGCGGCCGAATCGGTGCGTTACTGCGCCGGGAAGGGCTCTACTCGTCGCACCTGACTGCGTGGCGCCAGCAGCGGGAACAAGGCACACTGGGTCAGAAAGGTGGGCGCAAGCCTGATCCCCAAGCAGCCGAGATCAAGCGACTGCAACGTGAGAACGAACGACTACGCACACGGCTGGAACGGGCTGAGCACATCATCGATGTGCAAAAAAAGTTAGCCCAGCTACTTGGGACGAGTCCAGACGAGACGCCGAACAACGAGAATTCATGATGGCTGCCTGTATGGAACTGGCCACTGTCACTGGTGTGGCGGAAGCATGCCGCCTCTTGGAGATGCCGAGAAGCAATCTCTATCGTCTGCGCAAACCTGTCTTCAAGTCGCCGAAAGCGAAACAAGAACGGCCCAAGCCACCTCGGGCACTGGATGATGCCGAAAAGGAAGAGGTTCGTGCTGTGCTCAACAGCGAGCGGTTCCAAGACCAAAGTCCTCGTGAGGTCTATGCGGCCTTGCTCGATGAAGGCGTCTATTTCTGTCACTGGCGAACCATGTACCGCATTTTGGACGAGTACCAAGAGGTACGAGAGCGACGAAATCAGCTGCGTCATCCGACCTACGCCAAACCGGAACTGCTGGCCACCGAACCCAACCAGCTCTGGTCATGGGATATCACCAAGCTGCGTGGACCGGTGAAGCTTTGCTACTACTATCTCTACGTCATGCTCGATGTCTTCAGTCGCTACGTCGTCGGCTGGATGGTGGCCGAGCGAGAATCGGCCGAATTGGCAGGCGAACTGATCACGGCGGCCTGTACCACCCAAGGCGTCGCAGAAGAGCAACTGACCATTCACGCTGACCGAGGCGGTCCCATGATCGCCAAACCCGTTGCGCTGTTGATGAGCGATCTCGGGGTCGCCAAGAGTCATAGTCGACCACGTGTCCCAGATGACAACGCCTATTCTGAAGCACACTTTCGTACGCTCAAATACTGCCCAACCTATCCGGAACGCTTCGGCTCGCTATTTGATGCTCGCCGATGGTGCCGGTGCTTCTTCACCTGGTACAACCAGCAGCACCATCACACGGGGCTCTCCTTACTCACACCGGCCGATGTGCACTACGGCCGGGCCGAGGAGAAACTGGCGCAGCGGCAGGTCATCCTGCAACAGGCCTATCAGCTACATCCCGAACGCTTCGTGAAAGGAGAACCGACACCGGCCCAACTGCCAGACGCAGTCTGGATCAACCAAGCGAGTACGCCATTGACGGATGAGACAGCCAGCATTGCCTTGAACGAGTCGCCGCAGTCACCTATACTGCCAGTCGCCGGTACAGAGGATAGGGCTCTGCTGGGGAGCAACCCGAGCGCTGATACCGGTGAACGGTGTAACCCTGGGCAGGGTCCCGCACTCTGCCCAGGCCCAACAGAGGCTCCGTTACACTGTTCCGGAAAGCGATAAACCCGATTGGTTCTCAATGGCGAATCCTCGTCTCGACCAGACAGGAGTTGCCGCCAACAACATTCATCTACACTAATTTCTTTGCCAAAGTTGTCTCAAAGTTGTTGACACATACCGGT
>JBJYWZ010000634.1:0-3274 GCA_046259725.1 Promineifilaceae bacterium (SeqCode) | reverse complement strand
CCTGAATCAATCATGCCCGCCGATATAGGTCAGCAGCATATTGTGCCAGTAGTGCCAATCATGCGCCCAGCCGTCCCACAGGCGCAGCGCGTTGCCGATGCCTTTGTCCCACAGGGCCGTCGACAGCCTCTCGCTGCTGTGACGCAAACTGTCGTCACGGCCGACGGCGAGAATAATATCCATCCGGCGCAGGGCTTCCAGGCGTCCCCAATCATGCTCATTGGGAATAAATGCATTGGGATTATTGAAGTAGACGTTGTCGTCGCTGTAGCCGTCGGTCCAGAGATCGACTTCGTAAACACCGCTCATGCCCAGCGTACGGCCGACAAGATCGGGATGGCGCAGGGCAAAGTTGACGGCGTGATAGGCGCCAAAGCTGGCGCCGGTCGTAATAAGAAAAGGGGTCTGGTTCTTCTGCCATGAAAGGGGCAGCACTTCATAAAGCAGATACTGCTCGTACTGCATATGCCGCCAGGCGCGCTCAGCCGGATGCCGCCAGCGCGCATACCAGCTTTCCGCATCTACGCTGTCCACGCAGTAAACTTGCAGCCAGCCCTTGTTGAGGTGTTCGCCAAGGGTATTCATCATCCCCCGGTCCTCCCATTCGTAGTAGCGGCCCTTCGACGTCGGGAAGACCAGTACACGGGCGCCACCGTGGCCGAATACCAGCAGTTCCATATCACGCCCCAGGTGGGGGCTGTACCATTTATGATACTCACGATTCATAGAATTCTTCTCTTTTGTCGATCCAGGAAGATTGGAGCCTGGAGCGGCACGAATTGTATCATAAATGCGCCGCGCGATACCTATTTCGCGGCAAACGCAACCTTTGATTGCCGGAAGGTGTTTTTCTCAATGACGATAGTTAGCGCGATTGGCTGAAAAAGCGGAATTCGGGATAATGGAATAGAAATACCTCCATTTTTTATTCTTTTTTGTACTTACTCCTTACTTGAGGATTACCGCAATTTTGAAGATTGATGCACTAGCATGACGGGGTTTCCATTACAGGGACAGATTTATTGAGGAGAGAGGAATAATGTCTAAGCGTAAAGTGGCTGTCGTGATGGACAGTACGGCCAATTTATCAGCGGAAATGCTTGCCCAATATGATTTGCGGACCATACCACTGAACCTTATATGGGGTGGAGAGAGCTATCGCGACGGGATCGATATTACGACGGATGAATTTTATAGACGTCTGGCGAATTCCAGCGAGCTGCCCACGACCTCGCAGCCCTCCGTCGGTGATTTCCACGAATTGTACAAGAGCGTGGCCGAAACGGCCGACGGCATTGTCTGCATCACCCTCTCCAGCGGCATCAGCGGCACTTACGCTTCGGCCGTCGGCGCGGCCAATCTGATGGAAGGATTTCCCGTCGAGGTGATCGATTCGTTGTCCGTATCAGTGGGTCACGGCTTCATCACGCTCGAGGCGGCACGCGCCGCCCAGGCCGGAGCAGATCTACAGGAGGTGGCGCAGGCGGCGCGGCGCCTGATCCCTGAAATGCATGTCTATTTCGCCGTCGACACGCTGGAGTATTTACATCGTGGTGGCCGGATTGGCGGTGCAAGCTGGCTGATTGGCTCCGCGCTTTCTATCAAGCCGGTGCTGCAAATAGCCGATGGCGTGATTGACAGCATGGCCAGAGTGCGCACGAAGAAAAAAGCGCTTGCTTTCCTGGCCGATCTGGCAGAAGAGATGTATGGTGGCAAAGATAATGTCCATCTGGCCGTCGTTCATGCCGTTGCCCCCGAAGAAGGACGCCTGCTGGGTGAAGAACTGCAGCGGCGCATTAATCCCGTTGAATTGATTTATGGCGAACTCAGCCCGGTTATCGGCACGCACGCGGGACCGGGGACGGTTGGTTTTGGCGGTTACTACGAATCATAATCGGCCGTGTGCTGGAGCGAGACTGAATAATGCTGGATAAGATTCAAAAAGTTGTAGCGCGATTCGAAGACGTGGAACGGCAGATGACAGATCCTGCCGTGCTGGCCGATCACGTGCGGCTGACTGAACTGGCCCAGGAACGCTCAGATTTAGCCCAACTTGTCGAAGCGTATAATCAATATCAACGGATCAGCCAGGAACGCGACGAAGCGGAAGAGCTTATCGAACTTGAAGATGATCCCGAATTGCTGGCCCTGGCCGATGACGAGGTCACGAAGCTAACGGAACAGATGGAGGATCTGGAATCTTCTATGCGCCGCTTGCTGGTTCCCAAGGACCCGCGCGACGACAAGAATGTTTTTATTGAAATCAGGGCCGGCGCCGGTGGGGATGAAGCGGGCATTTTCGCCTCTGACCTGCTGCGCATGTACGCGCGTTATGCGGAGAACCACAATTACAAGACGCAGATAATGAGCGAAAACAGTACGGGCGTCGGCGGCTATAAAGAAGTCGTGATGCTGGTTAAAGGCAGAGGCGCCTATTCACGCATGAAGTTTGAAAGCGGTGTGCACCGTGTGCAGCGTGTTCCCGTGACTGAATCGCAGGGACGGATCCACACGAGCACGGCAACGGTCGCGGTGATGCCCGAAGTGGATGACGTGGAAATCACCCTGGATGAGCGCGATCTGGAAATCACGGCCGAATTCTCCTCCGGCCCAGGCGGGCAGCATATGCAGAAGAACGCCACGGCGGCGCGCATCGTCCACAAACCAACCGGTATGATGGTCAAGATCCAGACCGAGCGCAGCCTCACCCAAAACAAGCGCCTGGGCATGGCCATTATTCAGGCACGCTTGCAGGAAGCCGAGTCGGAAAAGCAGCACGCGGAATTGGCCGCTGATCGCAAAGCACAGGTGGGCAGTGGCGATCGCAGCGAGAAAATCCGCACCTATAACTATCCGCAAAGCCGCGTCACCGATCATCGCATTGGCTATTCCAGCTACAATCTGGCGGCGGTGATGGATGGCGATCTGGATGACTTTATCGATGCTCTCATTGTTGCTGACGAAGCGGAGAAGCTGGCGGCTGCCGAAAGCGCCTGAAGGCCGAGCCGCGTTTCTGTCCGTTCACTGGAGTATTCATGAGCGAATCCGTCTATAGACCCAAAGGACTGTACTTTGAGGAGTTTGAACTCGGACAGGAGCTGGTGACGGCCGGCCGCACGATTACCGAAGGCGATATCGTGACCTTTGCCGGTTTATCCGGGGATTTCAACCAGATACATACCGACGCTGTCTATGCAGAACAGGGCCCGTTCGGCCGTCGTGTGGCTCATGGAATGCTTGTTCAATCCATAGCCACCGGCCTCGCTGTGCAAAC
>JBJYWZ010000633.1:0-2748 GCA_046259725.1 Promineifilaceae bacterium (SeqCode) | reverse complement strand
GGGCCGGTCGGGGCCAGAAGCCGCTCCACAACGAGCGGGCTGACGACATTGGCCAGGGATCCGGAACCATATTCCTTTTTGGCGCCGGTCGGCGTCAGTTCGAAACCGGTGGCCAGGACAATCGCGTCTGCCTTTATCTCAAATTCCTGCGCCGTCTGCGTGAAGTCAATACAGCCATGCGGGCATGCCTGTTCACACTTACCGCACAGGATGCAGTTCTCAATGTCCAGCACCACCTTTTGCGGCACGGCCGTGGAGAAGGGCACGCGAATCACGCGGTGCGCGCCGAGGCCCAGATCGAACTCCGAAGGAAGATCGATCGGGCAGGCGTATTCACACTGGCGGCAGCCGGTGCAGCGCTCCTCATCCACATAGCGCGGCTTCTTCAACACCTGAACCTTGAACCCGCTGCCGTTTTGTGCGACGCTCTGCACCTCGCAGTAGGTCAGCAGATCAATATTCTCGTGGTGCGCCACGGCCGACATCTTCGGCGTGGTGATACAGCTGCAGCAGTCGAGGGTGGGAAAGACCTTGCTCAGGGCAATCATCTTCCCGCCAATGCTCGCTTCCTTCTCGACCAACGCTACATGGTAACCCTGATCGGCCAGATCGAGCGCTGACTGCATGCCGGCGATGCCGCCGCCGATGACGAGAGCATCGACCGATTTGGGATTCGAGATTTGGGATTTGGGATTTTGCTCCAAAATCTGAAATCCGAAATCTGAAATTGGCTTGGGGTCATTTAATGCCATCGTATGCTAGCCTCTTAATCATCAGGCCGGCCGCGCTACGGCGGCCAATTCCTCGGCAACCGGACCAATTTCGCGCAGCAGCCCGTTCATCTGTTCAACTTCCTTGAGGAAAGGTTTGGTACAGACCGTACAGATGGCCGTCAGGCGCAGCCGGCGCGGATCGATACCACGTTCCTTCATCAATGGATAGACGCGATTGACGATCTCGGCCGTGCGCTCGGCTCCCCCCTTATAGGGACAGTCCGTTCCGCTGTACATGACCAGGACAGCGTCAAAGCCTTTCTCGAAGGTTCGTAAATAAAACTCCTCGGGAAACATGGCCGGACACACGGTTGGCAAGATGTAAACATTCGCAGCGTAATCCGTGTGCAGTTGGCCAACTGAATCCGCCCCCGCGTAACCCCCAGAGAGTGTTGCCAGAATTAGAATCTTTGGTGTTGCAGATTCCATATTTATCTCCTTCGCCGGCTTAATTGGACTTTGCACGATTCCACCGCGCCCGATTCCATCTCGGCCACTTATTTAGCCCGCTGGATGAAAATGCGGTCGTAGCCGCCTTCGGCCGTCAGGCTACCCAGAAATTCGTGACCCACTTTCTTGGACCACTTGGGAATATCCTCCTTAGTACGCGGATCACCGGACCAGATTTCCAGCACTTCACCAACCTTAATCGTGCCGATGCCCTTCTTGGCCTCCAACAGGGGCCCGGGGCAGGCGCTGCCGCGCGCATCCACAACTTTCGCGGCCTGAATATCTGATAATTCAACTACTGGGTTTGACATGATTACCTCCGGGTAAATCGTTAACACTCATCAATTCTTGATAAAACCATTTCGCGCTTCCAGCAGCAGCCGGCATCGTTCAGAATCCACGCTATCGGAGATGCGATAGTAGATGGTCTGGCCATCTCGTCTCGCCTCCAAAATACCAGCCGCCTTCATTAAGCTCAGGTGTTGGGACGTGTTCTGCAAAGAGGCGTCAATTGCGTGGGCAATAGCCGTAACTGCTCTCTCTTCCTCGGCCAACGCCCATAAGATCAAAACTCGTTTGGGATTGGCGAAGACGCTGCAGAGCGCCGATTGGCTTTCTGCCAGGTCAAATCTTTCTACGTCCATACTCCGCTCCGTTCCCATCAGTTCAATCACTTTCTTAATTGCGGTAGCGCTTAATTACTCTCGATATTTACTATAATCGGAGATGCAGAACAGAAGTAGTGATATCCATCACACGGCCGATTGCACTTTTCAATATGCTTCGATAGAAATTTTCTATGGAGCAAACTGCGGCTTTTTGTAACCGGCAGGCGCTCAAAAATGAAGAAAAAGCGACGCTCAGGCCATAAAACGCTAAAATTCTCTGGAGAAATGATTTCCCGGCCGTGCGGCGGTTGTGTTTGAGCCTGAAGAACGAACCGGTCGCGCCGATGGGAGCCTGAATAGTTCCCGCGAAGATGAACGACGCTAATTTTGTATCCCCCTCCCCGATTTTCACGCTGCGCGATGTACGCAAGGTGTATCAAACGGGGTCTGGTGATTTTGTCGCCCTCAATAACATCAACATGGATGTGATGCCGGGCGAATACCTGGGCGTCGTCGGCAAATCCGGCGCGGGCAAGACAACGCTGCTAAATATGATCTCCGGCGTAAGCGAAATTACGTCAGGTGAAATCCTTTTCTACCCGCAGCGGGCAGAGGCGCTACGCGAAGCGCCTTTAAACATCGGCAAAATGACCCAAGACGAACTGGCCGCGTGGCGCGGCGAAAATATGGGCATTGTTTACCAATCGTTTGAGTTGATGCCACAGCTCAGCCTGGTCAGCAATATCATGCTGCCGCAGGAGTTTGCGGGACAGTACCGGCGCGGTATCAGTAGAGAGCAGGCACTGGAACTGCTGGATATTGTGGAATTGAGCGAGCACGCTTACAAGCTGCCGGCCCATATCTCCGGCGGGCAAAAACAGCGCGTGGCCATTGCCCGCGCATTGATCAACGACCCG
>JBJYWZ010000632.1:0-3769 GCA_046259725.1 Promineifilaceae bacterium (SeqCode) | reverse complement strand
AATGCCCGGAAGTGGTGTTATTACGGGCTTGCCGTAAATTGGGGCACGGGTCTGGCAGCCGCCTCCTCTTCTGTTTGGGCAAGGCCATTGGTATTAATATCGTCAATCAGCCACTCCATTTCCTTGATCTCTTTGCGCTGAGCCTCGATGATTTGATCGGCCAGCTCGCGTACGCGTGGATCTTCAATGCCGGCACGCTCGCTGGTCAGGATGGCGATCGAGTGATGTGGAATCATGGCCTCCATATAGTCGACGCCATTGACGGTAATCTGGCTGCGTACCAACCAGATTGAAAGCAGCATTAACAGACCGGCTGCGACAAAGATGGCACTATTGGCCTTGCTGTTCTTGTACATCCCCAACATGAAGAACAGCATGATGGCCATCATGGCGCCGCCCATCAGCGTGGTCATATATAGCCTGGTTTCGCTGAAGTGCGCGTGTTCGATGATCTGGTAGGAATTGAGATAGGTCAATAAGTACATAATGACCATGGACGCGCCAATCATGACGAAGAATTTCAGATAACTACCATGGCTATCCTCATCTTCGCCGTGTGTGTTCATCTGCACCAGCTTCGAACTATCAGTCTGTTCCATTTCCAGCATTAGATAACCTCGTTTTTCTCCATTCAATGTTGACGTTTGCGTCAGTCTACATTTCTGACCATACCTTATTCAAAGAAGACAGTAAATCTATCCCGACATAAGCGGCAGATATAGGTGGGGGTATAACCTTTTTTGGAATTGAATATTGAACAGCAAATATAGTAACATAGCCGGATATTTCATGACGGTATGGAGAGACGAAGAACTGATGAAATCGGAATGGCCGACAACTGCCAGCGCAGGGCTGCGGTGGGACGTCGTCCTGCAAAAGCCGGTGATGAACCGGGCGTGTAGCCAATGAATCTGGGATCTTAGTGGATAGTCAAGTTCAACTTAAGCTGCTCAGACGACGCTGGCTGTGGGTGGCGGCTTTCTATTTCTTGTCCATCCTTTTTGTCTATCGGCTGGGGCAATTTGGAGGATCAGCCGCCTACGCGGGGCAGTGGCTGCTGCAATCGACCGCTGCTGCGGCTTATTGCCTGTGGGTGCTGTGGCGATATTTGCCTGAGAATTATCGAACCGGCGAAACGGCCGTTTTGGCGACGTTCGGCTGGGGAAACCGCCTGACGCTGCTGCGCGGCGTGCTGATCAGCATGGTGGCCGGCTTTGTATTCATACCCTGGCCTGCCGGCCGGCTCGCCTGGCTGCCCGCCTTATTGTATACAACGGCCGACATTGCCGACTTTCTGGATGGCTACGCAGCGCGCATAACCAATCACGTCACTGGATTGGGCGTCCGGCTGGATATGGAATTTGACAGCCTGGGCATGTTGATCGTCAGCTTTTTGGCTGTCTGGTACGCACAGCTTCCGCCATGGTATCTGTTCATCGGACTGGCGCGTTACTTCTTTTTGATTGGCATCCGGATTCGTAAAAAACGCGGCTACCCTGAGTATCCCCTGCCGCCAAGCGTGCACCGGCGAACTGCCGCCGGCTTCCAGATGGGGTTCATGAGCGTCGTGTTGTGGCCGATATTGCCGGCGGAGGCGGCGACTATTGGGGGAACCATTTTCGCCGTAGCGACCTCCGCCAGCTTTTTGCGCGACTGGATGGTGGTTACTGGCTACCTCGATCCGCGATCAGATCAGTATAAAGCGCGGCAGCGGCAGGCGTACCGCTTTTTTTTGTT
Organism: Promineifilaceae bacterium (SeqCode); assembly: GCA_046259725.1. GTDB lineage: Bacteria > Chloroflexota > Anaerolineae > Promineifilales > Promineifilaceae > JAACFF01. The sequence continues at coordinate 2,032 of JBJYWZ010000632.1, read as the reverse complement.
TTATCTACCGGTGGTGCTGCGCCTGGTTTTTGCCGTTTGCGTCCTTATGCTGGCCCTGGAAGCAGACCCGCTCTGGCAGCCGGCCGACTGGGTCGCTTTATTCAGCGCCTGGCATTTGCCCTGGCCTGCCTTTCTGGCCACATTTTTCGCTATTATCGGCGCAGCGGCGGCGGTAATGATCACATTGGGGATTGCTGGTCGTATTGCCGCGATTGTAGTAATGTTCCCGCTTGGTTTTGACATGTTGGTCAATGGCGCGAATCTTTTTAATGGTGCGGCATTGGCGTGCGGCGTGACGATTGCACTTTTAGGCAGCGGGGCGTTCTCTCTCTGGCAGCCGGAAGAAGAATTCGTGAAGCAACGGGCAGGTGAGTAAAGTCTTGAGAAGTAAACAGTCGATAGCGGTGGCCCTCTGGCTGGCAGCGTTGGTGTTGTTCTGGTGGGTATTACGCCAGGTGCCATTAACGGCCGTTTTCCTTTCTCTTCTGGAGCTAACGGCAGGACAAATCATTGTGCTGGTTTTGCTCAATGGGCTGGTGCTGGCACTGCTGACGGGCCGCTGGTGGTTGATTTTGTGGGGATTGGGATATAAGCTGCCGTTTGGCATGACGATGGGCCACCGGCTGGCGGCTTTTAGTGTGAGCTACTTTACGCCGGGCCCGCAGTTCGGCGGTGAACCGGTGCAGGTGCTGCTGGCGGAAAAAGTTCATGGCGTGCCTCGGATCACGGCCGTTTCCTCGGTAGCGCTGGACAAATCATTGGAACTGCTGGTCAATTTTGCATTTCTGGCGCTGGGTGTGCTGGTCATCTTGCAGACGCGTCTTCTTGGCGAAGACATAGGATGGCAGACGGCCGCTCTTGCCCTGGCCTTATTGAGCTTCCCTCTGCTGTACCTGCTGGCACTGTGGCGCGGCCGGCGGCCTGCTGCCAAGTTTATGCGTTCGATCCGGCCGCTGTTTGGACGGAACAATGCCTGGGCCGAGCAGTTTGAAAGGGGCATCCACGGCATGGCCGCCAGTGAGGTCGAGGCCGGCCGCTTTTTTCGCCACTCTCCGCAGGTGGTCCTGGCGGCACTGCTTATCTCCGTAGCCGCCTGGCTGGTGATGATCGTGGAATTTGGGACGATGCTCACGTTTTTGGGAGCAAAAGTCTCTTCTTTAGAGGCGATTATGGTGTTAACGGCCGTGCGATTTGCCTTTTTGTTGCCATTGCCGGGTGGATTAGGTACAGTGGAAGCAGCATTGGTGCTGGCCCTGACTCAGTTGAGTCGTGACAATATCGCGCTTGATCCGGCGATAGGCGTGAGCACCGGCGTGCTGATTCACAGCCGTGACCTGTTATTGAGTCTAGCGGGCCTATGGTGGGGGAACCAATTTTTGACCGGGTTGATTGATCAATCATCACAGAAGGAGGTTTCTGATGACCAGTTCGCTTAATACAAGACGCTATGCCATCATCGCACTTACCGTAATCACGGCCATCGTGCACCTGGGTCTGGGTTTCACCACCAGCAATACCTTGTTCATCTTAAATGGCCTGGGGTATCTGGTGCTGATCGTCGCGCTTTACTTCATCCCACAACTGGCGGCACAGCGGGCGTTGATCCGCTGGGTGCTGTTGGCATATACGGCGGTCACTTTTGTGCTCTACTTTGTATTTAACTGGCCCAATATCTGGGGACCGGCCGGTCTGATTGACAAAGCGATCGAACTCATCCTCATGGTCCTGCTGTGGCTTGATCGGAATGATCCGTAAGAGGAGAAGCAGAGAAGGGACAGAGAGGGCACAGGGATAAAAGAGTTTGCGCCCAAAGATGCCGCGGCGCTAGTTTTTTGTCCCCAGAAAATCGATCTGATGGGCGATATAAACTAGCTCGCCTGCTTCTATCTGGGCGTGCCGTTCGGCAATCCAGGCTTCGAATTGGGTAGCCTCGAGTAGGGGGTGCCCACCGAGGGCCTGGTGGATGGTGCGAATGATGAAGTGTAGGAAATAGGCTTCGTCTGCCGGATAGCCATCTTTTCCGGCAAAGACG